>NZ_MUEY01000001.1:0-438598 GCF_001995695.1 Salinivibrio sp. ML290 | reverse complement strand
CTGTTGCTGCTGCACGATGTGCGCGCCGTCCCACAGGTAGTGAGTCTGTGTGTCGCTGTGCGCACATTCTTTGGCGATACGTCGCCCAAAGGGGTCGTAGCGGTAGCGATACCGCGTGCCGTTGGGCATTTCAATGTGAGTTAAGGGTGTCTAGTACACGCCCTGCGCGATCATGGCGGCGTTTTTGGCGCTGCACTCGAGTATGTGGAAGGCATCATAAAAGTGGATGCCTCCAATATAATACTGGAACGTGACGCTATCGCAGCTAATTAGCAACGTTGAAGGGCGGAGTGGGGTCTGTGGTTCTGTGAGAAATGGGGGATACAGTATTATGAATACTACCTCCGAATAAGACCGAGTTCTGAACAAAAACCTCGTAGACGTGAACAAGCCCTCGCTTAAACGAACATTTGAATGTCATTGATGGTATCGTATACTTTACCTTCTAACTTCGGTTTTAACTTGGCCAAATCACTTAGGTTTTTAAGTACGGTTTTTTTATCTAGCTGGCCCGAAACCCTAGCAAGGTGTCCTAATCCTGTAATTGCAGCAGATGCAACCCATATATCCTCATCATATATGTATCTAAGGTATACATCTTGAGCCCATTCCCAATCATCTAGTTCACATAAAGCAAGAAGTAAGAGGCAAAGCTCTTCGCCCGTTGCTGAACTTAATGCAGATTCAGCGCTCTCTTTTGTAACAGGTATGACACTTTGGTACTCTCTCATTTTATTTTACCTTTTTTGTTAACGAGTCCGGATTTACGCAAAGTAGCTTGCATTGTCTGATCTAATTCTTTCCATGTCCTTGTGTGACCATGGAACTTCCCTGGCATGTGTTCATCAAATACTGAAAACTCTCCAGTCTGCTTATCAACAGATATCCTGCGTGTAGTATTTCCAGGAAGCTCTATTGAATCATCCAAAGCTTGTTGTGGGTTAGTGGGTTCAGGGTTCGCATTACCTCGCTTAGTTTTTCCATGCTTAGGATTCGGTTCAAATGATCTTTTATCTTTCTCTCCATGAGCAGCACCCGCCAACCCCAACGGATCCACCCACTCCAGTGGGTTGGCAACATACGCTTGTGGCCTTAATCCGCCTGCAAACCCTATTGGGTCTGGGCTAAGATACTGGCCACTGTCTGCATCGTAATAACGGTTTACGTTATAGTAAAGGCTCGATTCTGGGTCTTCGAGTTGTCCTTGGTAGCGAAGGTCACACTGTATGCTGTCGTTGGCCGCTTCTTCGCGTCGTTGCCAGTGGCGTTGTGATTGCCCGTGGTAATGGCCCCATAGCGCTTGCTCTCCCCGCCAGACAATATCACCTTGCTCATTACACAGCTCTTGCGGTGTGCCCGCGTGGTCGGTCACGATGTAATGCAGCTCGCTGCCTTGCTCATGGTGGGTCACTTGCGCCATCGGGCGGAAGCTGCCGGGTTCATAGAGGTATTCGGTTTGCTGTAGGACTTGCCCATCAGCGGTGGCCTGTTGTTGCTGCACAATGTGCGCGCCGTCCCACAGGTAGTGAGTCTGTGTGTCGCTGTGCGCACATTCTTTGGCGATACGTCGCCCAAACGGGTCGTAGCGGTAGCGATACCGCGTGCCGTTGGGCATTTCAATATGGGTTCAGGGTTTCTAGTACATGACCTGCGGGGTCATGGCGAAGCTTTTGGCGCTGCACGCTAGTATGTTGGAGGCATCATAAAAGTGGACACATCCAATGCAAACTGGAACGTGACGCTGTCGATAACCAGTAACTTCGAAGGGCGGAGTAAGGGTTCTATGAGTAACGGGTAACACAGAAGATTGAACACCCTCTTGACTGATTTGATCAACAACGCCGTTTTTAGGCCGGTTCAATCCTGTTATAGACTGTCATAAAATTGTAGCATAGGATTGTGAATAATATCAGGAAACTCGGTAAAGTAAATGACATCAACTAAGCAACTAAATCGAATAAGTAAATTCTTAAGTCTCATTTTGCGTCATAATCCTGAAGCCATCGGTATTAAATTAGATTCTAACGGCTGGGCTAATATTGAAGAAATTATAACTAAGACGAATAAAATTAGGCATAATGAATTTAGAACATTACATTCATCTTTAATCAAAGAGGTTGTTCGAAAAAATGATAAAAAACGCTTCAGTGTATCTACAGATGAAAAATATATTCGTGCTAACCAGGGGCACTCACTCCACGTTGACTTACAACTTCAACCAACAAGCCCTCCTGAAGTTTTATATCATGGAACTGCTAGTCGATTTTTAACATCCATAACAAAGCATGGTTTAAAACCCCAACAAAGACAGCACGTTCACCTATCTACAGATGTAGATGCAGCGATAGCAGTAGGTCAACGATATGGAAAACCAATAGTATTAAGAGTAAAAGCCCAACTTATGTCTAAGCAAGGCTTTGAGTTTTATCAGGCAAAAAATAACGTATGGCTTACAAATTCAGTGCCAGAAAAATTCATCTCAATATTCAGCTCTCATGCATCATAAGCAATTGTAGCTTCCAGAGCTGCTCTTAACCAATCCCAAAAGCTCTTATACTCTTCCTTATTTTCGTAGCCAGGACTAGAGAAATCATGAATTATGATTATTATTCCTGGCTTATCTCTGTCCCAACATGCGACATCATCATTATCCTCTCTCCGAGCAAATGGAATCAGTTGCCGCTCAGGATAACGCTCTTTGAGACCAAAAAAACGAGTACGTAGTTGTTCGTTCTGCAATATTATCCACGGGTCAAAATCTAACAAACCCTGCTCTACAATCCTCAAAAAATCCTGAGAATAACTAAACCACTCGGGAGTTTCTCTTTCTGTTAACAATTTTTCTACCATGTTAATCCATCGAGCCTATAAAAGGTGAGCCATTAGGGTATTTATTTCTAAATCCTGCACTTTGTTTACCAATTCTTAATTTTATTGCTTCTCCCCATGTTGATGGAACACCTTTCTTCGTAGTAAACCTTTCAATCATATCTTCAGGAAGAGGTTCATTGAAGCCATGAATTTTTGCCTGAACATTAACCTTGGCACGAGATGCCGCTAATACTCGTGTATTATCTATAGTAGTCAAGCCGCCATCATCCATTTTTACCACGTCGATAGGATCACCTTTCCATCCATTAGTATTCATGCTCTCGGTCAGCCCTCCGGCACCATTTACTGAGTTTTGACTAAATCGAACAGAATTAGGATCTAATTCGTTGATACCTTGAGATTTAGATAATTTAGTCGTTTCACCAGTATCCTTTGATCCACACCCCGCCAGCCCCAGCGGATCCACCCACTCCAGTGGGTTGGCAACATACGCCTGCGGCCTTAACCCGCCCGCAAACCCTATCGGGTCGGGGCTAAGATACTGGCCACTGTCTGCATCGTAATAACGGTTTACGTTATAGTAAAGGCCCGATTCTGCGTCTTCGAGTTGCCCTTGGTAGCGAAGGTCACACTGTATACTGTCGTTGGCCGCTTCTTCGCGTCGTTGCCAGTGGCGTTGTGACTGCCCGTGATAATGGCCCCATAGCGCTTGCTCGCCCCGCCAGACAATATCACCTTGTTCATTACACAGCTCTTGCGGTGTGCCCGCGTGGTCGGTCACGATGTAATGCAGTTCGCTGCCTTGCTCATGGTGGGTCACTTGCGCCATCGGGCGGGAGCTGCCGGGCTCGTAAAGGTATTCGGTTTGCTGTAGAACTTGCCCATCAGCCGTGGCCTGTTGCTGCTGCACGATGTGCGCGCCGTCCCACAGGTAGTGAGTCTGTGTGTCGCCCATCAGCCGTGGCCTCCCGCGTGGTCGGTCACGATGTAATTCAGTTCGCTGCCTTGCTCATGGTGGGTCACTTGCGCCATCGGGCGGGAGCTGCCGGGCTCGTAAAGGTATTCGGTTTGCTGTAGAACTTGCCCATCAGCCGTGGCCTGTTGCTGCTGCACGATGTGCGCGCCGTCCCACAGGTAGTGAGTCTGTGTGTCGCTGTGCGCACATTCTTTGGCGATACGTCGCCCAAAGGGGTCGTAGCGGTAGCGATACCGCGTGCCGTTGGGCAGTTCAATGTGGGTTAAGCGGTCATCCGCGTTCCAGCTAAACCGCGTTACCTGTGGCCGGTAACCTGCTTTGTTCTCGGTCTTTTCAATCACCCGGCCGCAAGCATCATAGCGATAACGAAAACGGCCCGTTTCTAATACACGCCCTGCGCGGTCATGGCGGCGTTTTTGGCGTTGCACCCGTGCATCGGCCAGCGACACGACGTGTTGCTGTTGGCTGTATTCGGTCGCAAATCCCGTCTCATTGAGGTTCAGTTCGCTGTCGTAACCAAACAGGTGCACAAATCGTCCGTTAGGTTGTGACGCTTTTTGTTGTCGTGCCCCAACCACTTGGCCATTAGGGTTAAGCATAAACCGATGACTGCCACGGTGGTTATCATCGATTCCGATTAAGCGGTCAAGGGCGTCGTAGTGGTAACGCCGCAACGGGTCTTGGTGTTGGCCCAGCCCTTGTTGTGTCAGTAGGCCTCGCTCGCTCCATTGATGGGTTAAACGAAAACCTTGTTGGTTACCTCGCTGTTGCTCTTGCCCTTGTGGGGTATAAGCAAAATCAAGCGGCTGGTGAGCACCGATTTGAACCTGTGTCAGCTGATGATGGTGCCAGTCATACTGGCGCGCGGTTTCTGTGCCTTTGGCCTCTATACGGCGTCCCGCTTCATCGTACTGATAGGCCAGTGTGGTGCCATTAAGCGTTTCTTCCACCAATAACCCTGACGGGCTATAGCGTAGCCCTACCCACGCGTCACCATTTTCGGCGTAGGTCAGGCGCGAGGCCGCGTCGTATTCATACCAGGTTTGCCCGGCCGGTGCGCCCGACGCATCGAAGGTGTGGATGTGGCTAACCCGCCCCCCTTGGTCGTAGTCGTATTGGTGTTGATAGCCATCAGGTTTGGTGTGACGACTCAGCCGCCCTGCTGCGTCGTACTCGTAGTGCTCAACACGCTTATCATAGTGCTGCTGGCTAACTACACGTCCTTGTTTATCAAAGGTGTAGCGCCAGTCATGGCCTTGACTGTTGGTGACCCCAGCAAACTCTGCTTCGGCATTGTAGTGGTAGCGAGTCACCGCCCCGAGAGGGTCAATCGCCTGTGACAATAAGTCAAACGCGTCGTAATCGAACGACTGGCTATGCCCCAGTGCATCGGTGACTTTGACCAGATTGCCTTCAATGTCGTATTCAAAGTAAGCGGCGGTGCCATCTTCGTAACAAACGCTGCTTGGGCTGAGGCTATCGTTTTGGTAGTGCCACGTCCGGACCAAGTTATTGTCACTGATGCGTCGGCATAACCGCCCTTGGCGATCGTATTCAAACCGCATACCCATGCCCACTTGAGGCGCTACGCGGGCCAATAACCCGAGTTCATTGTAGGTATAGCGCGTGGTGGTGCCATCGGGCTCCGTCAGGCTTTCTCGGTGCCCTTCTGGGGTATAAGTCAGCGTGGTTTCTCGCCCTTCTGGGTCGGTTGCGGCAATCACATCCCCTTGTGGGTTGTATTGATACGTCCATGTCGCACCTTCAGGGTCGGTATAACCGAGTAGATGGCCTTCCTCGCTGTACTGATAAGCATGCACCGCCCCATCCGGCAGCATCACGTCGGTTACATTCCCCCAATCATCATAGGCATAGAAGGTTGTCTCACCCAATGCATTGGTTTGGCTAATTAGGTTGTCGTTATCCCACGTTTGAGTGATGGTGCTACCATCTGGCGCCACGGTTTTCACCACGCGGTTGCGTTCGTCTAAGTGGTAAGCGGTAATGCCACCAAACGCATTTTTGTAGTAATGGATCCGCTGCTCGTCGTCGTAACGGATGTGGTCGTTCCAGTAGTCACCCGCACAACGTGTCGCAAGGGCTCGGCCTTGCTCGTCGTAATCATGTTCAACCCAAGTCTTGGCCTTATCTTGCCAACGAATAAGGTGACCGGCTTGATTGTATTGGTAGTCAAAATTCCGCCCCGCTTCCGCGCGCACCGAGAGCAAAAAGCCCTGGTCGTCATAATGATACTGCGCCAATTCACGGATCACTGTTTTATCGCGCTCACACAAGGTTAAGGCGGTAATGCGATTACGCTCAGTGGCAACCTTGATTAAGCGCTGATCCGTTAATACCACCCACTTTAATGTGGCGTGCTGATAAACAAACTGGGTGCTGTTACCGTAGCTATCTTGGATTTTGGTAACTTTGAGTACGCTGCCCGCGGCAAAGCCAAAGTGATAACTCAGCCCGGTTTTGTGCTTGAGTACCAAGTGCCCAGATGAGTCTCGGTGTAAGCGCCAATCAGGCTTCATCGCCGATTGGGTTGGCGTAGCGGTAAACGGAAGCGGGAAACGTGCTTGGGTATAGTCTTTGTCTATCCATAACGCCGTGTCGCCTTCAATGGTCAGACTGATATCCCAACTGCTTCGCCATAGGCGACCCATCAGGCCAGTGTGACGCTCTCCGCGTGAGTGATAGTAGCGCTCGTGTGACACAGGCAAGTGAGCCGCAACGGTAAAGTCTTCCCGTAGCTCAAAGGCTTTACCCGTTTGCATATCAACAGGTTCGCCTTTTTCCGTACATTTATTGGAAGGCTGACAGGCCCCGTCCCCGTCGGTTTCATTGGTGTGACGATTAGCCTTGTCTTGATTTTTTTGATGAGGGTCTGCCTTGCCTGCGTTGGTGTTTTCTGGCGCCTCAAGGGTCTTTTTAGGGTGCGCGGTGCCAGGCTTAACCGTAATAATTTTGCCCTTGAACTCATCAAATTTCCCTTTGATCCAATCGAGCATGTCATCGATTTTTTGAAGCAAGGATTTCAAGCCATCAATCATTCCAAGGATGGCACCGGACGCAAGACGCAGAATCCAGCTATCGCTTTGCATCACCACTTTTTCTAAGCCAAAAATGGTTTTGTTGATTAACTCTTTCGCTTCCTTGGCGCAACTTTTAAGCGTTTTATCAAAATCGGCCAAATACTTGACGAGGTTGCCATTCGACAAGCTTCGGATGATTTTCATCGCCAGTTGAATTGCCCGAGAATCGGCTTTTTTGAGGGCATCTAAAATGGCACAACCGGTTTTTTTCGCCGCATCCCCTAACCCAGGCACGAAACCGATGGCTATCAAGGTTCCCTCGGCCCAATGCCAGTTATCTAATGATTCTTGCTCATAAGTCCGCCAGCTCCAATCGCCCAAATCATATAAATCAATAGCCTGCCCGACCACAGGGACGCAACCTAACGCGATTTCAACAAATAACAACAAGGCTGGATTATCTTGCGCCATACCTGCCGTCTCACCGGCTAGGCTGCTATACATTTTTTGAACCGCTTCTTTTTGCTTGCGCGTCCCTTGGTTTATTTCACGGTGAAGAACCCAAAACCGCTCATAAGCGGGTTCATAGTCATCGGGGATCCACTTTGTCCAGCTTCGATCAACGTCAATGCTATCCGCCGAGCTGTCGTCTGCATCGTAAAACAGATAGCCTTTGCGGTTTAAAAGGGTATAGAGGGCAAAATATTCGCCAGCCAGTGCCGCGTATTCCGGCGAGTCTTGCAGGACGGGGTTGTTCTCCAGCACTTCTTTTGGCTCGAATTCATCGTCGCCCTCTTGTAGCAAAATCTCATAGCCCCCACACCCCATGTTCTGGATCTTGCACAGCCCCTGATCGTCGGTTTTCCCTTCAATTTGCGTTTTTTTGCTATCAGTCAACACAAAGGGGGCATTGGGCACGGGCTTATCATCGTCGTAATGGTAACGAATAAACGTTTCACAGGCACACTCGACGCAGCCGCCTTCTAATACGTTGTCTGTTGAAAAGTTTTGTTGGGCGGCCTGTGAACTCGAGAGCAAAGCGGCCTTTGCATTACTGCTCATGACGACGAAGATTCCTTATCTAGTAAAATTAAAGCTTGCTCAAATAGACGATCCATGGGCGTTTTTTGCCCATCGATAATGGGTCGGGTAATGATCTTCTGTGCCCACGCCTCTTGATAGAAGGTATCGCCTAGCTCGATTTTTAAGCTAAGAAAACGAACAATATCTTGCTGTTGCTGAAACCCGTTGGCGCTTGCTTCGCTCACACCGGTTTCAATGAATTGCGTCCATTGCGTCTCTGACCATGCTTGTGTGCGCTCATGGTGGGTCTGTAGATGGGTTTTGTAGGCTTGATACTGTTTTGGCAGTGATAGATTCAAGAGAGCGGCATATTGCGCCTCGCTCAGCGCACGCGGCAATGGCGGACAGGTGGCCTTATCTGCCGCTTCCGGACGCAAAGGGAGGGTTTCTCCCTCGGTATCATTAAGTGTACCGAACAGCGCATATTTAAATGGCCCGCTTAATGCTTGCTTTTCTGTGTCTGATGAGGCCTGCCATAACGCTTGAAACACCTGCCTATCGAACAATCGCAGCAATACGGTTTGTTGATAGGTATCTTTAACCTGTATCCACGTTTGCCAAAAACGCTTCGCACGAATGAAGAGGCTCTCTCCATCTTGGTTGATAAGCGGATCATCAAACACAAAGGCGATGCCCCAGTTCGGCTGTTCGTTACTCAGCGTCACTAGCCAATCGATGCTGGGATTAACCAGCAAGTAAGGCGATAGCGAATGGTGGATCTCGCCCATTTCGCCCCAATACAACCGATGGGTCGCGAGTGCATCGTCATCGATCACTTGGAAGACTTGCGGACACACAGCGGCATCAACCACCGCGCAAAACGGTGCTGATAACCGATTGATTAGTGCATTCTCGGACGCTTGATTAGACATCATATTTACTCTGTGATCAGTGTGGCGCGGCCTTCAATGCCTAACCATCCGCGGGTGGTATATTTTGTTTTGAGCAACTCATCGCCTTTGTGCTTGTTATAAAACACAGTAATGGCTTTTTTTATCGGGAAAATCGTTAGTAGACGCTCAAATTCCGGATGCTGATAGAACTTATCACCGAGGTAAAAACGCGTGTTTGCGAATGTTTCCCACTCGTTTCGTGTCGCATTGGGATATTTTTCACTGGCAATATGCAGGCCTTCGATAAAGCAGTTTCTAACGTTTTGCCTTTTCAGTAACCATGCGTAATTAGGGGCTAAGTCAGAGTAAACAGACGCAATTAGCTCTTCAACTCTTTCTGGCCAGAAGAAGATATCGTGCTGTTCAGGCGTTAAGACGATGGGCGACGACAAAGCGTCTTGTGGCGCCCAAGGCGAACCCGTTTCCTCATCCCAACATGGTAAAAGCATCGGCTTGTCATCAATCACATCCGGCATATAGAGTGCCTCATGCGCCCCTATAAATGCGCCTCTCTGACCATCGGTGAGAACGTCAAAAAGTTCTAGCAACACACTGGTGTCGTAGAAGCGCAGCATTCGGGATGTGCCTGACTTATCGATAATACTCACCCATTGTTGCCAGTGAGAATGAAGCGAAGCCATCGAGCCATTGTAAACGCCAACAAGACCGGTATTTGGGAAGCGTTGGGTATAATCATGGATCCAATAAAGTAGTGTTTCTCCGGGCTTACCTTCTTTGATCTCAATGATGAGTGGTGAGGCATCCATAAGGTGTGCATACTCTGTACCCTGATAAAGATACTCCCACGCCACATCGTTTCCAGACGCCATCGCTTCCCAGAATGTTCTGGCTTCGGGGTTTTGCACAGCATCAAAAATAAAATAAAACAGTTTATCTTTTGATTGTGACAATACTTCAAAGGGGGTTTTATGCGTAGTATCTACCATATAAAATGCCTAACTGACTCTGTTAATATTTATAATTTGGCGTCAATGCCATAACGCTCTCGCAGTATCTTTTCATCCTGCCGTTTGGATGTCTCGGTTTGAGGCTTTAAAAAGCGATTTACCCCCTCAACCTTGCATTCGATACGAGGTCGATAACCCTTAAGCTCTTTACAATATACGATGTCATTACGGAAACGCTCTCCATAAGGACTAAGTGCAGGAAACTTTACACCAAGCTCTTTCATTTTTTTTTGAATAGTTAGCAGTTTTTGGTAGGCTTCCGACCCACTATTCGTATTATTTAGGCGATTTTGTACAGAATAAGCCAATGTCACACCAGACTTATCCATTACAAATGGGTCGGCACCATTATCTAAAAGGTAAATAGCTTCATCAAAACTAGTTAATACAAAATTGAACATAGGTGTTTGACCGAGGCGGTCCATTACATTCACATCTGCTCCAAACTCTATAAGGAGCCTGAGTGAGTCATTGTCTCTTAGTTCAGGAACTTTATATATCAAAGTTCTATCATCTTCTCTCTGATCGGGATCCATTCCTGACTCGAGTAAAGCTCTTAAAGCATCCGTACTACGATTCCACATTGAAAAGGAACCAATTGTCCCTTTATCTCTTTGATTACCTATTTGATGAGCAGGATCAGCCCCTAGCGCCATCAACATTTTGATGGCTGGGAGATTGGTATCAGCGACGGCAAAGGCTAATAAAGTGAAATGCTCGTTGCCTGGCGCATCAATATCTGGCAGTTTTTCCGCTAATGCTTTTGCTTTATCGATATCATGGGCTTTCATCGCCTCGGCTACGGCCAACAATTCCCCCTCAAAAAAGACCTCTGGATAGGGTTTACTGCGGAATAGATTAAAAGCGCCGGCTTTTGCTACCCAGAGCAAAAGCACAATCCCTATTCCGATGGCTGTTACCTTTAACACCTTATAGGCCTCGCTTATAAATTGGCATCAATGCCATAACGCTCTCGCAGTATCTTTTCATCCTGCCGTTTAGATGCGTCTGATTGCGGTGCAACCAATTCATTTTCACCCACAAGCTTACACTCGCTACGTGTTAAATAACCTTCAGGGTCGTCACACCACACAATATCGAGTCGATAGCGCTCTCCATACGGTGTTAAAGCGGGAAACTTTACACCGAGCGCAATCATCTTCTGCTGAATGTTCAGAATTTTTTGATACGCGTCGGTGGATTTATCCATGCTATCTAGTGACTGTTGAACCGAATAGGCTGCACTCAGTCCACCATTGTCTATCACAAAAGGATCGGCACCGTTATCCAAGAGATAAAGCACTTCATCCATGTTTACTCTGATGAAATCTAATAGCGGTGTTTGTCCTAAACCGTTTCTGGCATTTACATTCGCGCCAAACTCAACCAATAATGTCAGCGCGTCATTATCTTCTAGGTCTGGCACATCAAAAATCAGCGTCTCACCATATTCATCGGTCAAATTCGGATCCATTCCCGCTTCCAACATCGCTTTAAGTGCATCTGTCGTTTTGCGCCACATGGCAAAGTAAGCAACAGACTGTGCCTCCTCGCCTTTACCGAATTTGGTGGCAGGGTCGGCTCCTAGCGCCATCAACATTTTGATGGCTGGAATATTGGTATCAGCGACGGCAAAGGCTAAAAGAGTAAAATGGTCATTACCGTGAGCATCAATATCTGGCAGTTTTTCCGCTAATGCTTTCGCTCTATCGATATCATGGGCTTTCATCGCCTCGGCAACGGCCAATAATTCCCCCTCAAAAAAGACCTCTGGATAGGGTTTACTGCGGAATAGATTAAAAGCACCGGCTTTTGCTACCCAGAGCAAAAGCACAATCCCTATTCCGATGGCTGTTACCTTTAACACCTTATAGGCCTCGCTTATAATTTGGCGTCAATGCCATAACGCTCTCGCAGTATCTTTTCATCCTGCCGTTTAGATGCGTCTGATTGCGGTGCTAGAAATTCATTTTCACCCACAAGCTTACACTCGCTACGTGTTAAATAACCTTCAGGGTCGTCACACCACACAATATCGAGTCGATAGCGCTCTCCATACGGTGTTAAAGCGGGAAACTGTACACCGAGCGCAATCATCTTTTGCTGAATGCTCAGCATTTTTTGATACGCCTCGCTGGATTTATCCATACGATTTAATGACACTTGAACTGAATACGCAGCTGTCATTCCCGAGCATTCCATCACAAAGGGATCCGCGCCGTTCTCCAAGAGATAGAGCGCTTCATCAAACATCACGCTAATGAACTTGAATAGAACCGTTTCCCCGAGACTATTTCTGGCATTCACATCGGCGCCAAACTCAACCAATAATTTCAGTGCGTCATTATCTTCTAGGTCCGGTACATCAAAAATCAGCGTACCACTGCCTCTCTTTATTTCGGTATCCATGCCAGCTTCCAACATCGTTCTTAGTGGCTCTGTGGTTTTAAGCCTCATTGCCAAATGCGCCACCGTTTCTGAAACATCCGTATCGGCTATCACGGCGTTATCAATTTTGGCGGCAGGATCAGCTCCCAGCGCCATCAGCATCTTGATAGCAGGAATATTGGTATCAGCCACCGCAAACGCTAACAGGGTAAAATGATCATTACCGTGAGCATCAATATCCGGCAGTTTTTCCGCTAATGCTTTCGCTTTATCGATATCATGAGCTTTAATTGCTTGGGCAACGGCTAATAATTCCCCCTCAAAAAAGACCTCTGGATAGGGTTTACTGCGGAACATATTTAACACTCCTACTTTTGCGGTAACTGACAGCACAATGCCTGCCAAGATAACTAAAAAAATGTATTTCATCGCGCTTTAGACCTGCTTGGCTAGCGTGTGTAAATCATCGACTTTACGATCTTCGATAGCTTCGCGCATCATATCCATACCATGTAAATTGATTCGCTCTTTTAACGTAACGTCGGTATCTTCTGATATCGCTACGTTAGTACCAAGATCCGCGCCATCGCCTTCCGCCTGAGCTGTTAATAATTTCGGCTTGGAAAAGGTTTGGGTGGTATTACCGACCGCGCTGGGTAAACGCCTTATAACGGGCATCTTTTCTTGCGCATGGGTAAGCACTTCACCCTCTATTCGATAGCGCGTGATATTATCATCACTGCCTTGTTGTACTTTGGGCACCCCATAACGCTCAACAGTCTTCTTATGCAATCCTGCACTGTTAAAGGTGGTAGCAGGATAATTACCGGCTTTCGAAGCCGCAGACGCTAATCCTCCACCTAAGGAGTGCCCTGTAATTTCAATAGGTCGATTTTTCTTGTTGATTTTTTCCCCTAGTATAACTGCCTGCTTATAGTATTTTGATCTTCCCATAAGACCTTGAGGAATATTGCCTTTGGTCCAGTCTCCCGTCGCTTCTGTGCCTCGAAAAGCCAGTACTGGCTTCACCTCTGGCCCAAATACGTCAGGATCCGGTATATATACTTGTGCACGAAAGTTTGTTTTATCGACTTTATAATCTTGAGGATCAATGCCTAACTTTTTAAGCTGTTTTTCGTTCGCCCGCGCCCAACCTGAATCATTATCAAAATCCTCGGCAAGCTGCTTGCGTCTGTCATCTAGATCATCAACAGGCTTATCTAACGTATAGATATGTTCACTGAGCATCGCTTTTTCAGCCGCGTCCATATCTTGCGTAAATCGTTCAGCAACCTCTGGCTCTTTCTCGCTGGCACGCTCAGTGATCGCTTCTCGTGCTTTGCGCCGCTTGGCTTTGGAGGTGCCTTTTTCTAACACATACAGCATTTGTTCGGGTGAGCCGCCACTTTTTACCAACGACGATAAGTCTTCACCAAGAGGCGGTAATTCCTCGGGTAGCGCTTGCGTGATGGTGCCCTTGAGCTGCTGCTCTGCCACGGACTTAAAGTAGCCAGGGCTATAAATCGGTTTTGACCAAAGTGTTTCAACCGGGTTAACCAAAGGCAAGATCCGTAAGAAAGGCGCATTGCTTTTGGCCGCCCCCTCACCACAATCATGTGATGGTGACTGGTACGGCGTCTCACCAATAAACACGTCGCCTGAACCCGCAGCAACCTGACCGCCACAACCAATGGCGTCGCCGACCCGTGAGGCCGGCTTTCCGTTGATGGAAACATTCGACGACCCTGCACTAATGCTACGCCCATGAATACCATGCGGCATATTCGGGCAAGGGCAAGCATGAAGCAGTACAGGGTCACCTTTACGCGCTGCTGGCTTGCCATTGATTGACACATCAGGGCTACCGCTAATAATGGGGGTGGCAGGGAAGCAACCATGCCCTGCCGCACTGTCTCCGAGTCTTCCAGCACTTGGCATAATTACCCCCGTCGGTCCGGATCATCAGGCTGCTGAGGCTTATCTGTCTCATCAGGCTGAACCATAGTGGGTGCCGTGCCTTTACCGGGAGAGCCGCCTTCATTGATCTTCACTTTGGTGCCAGAGATAGTGATCCCGCCGCCGTCAATTTTGACAAAGCCACCGGGGCCTTTAATCGTTAACTCATTGCCAGCTTCCAGTACAATGTCTTTGGCGGTTAAGTAACTTTCATTACTGACTTTGGTCCGTTGGTTAGCACCGATCTCTTTCTCTTCCGAGGCCGTGGCTTGTGTGACGATCCCGCCTTCAACTTTGGTGATCATGCCACCAGAAATAAAGCGACTCAGTTTACCCAGGATACGCTGCACGAGGTTGCGCCCAATTTTCTGGTGGTGATCTTGACCAAATTCTTCAACGACATTTTTGCCAACCATGCGATGGCTGTTTTCTGTCACAGATTGATAAGTGTTGCGCCCTACTTGACGGTGACTATCCACTCCCACAAATTCGCGATGGATGTTTTCGGTGACAATATCTTGGTCTTTCTGCGCATGAATGTAGATTTGCTCGATGGACGCTTGGTCTTCAAAGCGGATTTCATTCGACCCTTCACCCTGGTGGGTTTGCGTTTTGAGTACCGTGCGCGTTTTGTGGTTAGGGAGCAAATACGGTGGCACGTTCGTCGCATGGTACGTGCGCCCAGTAATAATCGGTTGATCTGGATCGCCGTTAAGGAAAGACACGATCACTTCATGGCCGATGCGAGGGACCGCCATAAAGCCGTATTGCGCGCCCGCCCAACCTTGGGACACACGTACCCAACATGAGCTGTGCTCATCTTGTTTGCTCTCTCGATCCCACGGAAAGTGCACCTTCACACGGCCGTGCTCATCACAAAATATCTCTTCGCCTTTCGGACCGACCACTTCGCCAATCATGGGTCCATCAACTTGTGGCTTGGGCTGTGGCGTGGCACGCCATTGTCTTGTCGCAGGGATCACTTTGAAGTCGTTATGGTACGTGGTTGCACCGGTTCCGCCCTCTTCTTCCAGTGCCTGAGGCTGCTTACCCACATGCGACACACTCACCACCAACCAATCTCGGTTAGCCGGTTTGTGCAAACTTTCAATCAAATCAAATTTTACACCCGCCTGAAGTGCAGGCACATAGCTTTGTCCCTGGGCGGTTGAGGCCTCGCGCCGCAAAAACTCGTTACGAATGCGAGTAAAGGCTTTGCCACTTGGATCATTTTTGTAGCGGCCAGGAGCGTCGAAATACTCGTAATCAGTGCGCTGATAACTGGTGCCATCCGCCTCGTGAGGCTGAAGAAAACTGTAATCCGGCTTTTTAAAGCTATAGTCCTTGAGGACGGTTTTGTTTGACTCACTTTGGTCACTGATATCGATGTGGCGAACATAAGGGTCGCTGTAAGTACCCCCTGCCCGGCTGTTGTGTTCAACGGGCTTGCTATATTTATCAATCAGCGAAGAGTCGTCGTAAAAGTGAACCGTGTGCTTATCTTTTAGATGGGTAAAGTAATAGTTAATCCCTTCTTCGGCCGCTAAGCGATGCAAAAACGCTAAATCACTCTCTCTGTATTGCACACAGAATTCACGCTCAGGTAAGTCTCGTTTCAATGAAAAATCAACATCAGTGATCCCCATCTCCGTTAACAGGGTTGAGATGATGTCTTTCACTGTCTGGTGTTGGAAAATACGGCTATTTCGACGTAATGATAAGCGCTCTAACGACGGCACCAAGATAAGAGAATAAAACGTGTGATGGTGACCAATCTCTTTGTGCGTGAAGCGGCGGACAATACCGTGTACGTACTGTACCGGCTCTTCATTTCGAAATACCGTTAGGAGCGCCTTTTTATCAACCGTTTGCTCAGCAGTAATACCCGATTGACGGCTGGCGAGTGAAATATCGTAGCGATAACCATACAAAGGCTGACCGTCTTTATAACCATCAGACACAGACTCGTGCCCTTGATATTCACGCACAACAAAAGTGTCTTCTGGTAAACCGTCTACAGCCAGTGAAAATCTCAGCGTTGCCATTACTAATGCCTACCTCTATACATGGGGAAAACAAGCAGCCCACTGTGCCAGCGGGCCACTCGATTTATATCGCGTATCTTGATATTACGCTTCGATAGGCTTACGCCAGTCGTCTGAACCAGAGGTACCAGCGTTGACGTGATCCCACGTGATTTTACGGTATGACATAGACACAGTTAGGTTCTGAGTAAAATCAGACTTAGCAGGGTCTTGGCAGTGTGGCATTTCACAATGGATATCGACGATAGAGGCGTTTTCCAGCTTGGTGGTAAAGAAGTTTTCTTGTTTACCTTCAATAGAAGTGCGATACCACTTTAGCTCGACGGTAGACATTTTTTCGCCCGAAGACAGCGCGTTATACAGCAGAGGCACAGCTTTATTAAGCGCAACGGTAAACTTGAATGGTTTGTGAACACGTTGACCTGATGGCTGACCAGATTGTGGATCAGTTGGAACAGTAACATTGTGATCAAACTGCTGAACCAGCATTTCATCTTCGTGACCTTCAACGAATGCATCACCGATTGAATCAGCGGTGCAGGCACCGGCAGTAATCAAACCCTGAGTTTCACCTTCAATCGAGATATAACATGGCGTTGGCATAGTTGCTCCTTTAAAACTTTAGTCATGACGCAAAACCACCGTGGTTATGCAGCGTCACTAATATGCCAATTCTGTGCCAACTTTTTACCCCTTTAAAATCATAGACTTAAAAACAAACGACCAATTTTTTGTAAGTAGCCAAGCAAAAAGTTGCCAAGCTGAGCAACTTTTTGCTTAAGTTGGCAAAACGTTGCTAGGTCAAAAAAACACCAAGGGAGTCGTTCGCGACGTGATCGAGTGGACAAAAAAACGCCCAGCAAGGTGGCTGGGCGGGAATGGAAGGTCAACCACAGGTTGACGCAACATCAGAACAAGAACATTGCATGGGTAATTACGCGCGACACTGTGCGTTGGTTCACCCACAGTCAGACATTAATCAAACGGGGCGGGATCACCACTCCCGTGACGGCGAACCTCAGGCATGCCTTCACTGAAATCAACCACTGTGGTGGGGTGCTCACCTAATACGCCACCGTGCATAATCAAATCCACACTGTGCTCTAACTGATCACGAATTGCTTCGGGATCGGATTCGGTAAAGTCGTTACCCGGTAAAATCAGTGAGGTCGACATTAGCGGCTCACCCAGCGCCTCGAGCAAATCCAGGGCGATTTGGTTATCCGGTACGCGAATGCCAATGGTTTTCCGTTTTGGATTCATCAACCGTTTTGGCACTTCTTTGGTCGCTTTGAAAATAAACGTATACGCGCCAGGTGTGTTGTTGCGGATCAAGCGAAATGCAACGTTATCGACCCGTGCGTACAGTGATAACTCAGACAGATCGCGACACAACAAGGTGAAGTTATGATCTTTATCGAGGTCGCGAATACGGCAAATACGCTCTAACGCTTGTTTGTTCTCAAGCTGACAGCCAAGCGCATAGCCCGAATCGGTCGGATAAATGATTACTCCACCGTTTCGGACAATTTCCACCGCTTGTTTGATCAGCCGCGCTTGCGGGTTCTCTGGGTGGACATAAAAAAACTGACTCATGGTTCCTCCTGCTGTAGCTTGACCCCGTGGGGATGCGCACCGCAAATCCAGCGTGAATGGTCTGCGCGCCGGATAATCCTTATCGCTATCAATATAACGTATTTCGTTATTGTAACGCGTCTGGCTTGTCGCTATCTAGTTGATTTACTGATTGCCATTTTTGTTCAGCCGCCTCTAACCACGTCCAGTCACACCAAACCGGCTGACTGTCCTTCGGCAGCCATAAATTGCGGCCCAGCTCTGTCCACGGCGAAGGATAATGAAAATCCGATCCCAGCGAGGCCAGCAAGCCATAATCGCGCGCGTAATCGGCCAGCAAACGACGCTCTTGTTGCGACTGCTGAGGAAGAGCGACTTCGATAGCATCGCCATTGGCGTCAGAAAACGTAGCCAGTAATCGTTTCAGCCACTTGGCTTTGAGTTTGTATCGCCCCGGATGAGCAAGCACCGCTTGTCCCCCAGCCTCATGGATCGCTTCAACGGCCTCTGCAATCGAGCACCAGTTCGGTGGTGCATAGCCGGTGTTCCCTCGGGTTAAAAAGCGCTTAAAACAGGCTTGCATGGTTTTCGCGTGACCTTGCTCCACCAACCAGCGCGCAAAATGGGCACGGGTGAGCGGCGCATCGCCAGCCAGTTCGCGCGCACCTGCGAGCGCCCCTGTGTAGTGCGAGCGCTCTAACCGCTCAGCAATCAGCTCAGCACGTTGTTGGCGTCGCTCAGCTTGCTCCGCAATCAATGCGGTTAACGCCGGGTGCTGGGGGTCGACATTTAACCCTACAATGTGGATATCAAAGTTCTGCCACAAGGTTGAAACCTCAATGCCGTTGACCAGCGTAAGGGGCAAGTTTTGATGGTCAATTTCTGCTTGCGCCTCCACCAGCCCAGCGGTGGTGTCGTGGTCGGTAATCGCCAACACGCCCACGCGACGCTCGACCGCGCGCTGCACCAAATCTTTGGGTGATAGGCGGCCGTCTGAGGCAGTGGTATGGCTGTGTAAATCAATGATCATGGTGTATCGGGTTTCCTTAATGTGCTCGCGCCTTGGCACTGTCAGTGTGTGTCATATCAGCCTGAGGCTGAGTACGCGCCATGCGGGCTCAGTCGATGCGAATGCGCCAAGTTAATCAGCGCTTAGCGAGCACGGTGAATATCTTTGCTCTTTATTATCGTGTGCTTATTCCGCACTTTTTCTGCATTCTTTTCGATTTCCCCGTTGACACAGAAGCAAAATATCAGTTTACTAGTACACAAGTTAACGCGCACCGTTTCTCTGTCTTGGGGAGCGATATGGCGCTAAGGGTAACAGTCACAACGGAGTCTCGCAGCATGTATCTCAACGCCGCGTCTAGATCACATTCGATTCACACTGCACCCACTGCCGAACAGGCCGTGAGTGTATTGGCGACATCCATGACCTCTGTTGCACTTATTTGGTGGCACGGCTCCTCACGGGCGGTGTGACGCGCTGTATAGACAGCCATCCTATTCACAACGCCCGCCACTGATGCGGGCGTTTTTGTCTCTCAGTTTTGCCATCACGCGTTATCGTGCCACCACGCATTCAGCCACGGTAACCGGCAACCATAGTTTAAAAGGATATTTGATGATTATTGTACTTAAGCCCCAAGCCACCGAGCAGGATGCCAAAGCCCTCCTCAATCAAATCGAGCAATGCGGTTTAAAACCGCTTTATATGCCGGGAGTGGAACGCATTGTATTGGGCGCGCTGGGTGATGAACGTGTGCTGCAACAATGCCATTTTGAGGCTAATCCGCTGGTTGAGGAAGTCAAACCGATTTTAACCAAGTACAAACGTGTGAGCCGTGATGTACAGCCGCATGACAGCGTGGTGCATATCGGCAATGTACCCGTGGGCGGTCAACACTTCGTGGTTATGGCAGGCCCCTGCTCGGTGGAATCCGAACAACAACTATTGTCCGTGGCGGAGCGCGTTAAAACGCACGGCGCACGTGTGTTACGGGGCGGCGCCTTTAAACCTCGCACCAGCCCTTATGATTTCCAAGGCATGGGGGTTGAGGGGCTAAAACTGCTCAAAAAAGCCAGTGACCTGACTGGCATGCCAACCGTTTCAGAAGTAATGGAAATTAGCCAAGTCGACGCCGTGTGCGAGTACATTGATTGCCTGCAAATTGGCGCACGTAACATGCAAAACTATGGCTTACTCAAAGCGGTAGGCGAAACTGGCAAACCTGTCTTGTTAAAACGTGGGCTTTCCGCCACTATCGAAGAATGTTTGCTGGCGGCGGAATATATTGTCGATGCAGGTAACCCCAATGTGATTTTATGTGAACGCGGCATTCGCACTTACGAAACCGCCACACGTAATACCTTGGATTTGAATGCCGTGGCCTTGATGAAGCAGCGCAGCCATTTGCCTGTGTTGGTCGACCCAAGCCACGGGACGGGTGTGCGAGAGCTGGTGACGCCACTATCACGCGCCGCAGCGGCCGTAGGCGCAGATGGCATCATTGTGGAAAGCCACTTAAACCCAAGCGAAGCATTGTCAGACGGCCACCAAGCATTAACCGGCGATATGTTCGCGCAGCTGATGCAAGAACTCACCCCCTTTGTGCAAGCGGCAGGGAGAAAGCTGTGAACACTCATGATCCCCAACATGGCGAGCTCGATACACTCCAACTCTCGGTGCCTTATGTCGCCGACCCGACTGAGTTATATGCCGCCGTGTGCCAAGATAAGCCTTATAGCATGCTGTTGGAGTCGGCAGAGATTGACTCCAAACGTAACCTTAAAAGCCTGATGCTGGTCGATGCCGCCGTGCGCATTGAGTGCCGCGGGCAGCGCGTGACCTTACAAGCGCTCACCCATAATGGCAGCCATTTGCTGGAGAGTATCACCCAGAGCGCAGCGCTTAAGGCCCTCGCCTGTAAGGTAGCGCAGGCCGACGATGGAGACGTTCCCGCCCTGACGTTGACGTTCCGCCATCCCAACGACAGTGGTGCGCTATTGGATGAAGACGCCCGTCTGCGCCAAGCGTCGGTGTTTGATGCCCTGCGTGTTATCAAACAAAGTATCGCGTTGGATAACCAACCTGACGATGCGCTCTTTATCGGTGGCCTTTTTGCCTATGATTTGGTGGCCAGCACTGAAACGCTACCGGCGGTGGACGGCACCGAGCACTGCCCCGACTACCTGTTTTATGTCGCGGAAAGCTTACTGGTAATTGACCACCAGCACCGCCAAGCGCGCTTACAAGGCACCTTATTTGGGGGTGATAACGCCCGCGCCCACTATGTGGATTTATCGCGTCGTTTACAAAGCATCAAAGAAGCCTGCTTATCGCCTGCGCCGCTTCCAGAAGCGCCCGTGGTCACCGATCACAGCATTGCGGTTTCTGTCTCCGATTCAGATTTTTGTCAGCAAGTTGACGCACTGAAAAAGCACGTCATTGCCGGAGATGTGTTTCAAGTGGTGCCATCGCGCCGCTTCACCCTCGCCTGTCCCTCGCCGCTCAATGCTTATCGAGCGTTGAAGCGTGGCAACCCTAGCCCGTATATGTTTTATCTGCGCGATAGTCAATTTAGCTTGTTTGGCGCTTCACCGGAAAGCGCCCTTAAATATACTCAAGCGACTAATCAGGTTGAGATTTATCCCATCGCGGGTACGCGCCGACGCGGGAAAACCGCCCAAGGCGACATTGATCACGACTTGGATAGCCGCATTGAGCTTGAGCTGCGCAATGATGAAAAAGAAAACGCCGAGCACATGATGCTGGTCGATTTGGCCCGCAACGATGTGGCGCGAATTAGCACGCCCGGCAGCCGCCATGTCGCCGACTTGCTCAAAGTCGACCGCTACAGCCACGTGATGCATTTAGTTTCTCGGGTGGTGGGTCAGCTGAAACCTGATTTAGACGCGCTGCATGCATACCAAGCCTGTATGAATATGGGCACGCTCACCGGTGCGCCCAAGCTTCGCGCGATGCAACTTATCCGTGACACCGAACAGTGCCGTCGCGGCAGTTATGGCGGGGCCGTGGGCTATTTTACCGGTTCGGGTGAGATGGATACCTGTATTGTGATCCGCTCTGCCTACGTTGAAAACGGCGTTGCCACCGTGCAAGCCGGCGCGGGTGTAGTGTTTGATTCTGACCCTCAAGCCGAAGCGGACGAAACCCGCGGCAAAGCACAAGCGGTAATCCATGCGATTCAAACCGCCCATCAAGGAGGCCAATCATGAGTACCCCGCCAATGGACATCGTCCTGCTCGATAACATGGACTCCTTTACCTATAACTTAGTGGATCAATTTCGCGCACTCGGTTACCCGGTCACGGTGTTCCGCAATCATTTAGAGGCTGAGGCGATTGCTCGCCACATTCGAACCCTGCCCCAACCACTGCTGGTGCTCTCGCCCGGCCCTGGCGCGCCGGCTGATGCTGGCTGTATGCCCACATTGATTGAAAAACTGCGCGGCCAAGTGCCAATGCTGGGGATTTGCCTAGGTCAGCAAGCGATCGTCGAAGCCTACGGCGGCACAGTCGCCGGTGCTGGCACCATCATGCACGGCAAGGCATCGGCCATGCATCACCAACAGCATGCGGTATTTGGCCCATTGGCATCCCCACTCACCGTGGCTCGTTACCACTCACTGGTGGCGACTGAGGTGCCTGCCAGCTTGGATGTCATCGCCACCGTGTTTGATAGCGACGATCAGAAAGTAATGGCGGTGGTGAGCAATACCGACTACGTGGTCGGTTATCAATTCCATCCAGAGTCCATTTTGACCGCACAAGGCGCCGCCCTGCTCACCCACACTATCGATTGGGCCAGTGGCTACTATCAGTGCTAACAATAACACCAGCGCTAACAACAACACGTGCCAGATAAGCACGGAGCTCGAACAGACAAATACCGAGGTTAAGTACAGTGATGGATCAACTACTAGAGACGCTCTACCAACAACAGTCACTCAGCCAAGCGCAAAGCGAGCAGCTGTTTAGTGCGATCATTCAGGGTGAACTCGAGCCAGCACGATTAGCGGCTGCGTTAACCGCATTGAAGATTAAAGGGGAAACGCCTGAAGAAATCGCGGGCGCGGCAAAAGCACTCACCGACAACGCCGAGCCTTTCCCACGCCCTAGTTATCCGTTTGCCGACATCGTTGGGACGGGAGGCGATGGCGCGAACACCATTAATATTTCAACCACGGCCGCCTTTGTTGCCGCGGCTTGTGGCGTTAAAGTCGCCAAACACGGCAACCGCGGGGTATCGAGCAAATCGGGCTCCTCCGATTTACTCGCTGCCTTTGGCATTGATTTGGCGATGCCTGCCGACCGTGCTCGCGAGGCCTTGGATAATCTGGGGGTTTGCTTTTTATTCGCGCCGCAATACCACACCGGCGTGCGACACGCGATGCCCGTGCGCCAAGCGATGAAAACGCGCACCATCTTCAATCTGCTTGGGCCGTTAATTAATCCGGCGAAACCTAGCATTGAGCTGATGGGCGTGTACGACCAAGCCTTAGTTGCGCCAATTGCACAAACCATGCAAAACCTCAATATGACACGCGCGGCCGTGGTTCACGGTGACGGTCTGGATGAAGTGGCTATCCACGGCCCCACAACGGTGGCAGAAATCACCCCGACCCACATCGAGCATTACACCTTAACCCCTAGCGATTTTGGTGTATCTCAATATCCGCTGGACAGCATTGCTGGGGGCACGCCGGAGCAGAACCGAGCGATGATCAGCGCGATTTTGCAAGGTAAAGGAACAGACGCCCAGCAAGCGGCAGTAGCTGTCAATGTGGCACTATTGCTACGCTTATTCGGACAAGAAGACTTGAAAGCAAACACACAACAGGCCTTGGACGTGATGGCGTCGGGCAAGCCTTACACCATCATGCAAGCGTTAGCACAAAGGAGCGCAGTATGACCACGCCAGCCCTCAACGACACCATTTTAGGCCGCATTGTCGATGACAAAAAACGCTGGGTGGCCGCGCGCAAGCGCACTCAGCCGCTGGATAGCTTTATCGACCAACTGACGCCCAGTGATCGCGATTTTCGTGCTGCGCTGTCTGCACAGGGCTCACAGTTTATCTTGGAGTGCAAAAAAGCCTCGCCTTCAAAAGGGTTGATTCGAGAAGACTTCGATCCGGCCAGTATTGCCCGTGCCTACCAACCCTTTGCCGCGGCCATTTCGGTCCTGACTGACGAAGACCACTTTCAGGGCAGTTTTGACTTCTTGCCGATCGTGCGCGCGCAAGTCGATGCGCCAGTGCTTTGCAAAGATTTTATTATCGACCCCTATCAAGTTTACCTCGCGCGTCATTATCAAGCCGATGCGATCTTATTGATGCTGTCAGTACTCGACGACGCCGAATACCGCGAGCTGGCCGATTTAGCCGAGTCGCTAAAGCTGGGAGTGCTTACCGAAGTGAGCACCGAAGACGAGCTCGCGCGTGCCAATGCCTTAGGGGCAGTGGTGATTGGCATTAACAACCGGAATTTGCGTGATTTAAGCATCGATCGCGATCGTACCAAACGCTTGGCACCACAAGTAGGCGAAAAAGCGATCGTGATTTCAGAAAGTGGCATTCATAGCCACCGTCATGTGCGCGATCTTGCCCACCACGCGGATGGCTTTTTGATTGGCAGTGCATTAATGGCAGAACCTGATCTGACCCTCGCGCTACGTAAAGTGATCCTGGGGGAAAATAAAGTCTGTGGGCTCACCACCGCTGATGATGCCCTCGCCGCCTATCAGGCAGGCGCGGTCTACGGTGGACTTATTTTTGTTGAGCACTCCCCGCGTGCTGTCACTCCCGCCGTGGCCGAGCGCGTACAGCAAGGCGCGCCGCTGCGCTATGTGGGCGTGTTCCAAAATCATGCGCTAGATACTGTGGCTGAGTACGCACAACAGCTCAGCCTTCACGCGGTGCAACTGCATGGTGATGAAGACGCAGCGTATCTACAAGCATTGCGTGAGAAGCTCCCTAAGCACTGTGAAATTTGGAAAGCGCACGGTGTCTCTGATGTCGCACCGGCTTTAGACGGTGTGAATGCTGACCGCCACCTTATCGACAGCCGAGTCGGCCAACAATCTGGCGGCACGGGTAAAACCTTTGATTGGCACCTGATCCCTAAAACCGCCAAAGACAAAGTCATGATTGCCGGCGGGCTCACCCCCGAGAATGCGGACAAAGCGGCTGAACAGGGCTGCCTCGGGCTGGATTTTAACTCCGGCGTCGAGCATGCGCCCGGCGTGAAAGATGCCAACAAGTTACACGCGGCGTTCCGCGCCCTTCGCCGCTATTGATTTTTCGAGATGATTGATTTGGCTGAGAGGATAGATGTCGCCAAGACAGTCAACGTATCTCGGCCCCCAGTTAAAGACGTAAAAGGATAATTATGAGCAAGCTTAACCCGTATTTTGGCGAATTTGGTGGTCAGTACGTGCCCCAAATTCTGGTGCCTGCGCTGGATCAGCTCGAACAGGCGTTTATTGATGCCCAAGACGATCCGAACTTTAAAGACGATTTTATCCGCCTGCTGCAAGAGTATGCCGGACGACCCACCGCGTTGACGCTTTGTCGCAACCTCACCAAAGGGACGAACACCAAGCTGTATCTTAAGCGTGAAGACTTGCTACACGGTGGTGCGCACAAAACCAACCAAGTACTGGGCCAAGCGATGCTTGCCCAGCGTATGGGCAAATCAGAAATCATTGCCGAAACCGGAGCTGGCCAGCATGGTGTGGCGACTGCGCTGGCGTGTGCGCTATTGGGGCTGAAATGCCGCATCTACATGGGGGCCAAAGACGTTGAGCGCCAAAGCCCTAATGTGTTTCGAATGAAGCTGATGGGTGCCACTGTGATCCCAGTACATGCGGGCTCTGCCACGTTAAAAGATGCATGTAACGAAGCGATGCGCGACTGGTCAGCCAACTATGATACCGCGCACTATTTGCTCGGCACTGCGGCGGGCCCGCACCCCTTCCCGACCATTGTGCGCGAGTTTCAACGCATTATTGGCGAGGAAACCCGCACGCAAATTCAGCAGGTAGAAGGTCGCTTACCGGATGCAGTGATCGCCTGTGTGGGTGGCGGCTCAAACGCCATTGGCATGTTTGCTGACTTTATCGATGACAAAGACGTGCGTTTAATTGGTGTTGAGCCGGCGGGTAAAGGACTCGATACCGATCAACACGGCGCGCCTTTAAAGCACGGCAAGCCCGGTATTTTCTTCGGTATGAAATCCCCATTGATGCAAGATGAATATGGCCAAGTCGAAGAGTCGTATTCTGTATCAGCCGGATTGGACTTCCCGTCGGTGGGGCCGCAGCATGCGCACCTTAACGCCATTGGTCGCGCCGAATATCCGGCGGTCACCGACGATGAAGCCTTAGAAGCGTTTCAATCACTTGCGCGCAACGAAGGTATTATTCCCGCGCTAGAATCTGCCCATGCACTGGCTCAAGCCCAAAAAATGATTGCCGCTGATCCTGAAAAAGAGCAGCTTTTGGTGGTCAATCTATCCGGACGTGGTGATAAAGATATCTTTACTGTATATGACATTTTAGAAGGCAAAGGAGAGCTGTCATGATGGCATCATCAACTCGATATCAAGCGATGTTCGCAAATCTGGATGCCAAACAGCAAGGTGCCTTTGTTCCTTTTGTCACCTTAGGGGATCCAAATCCAGAACAATCACTCGCCGTGGTCGATGCCTTGGTTGAGGGCGGTGCCGACGCGCTTGAGCTCGGCATGCCGTTTTCTGACCCATTGGCCGATGGGCCGACCATTCAGGATGCAACCATTAGAGCAAGATCGGCTGGCACCACCCCCGATACCTGCTTTGAAATGTTGGCAGCGATACGCGAAAAACACCCTAACGTGCCGATTGGGCTGCTGATGTACGCTAACCTCGTCTACGCACGTGGTGTTGACGCTTTTTATACCCGCTGCGCGGAAGTGGGGGTCGATTCGGTGCTGGTAGCAGATGTGCCAATTGCTGAATCTGCGCCATTTCGTGAACAAGCCTTGGCGCAGGGTATTGATCCGATTTTTATCGCCCCACCTAACGCAGACGATGCAACCTTAGCCCAAGTGGCGGAGCTGGGTCGAGGCTATACCTATCTGGTATCGCGCGCCGGCGTCACAGGGGCAGAGGCCAAAGCAGGGGCACCGGTTGAGCACCTGCTCGGCACCTTGCATCATCATGAAGCACCGCGTCCGCTGCTTGGCTTTGGCATCTCAACCCCTGAGCAAGTCAAAGCAGCGATCAGCGCCGGGGCAGCAGGCGCGATTTCTGGCTCGGCGGTGGTGAAGATCATCGAGCACCATCAACATGATGTACCTACGATGCTCCATACGCTCACGCAGTTTGTCCATGAAATGAAAGCGGCGACGCAACAATAAAACGGCGCCATTTACCACAATGGGCAGGATTGCCTGCCCATTTCACGTCACCCACCTATTAACGCTCGCGATAGCGTCATTCACGCGCATTAGGTTTACTGATTTGGCGGATTGTCGCGAGCGAAACCTTAAATGCATCACCCTGATCAGTCTGTGTTTCATTGCTGTCGTCGCTCTCCAGCGCTGGTCGACGCGCGCCACGACTGTGCAGTCGGTGGTCAGATGCTTGCATCGCGTCATGGTAAACACGATATTGGTTTTTACCGCCGTGTTTTGCCGCATACATCGCCGTATCCGCATACCTCAGTAGCCTTTCACCACTGATGTTATTTTGCCCGAATGCCAGGCCAATACTGGCTGACACTTTGCACCGGTGGCCAAGCAATACCGATTGTCGTTGCGCAATATTGACCAGTGTCGTCGCTATCTCACCAGGCATATTTGCCTCTTGATAGGGAATTATCGCCGCAAATTCATCGCCACCTAATCGCGCGATAACGGCATGACTAGGGAGTTCATCAGCAAAGCGCTTTGCCAGTGTGCGCAAAAACACATCACCCACATCATGCCCATGCGTATCGTTTATCGCCTTAAAACCATCCAAATCGATCACTAAAATCGCCACCCCTTCTGTCGAGGTCGCAAAGCGGTGGTTCAAGGCATCAAACAGCCAATGTCGATTATTCAGGCCAGTCAGTTGATCCTCTCGGGCGAGTTTGTAGTAACGTTTCGCGTCATGCGCGATAAGCAGCAGAACCGTCGCACCAACCGCCATCATCCCCAATGTCATCATGGTGGTCAGCTGCCCAAGTTGATTAAGAAGCCGTGTGTGTTCTCGATAACCATTGCCTGGCAACGACAGTGTCTGCGCAAAGTAGTCTTCCAGCTGTTGCCGCTGTTGGCGATAGCGCGCCATCACGTCACCAATATTGTGTGTAGAAAAGCGTAAGGCATAGAAGCTAGCTTCGCTCGCCTGAAGATCGCGATATATCGCGTTAAGCAACATCCTAGGATTGGGCTGTGATGCGGTGTGTTCGCGAGCCATATTGATCGCGACAGGAAAGCGGCTCCACAAGATCTCATGCTGCACCGCCACATTATCAAAACTGCTCTTTCCGCCTTGATAGCGTGCCAGCAACGTCATCAGTGCATCGTACTCTTTGGACAAGCTAAGCATGTACCATACAAGTTTGCTTTGGCTGCTGGTTAACCGATCCGATAAACTGGTTATCTTGTGCGTCGTCAACACCACGCCGACTGCCATTAAGGCGATACAGCCAACCAAGATCACGCGCTTAGCAGGCATGATCTTCAATTGCTTACTTCTCATCATTCATGCCTCCTCAAGGCTCAACCTCAATGTCTGTTAACTGCCAAACCATCGTCTCGTAGTAGCGATCGGATTGCAGTTGCGGGTAATCATCCAAAGGGTAAATCAACCAAAGTGGCCCTAATGTTCGAATGGTCATCGGTTTACCATTGCGCTCAAACGCAATAATGGGCTGATAGCGTGTTACCACATCCCGTGGTAAACGTGCCTGATAGCGGTTCATTGCATGAAGCGTCAATGCTTGATAGTGCGAGACATTGGCGGCTTCAAGCAATGTTGATAGTTTGACTCCTCGAAAGGTTTGCAACCCGGCGGTAAAAGGCGTGTGTGTACTGATATCGATGTGGGGCAATCTATCTAATTGTTGGTGATCAAACGTGATACGCTCCGCATCGCCCACCGTGAGGGTCAGAGATACAGGAAGACGAAGTGAAGCTTGTGCGCTGTCTAATGCGAGCACAGAGACAAATACCACCACGAAGGGAATGAGTACGCGCGTCGACGCGCAAAATACCGTTATATAGGTTGGGCATGATTGTATGTTCATCGCTCACCATTTACGTCTCTACGGTTGTGTTTACCAGCTGTCGCTCAACCGTTACCACTCAACAAAAACAGGTTTAGGTTGCGTACCAGACACACCCTGACCAAGCGTATTGCGTGCCCAGAATGAGCCACCTGTTAGCATCTCGCCACGTGTGTGGCGGACTTGCGACTAGTGTGCTTCAAAAGGATGCATATTGAACAGTGCTAACAAGCGGGTTTATTGATAATTCGCATAATTGAGACAGGGGGAGTCAATACGGTCAGACCACACGTCATGAAGATAAAAAAGACCCACCAGTAAACGCACTGGTGGGTCAGGGTGTTAGCTCAGGTCGCGCATTAATATCTCAAACTCTTCTTGAGCTTGATCGATCAATGTCGCGAGCTCGTTGGCATCGCGATGGTTCAAAGGTAACGCCCAATTATCGTGTTTGCCAGGCTCAATATGCTCAGCCAATAACTGGGTGATTTTTCCTTTGCGCTGAAACGTCACTTCATCAAATTCAGCGAGATGAGGGCTTTCCTCGTCGGCGATGTGCACCGTCACATTGCCATTGGGGATCACCCGCACATGCGCTTGACGCGCGGGAGTGGTGTTTAAGGTATAACTACGTGAATGGATAGACATGTTAGCCTCCTATCACTCGACTTGGGGCACTCCCTATTATAGTGCTTAGCCATAAGGGATGGAGGACTATCCAGCTTTGTATTGCTTAAGATCATAGATGGTTACATTCTTGTTGCATCACCCCATGCAAAAACAAATACTTATTCAATAATACTGCATACGGTAAATGAATTCGCCCGGCGACTCAGCACCCCTTACAACAGCGGGCTAAACATATAAAAGAACTGCTCAATCGGCTTATGATAGACCGGTCTTTGTTGCCAAGCGTCCGCACTAATGCGGGTAGATTGTGCCAAATAGTGTCGATGTAGCGCATGAATACTCGCACAAAACTCGGGATCGTCGACGGTCAGCGTGAGCTCAAAATTCAGCCATAAACTGCGCATATCAAGGTTAACCGTACCCACGAGGCAGTACTGCTCATCGACCAACACGGATTTGGTATGTAATAACCCACCACCGAAGCGGTAGATTTCTATCCCTGCTGACATTAAATCCTCAAAAAACGAGCGGCTCGCCCACTCCACCATCAAGGAGTCATTTTTCTCGGGAATAATCAGAGTGACTGACACCCCACGCTGCGCGGCCGTTTGTAAGCTCACCATCAGACCTTCACTTGGCACCAAGTACGGGGTGGTGATCACAATGCTCTTCTCTGCTTGATGGATAGCCAGAGTCAGCACTTGTTGAATCATCCCTTCTGGCAAGCCAGGTCCAGACGGGATAGCTTGCACCGCGTGATTGGCATGTTGGTGATCCTCAATCAGCAAACACTCTGGCGATGACGGCAAGTCGCGTAGCCCAGTTTCCACCTCCCAATCCCACGCAAACACGCTACTTAGAACGGGTACCGTAGGGCCCGAGACCCGCACCATTACATCCACCCATTGCCCGACCCCCGCGTCCTGCTTGAAAAAGCGAGGATCCACCATGTTCATCGAGCCAGTATAGGCAATATGGTTATCAATGATCGCCACCTTGCGGTGCTGGCGAATATCAAGGCGACGGAAGAACATCCGAAATGGATTCACGGCAAGAGCTTCAATCAGCTCAACGCCGGCTTCACGCATTGCATGTGGCCATTTGCTGCGGAAAAAAACTTTACTGCCAGCAGAGTCCAGCATAATACGCACGGGGATCCCACGTTTGGCCGTATCGCAGGCCGCCTGCGCAACTTCATCGGCATGGCCGCCGGGATGCCAAATATAAAACACCATATCGACGCTTTTTTGCGCTTGGCGAATATCAAGCGCGATCGACTTAAGAATATCGGCCGGTTCTGTTTGCAACGCCAGCTGGTTGCCGGTGAGCTCCGGCACACCAATTCGGGCATGGCAGAGTCGATTGACATGGTGAGATTGTTCATTGATATGCTGAGGACGATGTGCAGGGCACGCCTGCAAACTGAGCAGCCATTGGCGATATGGCTCAAACATCGCTTTTGCTCGCATTGCACGCGTCTTACCAAGGTTAAGCTCGCCAAATAGCAGGTAGGCAATCACCCCCACGATCGGGAGGATATAAATGATCATTAACCAAGCGATCGATACACCCAGCGCGCGGCGCTTGAATACCACTCGGATTGTCACCCCAGCAATGGTTAACCAATAGACCAGCAGCAACAGTAAGGTTACGATCTCGTAGACTTTTTCCATGCCTAATTGCACACCTTAATAATAACTGACGAAAGCGTGTTCTCTCGCTTTCTCTATTCTGCCTAGCTTGCCACTCGGTGCAAGCCATGATTTGTCTTTAGAAAAAGACAAGCGGCGTAAAAATCGTGATAAATACCACACCAGTGTAATGTTAAGCGTACCTTAAGGTGCATTTTAACGTGACCCAAAGCAGCAATGTTAACAATGTGTTAAATCAATAATTGCGATAGAGAAAGCCACTGTGATACTCACTATAGGCAGCGGATTCACCTTATCGATGCACACTAAGTAATCACACGGAGAGAGAATATGGGGAAATGTGGCGATATGATGGCATTACGTACGGCATGATCTTCAAATTCTACGCATAAACTGGTTTACTTACGAGTCTTTGTAGAGGGAACCACTCGTCTCATAGTGTAATTATTAGTTTACACCATGAGCGAGCACCTGACGGGAGCAACTGAGTATGCGCCCATAAAAATCAATTAATTATCGAATACGATATCGAGTAGGTATGGCAAACACACAACGCGCACAATTTTCATCCCGATTAGGGTTTATCTTGGCGGCAGCCGGCTCTGCGATTGGGCTCGGCAACATTTGGGGTTTCCCCACGCAAACAGCCTCAAACGGCGGCGCCGTTTTTCTGTTTATTTATTTGCTGATGGTCTTTGTCCTAGCGTATCCCCTTTTGATAGCAGAACTCACTATTGGACGCTATGGCAATGCAAACCCCGTTCGCTCACTGTCAGCCGTATCCGGTGGACAAAAATGGATTGGTCGGTTACTTGGATTAGTCGGCTTACTCGGCGCGACTGGCATTTTAAGCTTTTACACCATCGTGGCCGGTTGGTTGGTGGGCTATATGGTCTCCCCCTTACTTGCATTAATAGGCTTTACCGATGCGGCAGCATGGTTAGAGTCATTTAGCGAGACCCGTAACCTCGCATTAATGCTGTGCTTTATGGTGCCGACGATTTTGGTGGTCCGTAATGGTATTGCTAACGGGATCGAACGCTGGTCGTCACGTTTAATGCCCGTCCTCTTTTTACTGTTCGTGATCATGGTGGTTTACATTTTATTTCAGCCTGGCGCGATGGAAGGGCTGAAGATGTACCTGATCCCAGATATGTCGCACCTCTCGCCGGGGCTGGTCGTGAGTGCCATGGGGCAAGCGTTTTTCTCACTCTCTCTGGGTGTGTGCGTGATGATGGTATACGGCTCGTATTTGTCCAAAACCGCCAACATTCCTAAAACCGCTGCACAAGTAGCACTGCTGGATACGGGCATCGCCTTTATTGCGGGGCTATTGATCATGCCTGCCATGTTTGTTGCCCAACACAATGGCGTAGCTATCTACAGCGATGCAGGCGCGCTTCTCAGCAGTGACACACTGGTATTCAGTGTCCTCCCTGCCATGTTCGACACCATGGGAACAGCGGGCATCTTTGTCGGTTTTGCCTTCTTCTTGCTGATGGTCATTGCCGCCCTCACCTCAGCCATCTCATTGCTTGAAGTACCTGTAGCCTGTGCTACTGAGGAATTCCGTCAATCACGAGAGAAAGCGGTATGGTGGATTGGCGGCCTTATCACCATTGCCTCGGCGGTGATTGTTTACAACTTTGGCGATCTGTTTGGCTTGGTGGTTACCGTCACCACCGAGTACGCACAGCCTATTCTTGGCCTGCTGTTTGCGTTGGTTGCAGGCTGGCTATGGCACCGCAATGAAATCTTGAAAGAACTGGTGCAAGGCAGCCCTGAGCTCGGTGAAACCTGGTTTTGGAAAATCTGGCCAGGCTATGTTCGTGTTATCTGCCCGATACTGATGCTACTGGTGTTCGGCTGGGATTGGATTTAATCTTCAACGCGCCTTGGCAACCCCCCTGCCAAGGCGCCTACCTTGTTATCTTTTCTCTCTCCGCCTTGTCGTTTCCCCTCTCTGCGCATTTGGGTACACTGCGTACATACTTAGCTTAAATACACCTAGTTACGCGGCGGCGTTATGAAACAACTGATTGATTTTATCCCTTTAATTATCTTTTTTGCCTTATACAAATTTTACGATATTTATATGGCAACCGGTGCACTGATCATCGCCACCCTAGTGCAAGTTGTGCTGGTTTGGGCGTTGTATAAACGCGTTGAAAAGATGCAAATCATCACCGCCGTTCTGGTCGCCATATTTGGCGGCATGACGCTATTTTTTCACGATGACAACTTCATCAAGTGGAAAGTCACCATTGTGTATGTCTTATTCGCCATTGGCTTGGCGGTGTCCGAGGCGATGGGTAAGCCTTTGATTAAAAATATGCTCAGCAAAGAGATTACACTGCCAGAACGCGTGTGGCGCACCATTAACTGGGCCTGGATTGGGTTCTTTTCCCTATTAGCCGGCGTGAACATTTATGTTGCTTATAGTATGCCGCTTGATACCTGGGTGAACTTTAAGGTCTTCGGCACTTTAATCCTGACCTTCCTGTTTATGATTGCAACTGGGGTGTATATCTATCGCCATATGCCCAAAGAGAGCAACTCAGACCAATAAAAACTTGCCCAAATGCTGTGTTAGCGGTCACAATTCTTATCTGTTCTATAAAAAAGGGGGTGCATGCCCCCTTTGCGATAAGATGTGAAGAGAACCATGCCTGACAATAAAAACAACTGCCCACGTGGCCAACTGCTGCTTCGTACATTAGCAATGCCCGCCGATACCAACGCCAATGGGGACATTTTTGGTGGTTGGATCATGTCCCAGCTCGATTTAGCCGGCGCAATTCTCGCCAAAGAGATTTCTGGTGGACGCGTTGTCACTGTCTCTGTCAACGACATTACATTTAAATCGCCCGTCAGTGTCGGCGATGTGGTTTGCTGCTACGGCACGTGCCAACGTATCGGTAATACCTCGATTACCATTGAGCTTGAGGTCTGGGTTAAGCCCGTCAGTCATGATGAGATAGGCGATCGCAGCAAAGTGAGCCATGCGACCTTTAATTATGTCGCCATTGATGAAAACGGCCGCCCTCGCGCAATCAAGAAATAGCCCCCAAGCGGGGAAGGGGTAGTAATCTACCCCCTTATTTTTTACGAATGAGATAAGCACCTATCTACTTTTAATTCCCCATGGCTTTGGCATTAGCCGCTGTCATGGCATCTAAAAATGAATCCATGCTCGAGCCTGTCAGCGCGCTTGCATCGCCTGATGAGGAGCCACTTAACACGACAGTAGAAGGTCGTTGTGCATCAGCAAATCCCTTTGCCAATCGCTCAGCAATTTGAATACGGGTTTGCTGTTCTGCACTTAGCTGACCACCTGCTTTAATCTTACGATCTGCAGCCTCTGCTTCAGCTTTAGAGCTCACTTCTAATGCTTTCGCTTCCAGGGTTGCTGCACGTAGTTCAGCCTCTCGCTGTTTTTCAATTTGTTTAGCCACTTCGACATTCTGTTGGGCATTGATAATCGCCAGTTGCTTCCTACGCTCCGCATTCACCACTTCACGTGCTTTAACCACTTCCGCTTTACCCTTGGCACGCGCTTTATCACGGGCCGCCAACGCGATGGCTTCTAACCTCGCTTGCTCGGCCTCTGCGGTACGTGCTTTCGAGGTGATCACGGCGTTTTCCGCATCTCGCTTAAGTGCAATTTGATCCTTTGTTTTTTGCTCAAAATCCCAGTCTTTGATATTGAACTGCGTCAGTTTAATACCATAGTCGTCAATAGGTGAGGAGTCCGCGCGCACTGGCTTGTTGTCAGCCATCACAATTTCTGGAAGCTCTTCAATGGTTTTCTTACCATCCGCTCCCATGGTCTCTTTTTCCACTAGGTGCGTCGCGTAAATACCGTTATCAATTTGGTCTTTGGCATAAGTTCTAAATTGAGTTCGGTGCGTCATATAGGCTTCTTGTGAACTCATCAAGCCAGCAGTGAATTGCAGGGCTTCTTCTGTTGTTCTCAACATCAATGAAGTTTGTAGGTTTTGTGGCGATTTGTATTTTTTGTGAAGCGCTATCATTAGCTCTTCATCGCCGGGCAACGCAAACTGAACGTTTCCTTTTACCCAGCCGATACCGCCTTCGTTATATTTCACGGTCGGTGCGTAAGTGTAATCTAGTACATCCGTATCGAGAGGAAGCGGCTCTGCGCCAATGGTGATCATTTGACTTTGGTTACCTTCGCCCCGGCGAGCTTGATGTTCTGGCATGGTGGTAAAATCTAACCCCATGAAATCTGGATAGGTCGTCACCGTGCCGAACAAATTAAAGAAAGGACCTGGCTCAAACTCCACGTGAGTTTCACCACTGAACGCGCGAACGACAGCGCGCTCACCATTGTCTAGGTTGTGATAAGCACTCAATCCTGACGCCAACACGAGCAACACACTCGCGCCTACGGACATACCAATGATATGTGTTGTTTTCATTATTACACCTTGAAACATAAAAAATCGCGGAATAATAATATGAAATGCACTACCAATCATCATTAATACAGTTTTTTAGGCAAAAAAGTCCTGTTTGTGGAGCAAGTTAACAGTTTTATTCTGTCGCTTGGCGCCTCAGTCAATTGAGCCTTATTCACTGACTTAGTGTAATAACCGATAGTTTAATTTTTTAACGCATTCATCAAAAAGCATTTTATCTGTTTTCTTTCCGCTTTTGGCGATGGTCAGCCACTGCACGCCCGTGTCATCCTGGTGGTTATATTCAATGCGTAGCACGTATTTTTCGCTTGTCAGCAAAGCTAACAACGCGCCTGCAGCAAAGCCCACTGCAGGCAAATACTCCGCGTAAGGCAGCTCACCGACCAACATAAAAAACAAAAAGCTCGCGCTTAGTATTCCTAACCCCAGCATCCTCAGCAGGTGATCTTTCCACGTGAGTTCTTCAACGCTGGCATCAACAATATTGTGCATCGTGTAACAGTCATCATTCACACATAAACGGGTTGAGGTTTGCTTTATTACCACTGACTTTCTCATACTTATTTCCATATCAAGGTGTGTGAGCCACTCACACTGTCGCAGCACTCATTCCACTGCAGCGATGATTATGTCTATTTTTACTAACAGAGCGAGTGCGACTAAATGCAAACGTGACCCACAACACTGAACATTTAATGTGTTCCGTGTTAACTATTTATACACGCGCCTGCTACGCTCAACAAAGTGGTGACTTTGTAGATAACGGACTATCGCATGACCATCCTAACCGGGATCCAACCTGAACTTGATAGACACCAGCTCTCTGAGCTGAATGTCGACCTGCTGTCGGCTGTGCTACGCGGCGCAGACATGCTGGTCAGTGGTGACGACAGGCTTGCCAACATTAATCACTTGCTCGCTGAAATTGGAGCTGTCACGCAAGTGAGTCGCGTGTGGGTGTTTCAAGTATTAGCGATCAGCCCCACCAATATTTTGCAAGATTATGTTTTTGAATGGGCCAACGAGAAGAAGTATGCGCAAATTCGTCTCCCCCACTTCAATCATTTTAGCTCTAGCCTCGCTCACCCCGAGTACCGAGAGCTGATAGAAAGCCGACAACGTGGCGAGTATCAATCTGTCATTACTGATCAATTACCCTCATCCTGGCTCAAACGCTATTTAACACAACAGCGCATTTTATCGATGTTAACTATCCCCATCATTGTCGATAATAAATGGTGGGGAACACTAGGGTTTGATGATTGCGAGCGTGAACAACGCTGGTCAGAAAGTGATGTGACCTTGCTGCGCGCCACGGGACATCTCATCGCCAGTACAGTGCTAAAAAACGAGCTGTTTTCTAAACAACGGCAAATCGAAATCATTAAAGACAATACCCACTGCAGCACCTGGCAAGTGGATGTTCAACGCGGTATCTGTTGGTGCTCGTCAGAGATCATCGGTGACAGTGCTGCCAGCAGTATTCGTGACTCCCGTACCTACACCAGCCGACACTGGCTGCGTCGCATTCATCCTCAGTATCGTCGAGCGTTTTTCTCGCGGGTGCGCCATTTTTTATCGCCCGCTGGCAACGAGCTAAAAATGGACTTACAGATTAAACGTGATAATGGTGAATATACGTGGGTAGAAATCACCACCAATAATGATCCGAAAAATAAGCCTCAAGGTGTGGTCGCTGGGGTGATGTGGGATATCAGTCAGCGTAAGGCGGAAGAACAAGCATTAATGCGCCAAGCTGCGACTGACCCGCTGACACAACTATACAACCGCCGTCAATTTGCCAGTGACCTTGCCCGCTTTGGTGAACAAGCCCGGTACCGACATCAGCCTCTATCCCTGCTTATTATTGATATCGACCATTTTAAACGCATCAACGATAACTACGGCCATATCGTTGGCGATCACGTCCTCGAAGCCTTCGCGTCATTACTCGAAACGCATCTTCCTCTGCACAGCAACATTTATCGCATTGGAGGGGAAGAGTTCGCTTGTCTGTTGGCGAATACCGACCAAAAAGCGGCGCAGCACTATGCCGCTCAGCTCTGCGAGGCCGTTTACGACCAACATTCGATCCTCGACTACTCCCCCGCTATCCGTGTGTCCGTGTCAATTGGCTGTGCAGAGCTCGACGCGGCCCAGCTCGATGCTAAGCACCTCTACCAGCATGCCGATGACGCTTTATACAACGCCAAACTCTCTGGACGCAACCGGGTCGTCAGTTACGCTTAAACTTGTAGGGCATTCTCGGTCAGTACATTTATCTCGCCACCGCCGTTATTCAGTGAAGACGGTGATTTGCTAAACTAAAGCTAACACACTCGGTTTTATATCCCCCTCAAGGAGCTTCTATGCCAGCTCACCCGGACTTTCTCGACAACCTCTCTCCTCATCACGGCAAAGTCGTCCCTGGCGTACTGAGCCTAGAGACACAAACGGCTCTCGCTGCCAAACTCGACGCCATGCCCAATGGGCAAACTTGGTATGCCGACATTTACAAAAAAGCGATTTATGGGCCCATGGTATTCCGCGCCCCAGATCTCAACATCGCCGACACCATTGAGGCACTGCTGCCAGACTATCGCATTTTGGCCGATTTATATTTGGAGAAAACGCCCGAGGATCAAGGCTTTCCTTTCCATACCGATTTTGACTCGATTGGCTTTATGGAGCGGCCGGAAGATATGCTCACGGTATGGATCCCGCTGACGCCAGTGAAAGAACCCGGCTCAGGGCAGTTATCTATCGTGATGGAAGAGGGGGCGGTGCGCCTATCGCTGATCCGCGAAGCCAATCAATTGCACTCACTGGTGCGCATTGCCGACCCGTCGGTGCCCGAGCACCCGCCGTTTCAAATCACTCAGCAAGAGTATGACTACATGGAGAAAGGTAAGGTGACGCCTGCGTTGGATGCAGGTGATGCGCTGCTGTTCTGTAACGCTTTTTTCCATAAATCAGAGGATGTCTACCAAGGCAAACGCGCTGCCTACATCATGCGCTTGGTGCCCAAAGACGCTAAATTTAGCAAAACACGCTTGCTGGCACTGAGAAAGCTTGGACAGAACCTGGCGGTGGTCGAAGAATTACTGAAAACGCACTATCCAGAGGCGTTATAAGGAGTGATTTTTATTGAGGGTGGTGAGCATGACGCCTCGCGCCTTCATTGTGCACCGCAGGCGCTAGGTGACTAATAGTGATATCGGCAAGATAGGATCGTAATAGACGTATCATCCACCGCGTAAACCAGCCGATTGGTGTCCATCAATACGCCGCGACCAGAAGCCTGTCAGATTTTCTTTTAGTGCCTCAGGCTTACCTATCCCCTCGAATGGCGTTCGTTTTACATCGATGATGAGCTTGTTGATTCGCTTGAGTGTTTTTCTATCCTGACTTTGCCAGCATACGTAGTCACGCCACGCATCATCCGTCCAGCAAAGTAAGCGACTACTCATCGTCATCGACTAACGCGTGCTCCATCGCTTTCCCCATCTTGTACTGAGTAATGGAGCGATTTAGGTGCTCAGCATTTGCGGGCGAGCGCAACAGATGGACGGTTTCCATAAGGCTGTTGTAGTAATCAAGCGACATCACCACCGCATCCTCTGCATCACGTCGGGTGATGATAGCGGTATCAGCGTCGTCAACCACCCCATCTAATACCGTTTTGAGGCCATTTCTCGCTTCAGTAAACGAAATGATTTTCATCGGATCACTCCTATTCTTACACCACCGAAGTATAGAGCAACAAACTAGACATGTACAACTTAAAGAACATGTCTAGTAGCTATTCGCTGAGCACAACTGTCCCGCAGTGACAGCGGGCCAAGTGTTCGGGTTGGATGGACAATACTGGCTTAACCCACGCGTTTGTTTCTTTTACATTGCCAACTATCGTAGTCATCGCCGATTTGCATACGCGACTTGGATAACGCCTCAACGTCGTACTGAAATCGCCGAGTGCCATTCCATGCTGGCGTAATGTATACGGTTTCAATCTCTGAGAGATAGGCTTGGCTAAAGCTATCATTGCTCTGAAATTCAAAAGGATTGTAAGCCAGCTTAATCGTGTCGTTGCTTAACTCCCACTCACCCGTAGCATTGTATGAAAAGCGCGCACTTTCCTCACCAAGAAAATATTCAACACGCCCGTTTAATACGAATTCCTTGTTATCTTTTAATGCCCACTTTTCCTTATAAACTTTATCTCCCTGCATAGTAAACGAGCATATCCACTGCCCCGTTACGTTACTCTTATTGATCGGCAGCTCAGATGCTGCCTCGGAAGATAACACCAACGAAGAGAAAAAAAGTACAACACACGTATTTATCGTTTTCATATTAACGTAATTCTCTTAATCCTATATTGATGACCTAAACTAAAGAGAGGCCACTCCTCAAAACGATATCCGCGACATCCTAGCGATCCGCTGGATGATGAACTCCATCCATCACTGGAATATTCTCCAACTCAAACGGATTGACGCCATCTAAGCAGGCAATATTGAACCCAAACTCACTCGGATTGGAGCGACGTTGGTGATGGGTGTAAATGCCACAGCGTGAGCAGAAATAGTGCTTAGCAGTGTGAGTATTAAAGGAATACACACTGAGTTGCTCTCTGCCAGCAACGACACGCAATTGTGCAAGCTTGACTGAGCCAACAATGGCGCCTCGGCGTCGACACATTGAGCAATCGCAGCGTCTGGGGTTTTCAATCCCATTGGGTAACGCGAGGGCTAACACAACCGCCCCGCAATGACAGCGAGCTAAGTGTTCGGGTTGGATGGGCGTTTGACCGACTTGTTTTATCATGCGCTTACCTGCTCAGTTTCATGGTGATCAAGCGGATAGACTTTCTCAAAGCGCTCTAACACCAAAGGGGATTGGGTTGTAAACGGTACGCCGAGTGCCTGCCCCTCTTGCTCAAAAAACGCAAGATGTGCCTGCCGCCACCACGCATAACTCTTGTCGCCTTCACCTTCCGCTACGGCGAACTCAGCGGTTACTTGATCAAACGGGCATTCGCTCACCTCAGTGACTTTGATAATGCAAACGGGCTGCTGCGCCCAGTTAAGCACCACGGTTAAACGCCCCACTTGCGGGTAAGGTTCGTTTTCTATCTCGTAGCATGCTTTTAAGCTACACGATGCGCGTTTTATGCCTTGATCAATCAAACGGGCGCATTCGTTGGCATTGTATTCATCCGCGCAAAAGTACTCGGCAATCGTTTCAGGCACCGCCTGACGTTCTGCTTCACTTAAGGTGGCAAGGTAGGCGTTTAAGTAGTCCTGCTGTTCTGTATTCATAAGCGTCCTTGTTTATTCAATCGTCCAATTCGCAGCGCCAGCTCCCGCCTCCTGAAAGCGAAGTTTTATTGGATAGGTGTCATCACAACCTTCGACAATCCATAGCTCCCGCCACACCCTTGTACCTACCTCGCCTAATGGCATTTCCCGCACATAAGGCACAAATTCCTCTGGCTTCTCACAGCCTTGAGATGCCACCGTAACCAGCACCCCTGCCATCGCATCTTGGATCAATTTTTGATTAGCCAGCGATCCTTCTTGGATCGCTCCTCCTGGCAGCGACTGCGCCATCGATGACCAAGAAAGCATCAAGGCAAAGATGGCAAGTAAGGCGCGTGAACGGTCATTCATGATGATTAACTCCAATATCAACTTGTATAGATAAACAAAACTTCTGATGACGCTATTATCTCAGCGGCCTTCTTCTTTTAATGTCACACTCATCTCCGCGTTAACCGAGTGACCCTTACGCCTGACTGTGTCTAATAGGCTTATGGTGATCTTTTATACACAAGAAATAGGCCCAAGCAATGAGTATCACCTGTAGAGGGCCGCGTATTAAAAGATAGCTCGGCCCCCATTGATGCCCACCAAGGCCTATCCCATTGACTGCGGCATAAACATTCGCTGGAAAGAAAGCGATAAACACAACAATAGCAAGTTTTGCTGCGAGAGGCTGATACCGTGGAACAAAAAGCGCGATGCCAATTAATAGCTCAATCAACCCCGTGAAATAAACTAACTCCAAACGAAGTGGCACCCATGTAGGCAGCATTTCTACCATGCCCTCAGCTTTAACAAGGTGTCCAATAAAAAAGAATATAAAAGCGACTCCCAGCCCCCAACATGCATACTTGTTCACGTTCAAAAACGTGCCATTCAATTTTGAATAAATGAAGGCAATGGCCAACGGGCTAGATAAAAGCACTAAAATAATGATTGGTGTTATCATGTTTCCTCCTTGAGTCATGATATTTTTGAGTCTGCTTAATTTTTATTTGGCGTTCATCTCACCAAACACTGTTTTCTCTTCACGCGGTGGATGACCACGGAAACGTCATTCTCCATAACTCTTTTTCATACGCTACATTATTGGCTGCGTTAGCCAGTATGCCTACAATATGCATAGGTATTGAAGCCTGTAGTGATACACACGATGCCGCTGCCATTTGTGACGCTGTTCAGCGTCCAAACAGCCGGTTTATTCCTGTTAAGTCACCTGATCGCCGAGTGATACGTGTGCTCCACCAGAAACAAAAATTCCCTACGGATTAATTGCTTTCTCTGGGGAATTAACGCTGAGTACAGAGACGGCTCAGTTTAGTTATCAAAGCAAGGGACTCCCTGCTGATATGACCAAGATGGCGAAACCGCCAATAGTCTATCGTCGTCGCCAAACTTCAGACCTACCCAGCCCACCCAAGTACAGCCTTCTTTTTCATAAGTCTCTTGGTCTGTGACAGACTCGAATGCAGCAACAATTTCCGCCTTTTCCTGAGAAGCTGCCAGCTTGGGTATGGCAGCCATAAGCTGCGCCTGTGTTTCCTGGAGCTTATCGATTGAGTCATCCCGATAAGCTGCCGTGATACCAGAATCTAGCGCTTGGTAAAACCAAAACGCATTGGTTCCGACCAGCAGAATGATTAAGACAAATATCGCGATTTTCATAGAGACTTATAACTCCAGGATTTGGGGCTGATTTGTGGCAGCGAAGCGGTGGAAAGGCTGTCCCAGCCCCGAAGGGATGGCAACAGCCGTTTGTTAGGCACCTGAGCGTTGCGAAAAATGGTACAAGCCTTCAATATCGGACGAGCACAAAAGAGGCATTGCTTCTTTAATTTTCTCCAACGGCCAATCCCACCACTTCATATCTAGTAGCATTGTAATTTCCTGTTCTGAAAAGCGCTTCCTTATCGCTTTTGCGGGGTTGCCACCAACAATTGTGTATGGTTCTACATCTTTGGTAACCAAAGCCCGACTACCAATTACCGCTCCATGGCCAACCTTTACACCAGGCATAATCATTGCCTCGGACCCAATCCACACGTCACYCCCTATGACGGTATCACCTGCCTTTTGGAAAGCATCAACTGATTCCGAAAATGCCGGCTCCTCATTCATATAGAAAAAAGGGAATGACGTCACCCAATCATATCGGTGGCCTTGATTGCCAGCCATGATAAAGGAGGCTCCCGATCCGATAGAGCAAAAGCTTCCAATTATCAATTTATCAACATCATCACGATCAGGCAGGAGGAAGCGAGCGCAATCATCAAATGAGTGTCCATGATAATACCCCGAATAATAGCTATAGCGGCCTACCTTAATATTGGGGTTCTTAACTTGTTCTATCAGAGGTTTTCCCTTAAACGGGCTCTCAAAATAATTTTTCATTTAATTACACGTCCAATCCAGAATGACATCATTGCCTAACGAATGACATAGATTTCCCCTCTTGAAAATCTGCCACACTGAGGTGCGGCTTTTAATAACGGAGGTAACCATGTCGGCTCAATTCTTTTGTGCCGTTAATCTCGCCAAGTACCACTTTTCTCTTCAAGCTCTGCGATCCGTCTCTTGAGTGCCGATAACTCATCCTTCGCCTTGTCTGGCTTCACTTTATTTTTTTGGGACTTGACCATACCAAACTCTCCATCTCGATACGCTTTACGCCATTTCGATAGCATGAATGGATGGATATCAAGCGCCTCTGCAACCGACTTCACTGTTCGATACGTCTCATAGCTCCATTCAACCGCTTTCAGTTTGAAGTCTAGTGAATATTGCGCTGTCTTTTTACCCGTTTTATAGGCTGGCATACTGACCTCCTCAGGTCGTCGATGCGTGTCCAGTAAAACGGATCAAGTCCAACGCGCTGAATTTTGTGCTTGTTAGTTTCGATGTAATCTATGTCATTAAGGTAAGATTGTAGATGCCCTTCCTCAATGTTTATCGCAAATTGCTCGTCGCCACTATCTGCTTCTTTTCGCATAAAGTTCACAAGGGCATTTAATCGCCGAACCATTGCATCCGCAAGCTGCTCTCTTTGACTATATGTAGCATCGTAGCTATCGCAGAATAACCTTGCCCTTAAAAGTTGTTCTTCCATTGTGCCAAGGCCATCAATGCTGTCCGTTTTAAAAGGTGCCCAACAATATATTGAATAAGCTAAGTCCCACACTCTTGAAGCGGGATGTGCTGTGTCAAAATCAAACACACCAACTACTGAATTTCCTGAAAGTGCTACATTGTACGGCGTGAAATCACCATGACATATAACTTCGAATGGCTCTCGTGGGTCGAGCATCCACGGTAAATTTACGATGTCGTTATTACTGACAAACGATGCTGTTGAGTCATGAATTTTTCTAAGCAATTTAGCTGCTGATCTCAAAGCTTCTGACGTTGCAATAGCACCAACTAATGGATAATTATAAGTATCACCAACAACGAAACTTAATTTTTCTTGTTTCCCTTCAATGCCAAGAAATCTAGGCGACTCTGTTAAGCCTGAGCTTTGTAAATGCGTTAACAGTTTATGAATTGTTGGGCTCCATAACTGTAATGGTCGATAAATAATTTCACCATCACGATAAATTGCAGACTCTCGCCCACCTGATAATTCTTCCATATTTCTCCTTTAGCAACTAACGAATGACATGGATTCCCCCTCTTGAAGATCTGCCACACTTAGGTGCGGCCTTTAATACCGGAGGTAACCATGTCTGCTCAATTCTTTTGTGGCGTTGATCTCGCCAAGCACCACTTTTCTCTTCACGCGGTGGATGACCACGGAAAAGTCATTCTCTATAACTCGTTCCCACGCTCCTGCGAGGGAACGGGAAGCAACTGTCACATGATTGGCAGGCAGCGGTGAGACCGCAGTAAGAGACCTACTATATGTGTTTGCCGTAAGCAATGACTTAATGGCGGAAATTACAGAACGAAGTAGACGACTTTGTTGTTCGAGAGCATTGGCTGCAGGCGCAGCCAAAAAATGCTATTGCCTATTGACCGGAGAAAGGCTCATATGTGTTAGGCATTTTTCACAAAGCCAATGAATTCCCATTGGGTTGCACGTTTTTCTGATTTGCCATGCGGCTTTAAAACAACTGGCACTTTGACCTGATCACTCTCGTTGTATTCAATAACTATTGTCCAGTTATCTAATGTTATACCTTCCCAGCCATCAGATAGCCTTTCACCAGGAACATAACCACCAAACGTTACTTGCAGCATTGATTTTTCATCAAACCGTAGAGGAAGTTCCGGCAAGCTCTCCTGTGAATCAAGTATATTTATCGAAGTATTGAGATCGTTAGAAAGCAAGTCGTCTTCTATGAGCTGAGTGCAATGAAGCTGTGCTCTATCTGTCCATTTTTCACCAAAGCCATAGTGTTCTTCATAATCAAGAAACACTCGTTTTAGTAGGACTGGTTCATGGAAATAGATTTCAAAGTTAATTTGAATCCCATAGTCAATCCATTCGCCATAACAACGGACGCTCTCTCGTTTCAACTTGACTGTAATTGGTTCTATTCCTTGCACATCATTTTGTGGAAGATTTTTGTTTGAAACAAGGTCTTTAAAGCTAAAGATTAGACCCACGACAGAGCCAATGATAACAATTATTGGTTCTACATTACTCTCAGGATTTTTTATCCAATAAAGTGCAGAACCGATAATCAAAACAGCTGAAATAATTCTCAAATACGCCACTTTTTTCTCCAAATGCCTAACGCCGCAAGCACGAGCGGCTTTGTAGTGAAGGCGAAGCCGCAACGGAAAAGCCGTCGCTGTGCCTTGCATTGTTATGCCCCACTAGAAAACTCCTCATATGTCATACCGATAATACTCTCTCCTTTGCCGACAGCGTATTGCTCAGTTACAAAAGACTCAAAATTTGCCACAAGCTCAGCATTCTGCTGACTACGGAGTAACTTCACATATTCTTCAAAATGTTGAACCGTAGCTTCGAACATTCTTCCTGGGTTAACCACTATCGATTTACTGGGGCCACTTAAATCAAGCGAACCATCGCCATTTTTTGGATAAGTTAAGAAAAAGGCTTTGCGCCCGACATTACTGTAGTGAACCTTTGACCGAAGCATTCCCTCATGTGCTAAACCACAGCGAACATGAATGTAAATCTCTTTCGCTCCGAGATCTGTTCCCTCTGAACTGGAGAATACTCGTGAAAAACCCTTAACAAAAAACTCCTGAGACTTATTTCTACTCGATTGGCCGGTATAAAGGCTTTCAATGGCTTCGTAGTAGGAACATAGTACACACATCGCCGCAACCGAACCGTGTGGAGAGCAAATCAGGGATCTAACTGGTTTGAAAATGCATCCTCGCCACAGATCCTCAAAAACGTCAATCAAATCCTCGATGCACGGATTTTCTAGTTTTTCATGAGTAAAGTTTGGACTTAGCATCTCTTCCATTAGGTGCTCCTAAATGGCATAACGCCAAATTAAGGTGTGAACAACGCTGACACCTTACCTAAACATTGCGCTATAAAAACTAAACTAGCTTGAAGTGAAAGCGCCGAACGTTGTGAATCACTCTTAAATTTATTGTTAGTTGCTACGTTGAATATCGTAGGAGTCCTTTTGAATTTCATAAATCACCAACTGTGAATAATTGAGATAATTAACTACGCTTCCAAGCCAATCAGAAAGGTTAAAACTTAGACTCCAATCTTTCCCATTTTGAGCGGTGCCAGATACCTCGATTAATCCATCCCACCACTCAAAAGACTCCTCATACTGATTTGACCCCACAGACGTCAATAGAAAAGACTTCGCATGTATAATTTTATTAGCGATATACATGAAATCATAAGTCTCAACCTTATGGTCGATAAAATCTGCACACGTGATTATTTTATGGGATTCAGACTTACCTTCTTTTAGATCTCTTAACTCTTTGGAGTTTCGGATTAAAACAGACAACTCTAAACATGAATTACTGACAATACGCTTAAGCATTGTCCAGTACTCTGACTTAGTGTACAGGGATGGTTCACCTTCAATACCTACCTTATATTTAATAGCAAACGCTTCTCCAGACAACACAACATTGTTCAGAATAAATATTTTCTCTCTCATTTTTTCGAAATCAACGAAATGAGCCATATAACCTCACGAAATCTAAACGCTGCTGGACAGCAACTAACGCCCAATTAAGGGGTGAACAACGCTACCACCCGCACTTAAAGCATTGTGCCATAAACACTAAATTTGAAGTAGAATCAAAAATGCCGAGCGTTGTGAATCCCTCTTAAATTGCTTGTTAACTGCCTACTAAAGCGGGAGGATTTAACAGATACACAATTACAAACACTGCTATAGCCCCTGTTGCCTTGATTGAAAATTTTTGAAATCTAGATTCAACATTTAATAGGCCAGGAATAATTGCTGCAATGGCGGCTAACGAAATGGCAAACACACCACGAAATATGAAGAACTGTGTTGATGTTGGGTTTGGAATAAAGATCGCAGCAGTCATTACTAGTAACGCAAACGTTAAGCCAACAGCTAAGCCAGTTATAAGTTGCCACTTAGGTGTTTCTTTCAAATCATTTGCTCCTACAAAATTGAACCCTGTCAATGGCAAAGAGTTATTTTTAAAATTTTGTTCTAATTGTTGCCATTGATCCTTAGGGAGATACTCTTTTGTCATTCTTTGCATGTTTGCGTAAGCTGAGGAACTCGGTTCCTCAAGAGCACCTTTAAGGACTTCCGAGTGACTGCGTAAAAAATTAACATGCACGATGAATGCACTTAAAATACTATGACACGTCTCCGCAAAACCCGTGACCCATTTACCGTTTGCATGTGCTCCCAACAGACCACTATTGCCTACAAAGTGTTCAGCGTAGTTAAAATATTGAGTACCAAGTTGCTGGCATTTCAAAAGTTCATTTAACGTAGGAGCCTCTCCTTGACTTTTAAGCTTAAGAACAATTGGAGTAAGGTGAGCCATGTAACTCTGCTTTAATTGTTCTAGGTGAGACTCAGCGGAGAGAACTGATTGCTCATTCGTCATCACTTGCATCCGTTTTAGTTGCAAGAAGAAGTAAGGTTGTTAAATCAGAGTTATCAACACCTTCTAACAACATTGATTCATATGAACCAACTACGCTTAGAACAATGCGACTAATGTTGCCCTTATTCGGTTGTCCTTCAAATTCTCGCAACTTCGTTGCGATTTCTTTTAAATCTGCATCAGAAGGAGACCAACTTGTGATAAGTAAAGCAGACTCTAGTTCTTTTTTTAATATCTGTAAGCTCATTTAATATACCTAATCTTTAGTTGCTAATTGTAATAACGTAATCAAGTCTGACGTATCCGCACCTTTGTAGAAGTAACTACCTGCTTGAGGGCAATGTCTTTTTACAACTTCAGCCCAGTCACTTTCTGTTGGTGTTACACCTCTAGCAACTAGGGATTTTATATCATTTTTTATGCACAGTATCTGATAATTTGTAAGTTCAGGCGTACCAAACTTAATTTTCAATTTGTGTCCAAGCTCTTGATTTAACATATTTATCTCTTCTCCTCGAAATTTATGACTCGACCTAGGCAGTTAACGCCCGCTTAAGTGGTGAGCAACGCAATACAATGTTTCTGCAAACCACCTAAATCACTAAATTTACTGCAAGCTACGAATGCCACGCGTTGTGAATCCGCCTTAAAGCGTTTGTCATAAACTAGCACTCGATGAAGTGATCTTTGTTGTCTATGTACATCTCTATATTCTCAAATACCCATTGCGTCTTTGAGTTCTCATTGCGGCCACTACGTTTTCTTTCACGAGGCTTCCAGCGTCCGAAAAATATGTATTCTTTTGATGGATCTATGTACTTAATCAATGAACTATTTTTTAAAATAATTTGTGGAACTGGCTTCTTAATTACTCCATTTTTATCAGGTTCCACAAATGGAGAATTTAGCTCTACTACATGAAAAGGGAACTTCTCATTCGTTGGTTTTCTTAGTTCATGAATATGCCCAGAAATGGCAAGAGGCATAGTGTATTCACCAACTTTATAGTGCTTTACAAAGTTATGAAGGTTCTCATGATCAAAGTAGAAACGTTCCCAACTAACTTTCTTGCCCCGATAGTTAAGCGTTACTAAACTTTTCAGCTCTTTGTTATCTTCACATAGTGCTCTCAACTGAAGTATTTGCTTCAATGTTTTCAGATAGTTGGTTAGTTTACCTTTGTTGGAGTATTTCTTATCAGACTCTCCCGAAGAACCCCAAGCCTTTCCTTTGTTTTCTATCTCAGGTTTAGACAACTCCCATAGTGCTTTAAGAAGAATATGAAGTCGAAACTCATATTTTGATTTCTCAATTGCGGAAAAGACAGCAGAGTCAGATGATTTAGCTATGATGTTGAGCTGACCACCAATGTTATACTTACATTTTGCACTATGTTCTTCATTTCTTTTTAATCGAAAACATGGTGCTATTTCTACAGTTTTAGTGGCGTATTTTCGATCATGCCTTTTCACAAATGATAACTGTGCACTACAACTAGGAGATGCACAAAATAGAGCCCCATAGGGCTTATTCTCATAATCAGTTGCAGCTACACGATTGCCAGATCCTAGCCTAGCTTCAGGGATCTTACTTCCCATCGAAAATCTCCTCTTGTTTATAACGCTTGCCTAACCGGCGCGAAATAGCAGGCTAAAATTAGCGACGAAGGAGCGCAAGCCTGCTGTTTTGCTTCCCTTGGTTTAGGCACTTGTTATAGCGCAACTTCCGACGCGCGCATTACTGACAATACTTTCGATAGTACGCTTGGAATACCCGTACCTTTTAAGTAACTAACACTCGTATTGCGACTTGTAGTTTCATCAAACAGTTCGTGAAACGAGCTTTGTTTTTCAATGACAACAGGAGGCAATTGATAACCATCTTCGTTGAATTGGTCTGCTGTAATATCAATGATATAGCCATTGCACACCAACCATGCATGGGACTGGTTGAAATTTTCTCCTAGCCCACTGCCACAGACATACTCACTGTCTAAGTTGTGGTACTGCAATAAATACAGGCCTAACAAATCTGTGGCATCTCCACAGCAACCATTTGGAAAGCCTGAAGAGTGATAAAAGCTAGTCATGCTATGAAAGTCTGATTTCTCAAAACTAGCCAAAATATTCCTAATTTGATGAATCTCTTTCTTCACTCCTTTATTCAAACCAAACTCCAATATTGCCTTGCGCTATAACGCTTGCAACAGCAGCAAATTAAGAGCCTACACGATTAATTTGTCTGTTGGTTGCTCTTGTTATGTATCGTTGCTATAGCAAACTGAGTAAGCTAGAAACTCCTGCGCCAACAACACTTGCTACTGTACTATTTGAAAGTAATTCCTTGAGTAGCATCTTGGCTTTGGGATCATTAGAACCTGCAACTTTTTCAACTAATTCCTGTATGTTAATATTGGTTACTTGTTTATTCTCGTTTCCGACTTGGACTTGGGAACTATTTATAGTACCAATAGTAATTTGTTGGCTCATCAGCATATCTTCCCGTTCAACTTTCATTAAATAAATGTCACCGACAATAGTAAGCCCACCATCGGCACCTAAAACAAAACCCATAGATTTGAGGTCGCTACGGCCATCAGCATTTGAAATCATTCGTTTAGAGCTGAGGTATCTCAGATGTGTTTCGAATTTACGATCAATTCGACCATCATCACCCATTAATACAATATCTAATGCCTCCAACTCAGCAATATATTCGCTAAGAGTTGGCATTGCATTTTCTTCTAGAGGAGTTAATAGCTTACTCAAATATTCTTGTTCAATTTTATTGCTCAATTTCAAAATTTCCTCGTAGATACATAACATTGTATTAGTGCGCGCACTCGATTTGTCAAAACCGTTACACGCGCTTTTTTTCATGTAACTGATTATGATTAAAAACATTTTTAATGCTTGAAGCAATCACCTTGTCTGTGAAAGTGTGCATACTTTCATCTCGGCTCAGGCATTCACACTCACCCCAACGATCAAAACTGATCCATAACTCGTTACCACGCAGGAGCGTGGGAACGAGGTGGGATAGCACAAACCCAATGGATTTGCTTTAGCGCCCACGCTACCGCTGTTGGTTAGCGGCGTCCAAAAGGCCATGTAAGATGCAGAAATATTGAGGGTTAGCGTACCAGAGTGCAGAATAGCTGTTTAGACAGAATCGCCTAAAATGTTGGCGGGGTCAGAGTTTAGAAATTTACGGGAGTATAAACGCAAAAAAGCCGCTGACTACGCAGCGGCTTTTCGGTATGTGGCGGAGAGATAGGGATTTGAACCCTAGAAGGGCTATTAACCCTTGCCGGTTTTCAAGACCGGTGCTTTCAACCACTCAGCCATCTCTCCGGAACGCGGCGTATATTATTGGGTTGGGATTGGCTTGTAAAGCAAAAAACCATGAGTTGGGGTGCGTTTGGTTAGCTTTCAGCCAATAAAAAAGAGGCCAGCGTTTGGCTGACCTCTTTTGGGTGTTTGCTAGGCGGTTTTAGATGTTTTCGACATCAAATTCCACTACCGGGCTCACGTCTGCGTCGTAGTCGACGCCTTCAACGCCAAAGCCAAATAGCTTCAAGAACTCGGCTTTGTATTCGTTGTAGTCGGTCAGCTCAGTGAGGTTCTCTGTGGTGATCTGTGGCCACAGGTCGCGACAGTGCTGCTGAATGTCTTCGCGCAGCTCTAGGTCGTCTAAACGCAAGCGACGCTCGCTATCTACCTCTGGCTCGCTGCCATCGGCTTGATACAGGCGCTGAGTAAACATGCGATAGATTTGCTCCATGCAGCCCTCATGGACGCCTTCTTCGCGCATTTTCTTGAACACCATGGCGATATAAAGCGGCATCACCGGGATCGCTGAGCTGGCTTGGGTGACCACGCTTTTGAGTACCGCCACGTTGGCGCTACCGCCTTTGGCGGCAAGTGTTTGGTTTAGCGCGTTGGCAGCACGGTCTAAGTCCATTTTCGCTTTACCTAGCGCGCCTTCCCAGTAGATTGGCCAGGTAAGCTCTGTACCAATGTAGCTGTAAGCAACAGTTTTGCAGCCTTCAGCAAGGACACCGGCGTCATTAAGGGCGTTGATCCAAAGCTCCCAGTCTTCGCCGCCCATCACGGTAACAGTGTCTTGAATTTCTTGCTCGGTGGCTGGTTCAACACTGGCTTCGATGATTTCATCTTTGTTGGTGTCTACCGCGGTTGAGGTGTAGGTCTCACCGATAGGTTTCAGTGACGAGCGGACCAGCTCGCCGCTGTCAGGTAGCTTACGCACTGGCGAGGCCAGCGAGTACACCACCATGTCGATTTGACCAAGATCTTGTTTGATGAGCTCGATGGTTTTTTGCTTGGCTTCATGCGAGAAGGCATCGCCATTGAGGCTTTTTGAATACAGGCCTTCTTGCTTAGCAAACTTGTCGAATGCGGCTGAGTTGTACCAACCTGCGGTGCCAGGCTTTTTCTCGGTGCCTGGTTTTTCAAAGAACACGCCAATGGTTGCGGCGCCGCCGCCAAAGGCTGCCGCAATGCGTGAGGACAAGCCATAGCCGCTGGAGGCACCCACAACCAGTACACGCTTAGGCGCATTGGCAATCGGGCCTTGCGCTTTGGTGTAGTCAATTTGCTCTTTTACGTTAGCTTCACAACCAACGGGATGTGTCGTCGTACAGATAAATCCACGAATTTTAGGTTTGATGATCATATTCAACGTCCCTCACAAAATTGAGGCTAGGATAAATACTAACGCCTGCCTATGCATCCCCTTTTACGGAAAAAGGGCAAAAATACCCAGTGGTTGGAGGTGTTGCAGGCAAGAATAGTGGGCAAGATCTCAGCACTGTGGCCCCAAGTGTCAGCGCCAATAAAAAAGCGCCTGCGAGGTGCAGACGCTTTTTCGCGCAAGTTAGCGACCTTTATGCCGCTTTGCTTGGATTGGGCTTGGCAATGGCACCGCCTTCTAGCTGGCTGGAGGTAAACCATTCGGCTTTAAAGTCATCCACTTGTACCGCATAAGCACGCAGCGCATCAGCCTCTAGCAGTTTGTCACGCGCTTCGGCAGTAATGAGGTTTTGCTCAACCGCTTGTTGCGAGCGATCCGCCAAGCTGGCTTTGCCATCAATCTGCTTGGCTTTCACCGCTTTGATCAGGGCTTTTTCGGTGTCACGACACGCCCACATCGCAGTAAACGCACGCTCCATCACCGCCACCGGATCGTCGGCTTTGTCGCCCACATAGCATAAGTGCGTCCAACGGTCGCGCTCTGCGCTCGGTGTCATTAACTGCTCGGCAATCTGATTAAGCAGCTTGTCAGAGGGCATTTTGTAGTGCATGCCGAGCGGGAACAAGAGCACACGTAGGCTGCGGCCCACCCCTTTGGCAGGGAAGTTATTAAAGGCCCCATCAAACGCTTTGGCACACTGGGCTAGGCAATATTGCAGCGCATAGTGCACCATCGGCAGATCTTGGCTCGGACGGCCTTCATCTTCGTAGCGCTTCAACGTTGCCGACGCCATATAAAGGTGGCTCAGAACATCCCCCAGACGCGCGGACAGCATTTCTCGGCGTTTCAGCTCACCGCCAAGAGACAACATTGCGACATCGGTGGTCACCGCCAGTGCACGACTCATGCGGGTAAGGTGACGATAGTATTTAGCCGTCTCGCCACTCACCGGCGCGCGGTTGGTCAGCGATCCGGTCAGCGCGTTGACCAGACCCATCACACTATTTTTAGTGGCATGGCCAATGTGTTTAAACAGCAATTTATCAAACGCTTGGGCGCCGGCCTCTTGGTCTGGGTTCGCCGCCGCTTCCATCTCTTTAAGCACGTAAGGATGGCAACGGGTCGCCCCCTGACCAAAGATCATTAGGTTGCGGGTAAGAATATTCGCGCCTTCCACCGTGATTGCCACCGGAATACCGAAGTAATGATGGCCGATGTAGTTTAGGGGTCCCAACTGAATCGCACGACCCGCGTGCACATCCATCGAATCATTCAAGATGGTGCGCGCAATTTCGGTCATGTGATATTTGGAAATCGCGGTGATGATCGCCGGTTTTTCTCCCTGATCAAGCGCGGTGGTGGTCAGGGTGCGGGTCGATTCAATTAAGTAGTTCAACCCGCCCATGCGGCCTAGGGCTTCTGCTACCCCTTCAAAGCGGCCAATGTGCATACCAAATTGTTTACGCACATAACTGTAAGCGCCTGTGGTACGGGTGGCGAGATGCCCTACCGCCGTCCCCAGTGCGGGTAACGAGATCCCTCGACCGGCTGACAGACACTCCACCAGCATGCGCCAACCACGGCCAACGTAGTCTTTGCCGCCGATGACCCAATCAATCGGGATAAAGACATCCTCGCCCTTGGTGGTGCCGTTCATAAATGCCATGTTGAGCGGATTGTGACGATCGCCAATTTCAACGCCAGGGTGTTCTGCGGGGACCAGGGCACAGGTGATGCCAAGCTCTTTTTTGTCCCCCAGCAGGCCGTCTGGATCGCCCAGTTTAAACGCCAAGCCCACCACGGTCGCCACGGGGGCCAAAGTAATGTAGCGTTTGTTCCAGCTTAAGCGGATCCCCAGCACTTGTTCACCATTGTGTTCACCCATGCACACCACGCCACGGTCTGGAATACTCCCAGCATCGGAGCCTGCTTCTGGGCCAGTTAGGCCAAAGCACGGCACTTCACGGCCATCGGCCAAGCGTGGCAGCCAGTAGTCTCGCTGGTTTTGGGTACCATAATGGGTCAGCAGTTCACCCGGCCCCAGTGAGTTAGGCACCATCACGGTCACCGCTGCGCTTAAGCTACGGGTGGCAATGCGCGATACGATGGTAGAGTTGGCAAGCGCCGAGAACGCGAGGCCACCGTATTCTTTGGGAATGATCAGCGAGAAAAAGCGCTCTTTTTTCAGATAATCCCAGACTTCTTCCGGCAGATCTTTTTGCTCTTGGACAATTTTAAAATCATCCAACATCGCCAGGAGGGTTTCTAGCTGATTATCGATAAACGATTGCTCTTCCGCGCTTAACGCCGGCTTGCCATATTGGTGCAAGGTTTTCCAGTTCGGCGATCCGGAAAACAGTTCACCGTCCCACCACACACTGCCGGCTTCCATCGCTTCACGCTCAGTGGCGGATAACGGTGGCAGCACTTTTTTGAAGAAAGTAAACGCTTTATCACTCACCAGTGAACGACGTAATGAAGTTTGAGAGCTCATGATTCAGGTCCTTTTGTTGATCATGGTTGCACTCTTTTTACTGTTATTGTGCGACCAGAACGGGTTTTTACATTGCACTTCACGCACCGTGATACACCTGTCGCTGCGCTGAGTGGTTCAAATAAGCGGGACGCATCGCACCCTCGCTTGATGTGTTTTGATTGCCCTACTCCGCTTGTGACTCCGTCGCGAAGGCGAGCACTTGCCCCTGTGGTGCCATTGCCGCGGGTTTGGCGTTCATCCCTGCTGCTAGATACGGAATTAAGCGGTCAACGATCGCTTCAGTATCAAGGGTGCGACCAAAATCGTTTTCGGCAATATCACGCAACGCTTCGCTGGACGCCATGGTGAAAATGGCCGCCCCAAGGGTGAAGTGTAAATGCCAAAACACCGCCTCTGACGTCAGTGCGGGGTTGGCTTTGCGTACCGCTTGGTTAAACAGCGACAGCACGTGTTCGTAACGGGTGGTGATAAACCAACGTAAATGGCCTTGTACATCGGTATAACCGCGGCCAATCAGTTGCATGAAGGTGGCTGCACCATGTGGCCGATACGCATCAAGCGCAAGCACTGGCTGTTTTGCGCATGAGAACACTTGTTCCATCGTGCAATCTGGCCGCACTAAGAGCGCTTGCAGCTGCTCACCGAGCGCTGGCATAAACGCTTCGAGGTAGCGTCCGAGCACGGCACGCACCAGTGATTTTTTGTCGCCAAAGTGATAGTTCACTGAGGCAAGGTTAACGCCAGCCTTGCTGGTAATCGTGCGTAACGACGTTTCTTTAAACCCGTGCTCGGCGAAGAGCTGCTCCGCGGCATCCAGAATTTTTGCTTTGGTGTCGCCTCGTCCTGCCATTGTTCATTCACCTGTATTAAACGCTTGTTTAACTTTATACCCAGACATGGATTTTAACAAGCCTGAAACACGCACGCATCGCATGAGTAACATCACATTATTGAGTGATTTCGCCGAGACAGCGACCAGGTGGGTTTATACCCGCGTTTGCTGCATGACCGTATATTGTTTGGTAAATCATGATGACGTTTTGCGCGCTTGGCTGACTATGTAACGCGTTGAATAAAAATGGTTAAGCAGCCAGCTCTGCCACGCTCTCAGCCATGGCTGTGCTTTTTTTGAACAAAAGTGGGAACCCATTCGCATTTCTGGTAGTCACACCTTGTGCCACTGCTTTTTCTAGAAGACTTTTCTTCTATGCCCACTCGCCGTTTGCTTGTGGGCTTTTTTATGCACTTGCTCCCAAGTTTTGACTTTTCTTGTCGCCATTACGCCAATTCATTCGGCCTCGCTGTACAGTGTGCACGCATTTAGTGACAACGGGCTTGGTTAACGCGATATGGAATCCTTACTCCTCTTAGTGTTTGTCGCCAGTTTGGTGATGCTCATTGGTGGTATTTGTGGCCTCTCGGCCCTATTCAAAGTCAACGCACTCAATCGAGAGCTCTCGGAAGTGCGCCATACCCTTTCCCAGTTGCAATCGAAAGCGGACGCTGACGCGATGCCGACGTCCACTCATGCCAACCTCACGGCTGAGGTTCACACAGAGCCGGTTGAGGCTGGCCGCGATACAGACGCGGCTATGGTATCGCGTGATAGCCACCCATTAACGCAGGAAGCGCTTGCCACATCGACCCAGCATGCGCCATCTAACACAGAGCCCAGTGTTGCAGAGCCGGTCGCAACCAACTCCGCCCATACYGCCTCTGACGCGCAATCATCAGGCGATAACCGTCATCGTCTCGCTTGGCTTGAGCGCGCGAAGCAACAGTGGCTGGTTTGGAGTGGCGCCGGTATTTTTACCCTTGGCGGACTTTTCTTAATTTCTTACCTGATCAGTGAAGGTTATTTTCCTCCTTTGGCCCGTCTTGGCTTGGGAACGCTGTTTGGCGTCGGCTTGATTGTTGGCAGTGAATGGCTGCACGATAAGTTGCGCCGGTATACGCAAATTGATTGGCCGAGCTATGTGCCGGCTGCGATTGCGAGCGCGGGCTTTATCAGCTTGTTTGGCCTGACCTTGATGGCGGCGACGCCCTATCAGTTTATTTCCGAGCCAGTCGCCGTCGTGATGCTGGCGCTGATTTCGCTCGCTGCCACCTTCTACGGGCTTAGATTTGGTCCGTTACTGACCGTGGTCGGGCTCATCGGGGCGTATGGCGCGCCATTGTTCTCTACCAGTGCCACCCCCAGCTACGGGTTGCTCGCCAGTTATTTCTTGCTCGTCGCCGCCGCCATCACCTATGTGGCTCAGCGCGTCGAGCGCCGATGGCTATGGTATAGCTTGTGGGGGGTGCACCTTGCTTGGCTGTTTGCTTTTGCGCATTTTTCGGTGCCATTGCTTATCGTTACCGGGTTTGCCCTCGGCTCTGTGTACCTATTAGTCGCGGTACCAACGTTGGGGTGGTTACTCAAACCAACATCTGACGCGCCACTGTCTTGGCGCACCCTTGTCGATATTCGAGCTTGGCATCATCACGCACTCGATACTTGGCTGATGCTGGCAATAATGTTTATTGCCTCTACTGCAGCGTTTTCTTTACCGTTTACAGTCGGGATGCCATTGATGGCCGCATTGGTGGCATGGCTTTATCTCGCGCCGCTTTTCTCCGCACGCTGGGATGCGTGGCCAGTGCTGGGCTTAGCTTGGGTCGCCCTCTGGTTATGGTTCGGTGATCTTGCCCGCGACCCGCTTGCCCAGCAGGTTGGCTTGGGGATGGGTGTCATTACCCTGCTCTATGGCTTAGCCCTAGGTAAACGGTCACCGCAACGTATCCATTTTATCTGGCTAGCGTGCCTAGCCACGCCCTTCATGGTGAGCCTTAATGCGAAGGTGACAGGCGCGTTTTGGGGCGGAACGCTTGCGTACGCGTCTAGCGCACCGTTATGGGCGGCTTGCCTCGCCGGTGGCGGCGCGGTGTTAGCGGCCTTTACTCGTCATTTTAAAGGTACCGATCAGGCCCATGTTCTGGCTCGATTGAGCCTTTGGTGTGGCGTCAATGCCCACCTGGCGCTCGCGTTAACGTTGCTGCTGAGCGATTACGCTCTGACCTTGGCCTTGACCGCGCAAGCAGTGGTGATGCTTTGGCTCACCCATCAATACCGGATAGCGCTCGCCAATTGGGTGATCCAAGCATTGCTCAGCGTGGTGCTCGCGCGCGCGACCTTGTTATTGCTCTCCACCCATCATATGGCATCACTGCCAGACACATTATGGCTTTATCCGTCGCTTGGGCTGTTGATTTATGTTGGTCAGCGCTGGGCCCAAAACCACACATTGCCCGCTTGGCTCACTGGCGCACAACTGCAACTCGCCGCACTGTGGCTCACAAGTGCAACACTGTGGCTATGTGATCTTCAAGGGCTGACCAGCGTGATGTACTCGGTTTCTGGCGCGGTGGTCATGAGCATGAACTGGTTATTATTGGCGTGTGTGTATCTTTATCGTGCTCGCGCCGCGCAGACGTTCGCGTTTTTGTACCGTATCGGCGGCATCGCCCTCTTAGTCTTAAGTGCACTCACCCAATTTATTCTCTTTTTCGAGCATAACCCATACGTTGAGAGGGTCTCGATTGGTGACTCGCCACTTGCCAGTTTACTCTGGCCTTGGTGGGGCGTTCCTTTGCTCGCTTGTGTGTGGTTAGCGAAATGGGGATATCCATCGCTACCCTTGCCAAAAGCCCGAGTGCAAACAGCGGCCAGCACCTGTGCCGCGGTGTTTGTTTTTTTGCTGGTTAACGGTTTGATCCGTCAGACTTGGCAAGGCGATACCATTGCCCTGTCGCAATTGACCTCACATGCAGAGCTGTATACCTACTCATTGGTATGGTTGGCAATAGGGAGTTTGAGCTTGCTGGGTGGCTACTGGCAGCAATCGGTACGGGTACAGCAGGGCGCAATGGCGGTGTTGGCGCTAGTGATCCTAAAAGTGTTCCTGGTTGATATGGCAAGTTTAGAGGGGCTGATGCGAGCATTGTCCTTTATTGGCCTTGGGCTTTGCTTGGTGGCGTTGGGTGGATTGTTCCAATGGCTCAAGCAACGGCAATGGGCCGCCTAACCCGACGTCGGTGACACGCTAGGCCATCTCACGCTATTGCAATACCTGTGTTGCAATAGCGTGAGATGGCGGCATTAATTGCCCCCATTTATGAGACAAGCGTCACATCTACATCGCCTATTGATTAAATATCACGACTTTTTTTAATTTGTAGGAACTTCTTTAAATTCGCCCAGTCCTAATGGGTGCATCGGTAAGAAATGCCTTATCCCCCTCAGAACGTGAGGGAGCATGATTCATCTTTCTTTCCGACCTGCTGCTGCTTTTTCTACTTACTTTAGAGTTTGTTTGTCTCTACCTTTATTTTTGCCCACCTTGTGTGGGCTTTTTTTATTTTGGGGCTGGGTCGTCCGAAGTCACCTGACCATCTGCGATCATTTGATACGGTGAGGCATAACGTAAGTTAAGTCCCAGTTGCGATAGCGTCTGCGAGGCATCAATCCATTTACCATCGCCTGCACTTGGCTGATACTCAGGCGGTGTCAAACCCATTTCACGCGCTGCCCAGCCGTAGTACACACTTTTCGCTGGGTGCAGCTCCGCGCACAGATGAAAGGTGTGACCCCATTGACGCTGATGGATAATCGCACTGATCGCCGCCATCACATCACTGCGGTGGATCAAGTTTACCGGCTCATTGCCGCCTGATAAGCCTTGTCGACCCGCGAGCATAGTTGAAGGATGACGCGCACCGCCAATCAACCCCGCGAGCCGCATGATTGTTCCTTTCTCTCCATACGTTTCGCGCAGATGCGCTTCGATATGTTCGTGTGCTTTGCCTGACGCCGTGGCGGCGGCGGTCGCGGTGTGCTCGGTCACCTGCCCTTTAAGCTCCCCGTATACAGAGGTGGTGCTGATAAAGAACACATGCTCAACGCCTTCTTGGGCCAGGCGGTCGATAAACGCGCACATGGCATCGCGGTATGCATCAAAGTCGGCGTGACGACGCCCCGCCGCGATATTGATCACCACGATGTCAGTCTCGAGCAATGCCGCCGCTGATTGATAATCCGGCGCCATCACATCAAACGGCACCACGGTGGTCGCCAGCGTCTCGCTCAATGCTTGCGCCGAGGCTGGCTCACGTTTGGTCCCCACCACGTGGTGTCCAGCGCCAAGTAGGTGTGACGCCAGCGGTTGACCCAACCAACCACATCCACAAATTCCAACTTTCAATCCTGACACACGCGCTCCTTATGATTACCTAGGGTTACGTAATTATTTTTCAATGTAATGGTTAACACCACCCAATTCGGCTGATTTTTGACCATTTATTTATTTCGCGCTGTAAATATATTCCTTAATTATGTAAGGAAATAACTAAAAGCGTGAATGGTGACAAAGTTTTTATGCTCAGATAGTCATAATAATGTCATTACAATCCGCGAGAGGATAGACTATCTGTTACTAAACGGCAGTCAAAAGCCGTGGTGAATGACGCACTTAACACTTCATTGATGCTCGCTCTCATCGAGCGACAGTTTTTTAACTTTGGTCTTGAACGTAAGCGGTAACTCAGATGAATACTCTGGAAAAAATACAAAAAAATCTTGAAAACTTCAGCAAATCTGAAAGAAAAGTTGCTGAAATCATTGTCGCCTCCCCTCAAACCGCTATTCACTCGAGTATTGCGACTTTGGCAAAGATGGCTGATGTGAGCGAGCCAACGGTTAACCGTTTTTGTCGTCGCCTAGATACCAAAGGCTTCCCGGACTTTAAACTTCACTTGGCACAAAGCTTGGCCAACGGCACCCCGTATGTGAACCGCAACGTTGAAGAGAACGATGGTGCGGATGCTTACACGGCGAAGATTTTTGAGTCAACCATGGCCTGTTTGGATGTAGCGAAAAACAGCATCGACACGCACCAAATTAACCGCGCGGTCGACATGCTAACCCAGGCGAAAAAAATCGCCTTTTTCGGGTTGGGCGCATCCGCATCGGTCGCGCATGACGCGCAAAACAAGTTCTTCCGTTTTAACATTCCGGTGGTGTGCTTTAACGACATCGTGATGCAACGAATGAGCTGTATTAACTGTAATGATGGCGATGTGGTGGTGATGATTTCACACACAGGGCGTACCAAAAGCTTGGTTGATGTGGCTAATTTAGCGCGTGAAAACGGTGCCACTGTTATCGGCATCACGCAACGCGACTCGCCGCTAGATAAAGTGTGTTCCCACACCATCCAGCTCGATGTGCCGGAAGACACGGACGAATATATGCCAATGGCAAGCCGGGTCGTGCAAATGACGGTTATCGACGTGCTAGCAACAGGCTTCACGCTTCGCCGTGGCCCAGGATTTAGAGATAACTTGAAGCGTGTCAAAGAAGCCATTCGCGATTCACGCTTTCATAAAGAATCCCTGACCTAACTAAAAGGAGTGCGTTGGCACTCCTTTTTTGTGTCATCTTTTCGACGTTTTTGATGCGCTACACTGATGTCAGCATGTCGTCGAATCCAGACTTGGCGGTGATGTTGCCCTTTCTGCACTATCCCTTAAAACATCACCCTGTATATAGGAGTTAATCATGTCTGCAAAACTGAGAAGAACGAAGATTGTTACCACATTAGGCCCTGCCACCGACAAAGACAGTGTGTTGGAGTCAATTATTGTCGCCGGTGCTAACGTCGTTCGCCTCAACTTCTCTCACGGCAGTGCGGAAGACCATATTAAACGCGCCGATCAAGTGCGCGCGATTGCGGCGCGACTTGGCCGCCACGTGGGTATTTTGGGTGATTTGCAAGGTCCTAAAATCCGTGTTTCGACCTTTAAAGACGGTGCCATCACTCTCTCCGTTGGCGATAAGTTCACGTTAGATGGCGAGCTCTCGCCTGGCATGGGCGACCAAGACGCGGTCGGCCTTGATTATAAAGCCCTGCCTCAGGACGTCACCAATGGCGATATTCTGCTGCTCGATGATGGCCGCGTACAGCTCAAGGTACTGGCGGTTGAAGGGGCCAAAGTGCATACCGAAGTCACGGTAGGCGGCAAGCTCTCTAACAACAAAGGGATCAATAAAAAAGGCGGAGGCCTGTCTGCCCCTGCACTGACGGAAAAAGACAAGCAAGACATTCTGACTGCCGCCAAAATTGGCGTCGACTTCTTAGCGATCTCCTTCCCGCGCAACGGCCAAGATATGCACTATGCCCGCTCTTTGGCGCGCGACGCTGGCTTGGATGCGCGTTTGGTGGCCAAAGTAGAACGTGCCGAAACCGTGGTTAGTGATGAGAGTATCGACGACATTATTGAAGCGTCTGATGTGGTGATGGTGGCGCGCGGTGATCTTGGTGTGGAAATTGGCGACCCAGAATTGGTTGGGGTACAAAAGCAGCTCATTCGCCGCGCGCGCAGCATGAACCGTTTGGTGATCACCGCCACCCAGATGATGGAATCAATGATAACCGCACCAATGCCCACCCGTGCAGAGGTCATGGACGTGGCCAATGCCGTGCTCGATGGTACCGATGCGGTGATGCTATCAGCAGAAACAGCCGCGGGTCAGTATCCACTGGAGACGGTACGCTCAATGGCCGAAGTCTGTATCGGTGCTGAGAAGATGCCGTCGGTCAATATCTCAAACCACCGTCTCGACCGTCAGTTTGATAGCCAAGAAGAAACTGTCTCTATGGCCACCATGTATGCGGCAAACCATATGAAAGGCGTCAAAGCCATGGTGTCGCTGACCGAATCGGGCCGCACAGCCTTGATGATGTCACGTATTTCATCCGGTAAGCCGATTTTCGCGTTATCGCGTCATGAACATACGCTTAACCGTGCCGCACTCTATCGTGGTGTTACCCCGGTGTATTTTGACAGTGACAGCGGTGCCGGCTTGCAAGTGGCGGAGCGCGCCCTGCAAACCTTAAAAGAAGGTGGCTTTTTGGCCGAGGGAGACCAAGTGATCATGACCCAAGGCGATCAGATGGAAGTGATTGGCTCGACCAACACCATGCGTGTGCTGACAGTGAAATAGCCGTGCTCTCACGCCTGCTATGTAAATAACTCGCGGACAAAACGCATACTAGAAACGCAAAAGGCGACCTAATCGGGTCGCCTTTATTATTGCCTTGTGGGTGACTGCTGGAGCATCCGTGAGACGGTCGCGGGTCAGGCCGGTTTAGGTCGCCAGTGCGGATTGATGTGCGCCATTAGAATATGATCTTCCCATCGGCCATTAATCAACAAGTAATCACGCGCTCGGCCTTCATATTCAAACCCCACTGCCTCTAGCACCTTGGCACTACGCTGGTTACACGGCATGTAGGAAGCACACACACGATGGATATGGACGTTATCGAATAGCCACTGATTGGTCGCGGCGAGCGCTCGACGCATGATTCCTTGTCCTTGTGCCGCTTCATCTAACGAGTAGCCCACGGTGCACGAATAAGATGGGTATTGCATCACACTGGTATAAGAAATCACCCCTAACACGTGAGGCGAATCTTGCTTGGCGATCAAAAAATAATAAGCCAGCTGATGCTTTTGTAACTCCATCAACTGCAGCACGCGCCGCTTCCATCCCTGTTCAGTATAAAAGCCCGCCGCACGCTCAGGCTCCCAAGGGGCGAGAAAATCACGGTTGCGCTGAAAGTATTGCACCACCCGGGTCACGTCCTCGTGACTGATGGCATCTATGCGTAGCTCATCAACGGACAAACGCGGGAAGTGGCTCACTGACGTCTGATACATGCTGGCTTCCGGCATCGGCTTACTTTTTACCAATCCCATAGTCGCGCAGTTTATTGGCAATCGCGGTGTGCGAGACATCCAACCGTTTAGCCAGCTTGCGCGTTGAAGGGTAGCTTCGATACAGGTTATGCAAAATCCCCGACTCGTAACGCTTCATGATTTCATCTAACGAGCCATCCATCGACTCTTCACTCATAAACTGAGTGTTTTCAATTTCTGGCAGTTGGACGTCATCAATCGTCATCACTTCTGCGTCAATTTGGGTCATCGCATGAAGCAACACATTGCGTAACTGGCGGATATTCCCGGGCCACGCGTAGTGGGTAAGATAGTCCGCCAACGCCTCATCGATGCGCGGCTTGGATTGCCCTAAATCGGCAGCAAATTGTTTGACGAACAGTTCTGCAAGCGGCATCACGTCGGCCGTTCGCTCTCTAAGTGGTGGGACAGTGAGCGATAACACATTGAGACGATAGAAGAGATCTTCACGGAACTGATGAGCTGCCACCAGCTCAGGCAAGTTTTTCTGTGTTGAACAGATCACTCTTACATCCACCTGCATCTCGCGTTCTTCCCCCACGCGGCGGAAGGTACCATCTTGCATAAAGCGCAATAGCTTCACTTGCAGGTGGCGGCTCATTTCGCCGACTTCGTACAAGAATACCGTGCCGCCATCCGCTTGCTCTAAGATGCCTTTTTTGGCGCTACCGCCTTCTTCGGCGGCCGCCATACCAAACAATTCGGTTTCAGCGGCGTTATCCGGCATAGAGACGCAGTTAACGAGTAGGAAAGGTTTGTCTGCGCGCAAGGAGTGACGGTGGCAGGCACGCGCTATCATTTCTTTACCTGTGCCCGTTTCGCCTTGTACTAAGAGAGGTGCATCCAACATCGCCAGCTTTTTCGCTTGGCTAATAAGCTGCTTAAACTTGTTTGACTGACCCACAAGATGATCAAACCCGTGATCGCTCGGGGTACGGAACACAGTTTGCGAGGTGTTATTCATCGCCACCTGCTTGAGCTGCACCACCGCACTCACCAATACAGGCTGCTCACTTTCGTCATTGATGTGCACTGGCATCACTTCCATGAGGAAGTCGAGCCCAGCCATTACCACCATACGACAGCTTTGGCTGGCTTCTTCTTTTTCCAGCCAATGGGCAAACTGAAAGTCAGGAAACACGCTGTTTGCATGTTCATCGATAAGCTGGTGTTCACTCGAGCCAATCAAGTCTTGCGCCGCCTTGTTGGCCATATCAATGTAGCCATCGAGGTTAATCGACACCACAGGATCGGTCAGGCTTTCAACTAACGCTCGCAACTCTTTATGTTCACGCTCAGCCGGTAAGAATTGTACTTTGCGTACGTCGGTGACCCCAGAAATGAGTCGAATTTCTGACATCAACTGGCTAAAGGCGTCGAATTCAATTTCCGGACAGTTGAGGTATATGATCCCGACCTGGTCAATTTCAATACCACGCAGGTCGATGTCGCGGCGCACCAGAATATCGAGGAGTTCGCGGGTAAGCCCGATCCTATCTTCACAACAGACTTTCAGTCTCATAATGGATTCCTGTAACTTGACAGTGATACCCAATACTGGCAGCAAGCCTTTTTGCGATGAGTACCCTAAAACTATGCCCGCTTCAACGGGTTACTGAAGCATTCATCGTCGCGGCTGCATGCGCTGCATTAGCTGTCAGGATAAGTTGACACTGAAGCGGAGTTTGAGCGGGTTGGGGGGAACAGTCAAGCCCTGATGCGATTTTTGCCTTACGCCGTCACGTTTGTAGCACAGAGAACACGCAATTAACTCACTGATTATTCAATGAATACCAATGTGGCTGGTAAGTCTACCTACCAGCCACCTTACCGGCGTGGACTATGACGCGTCTTGTTGACGCTTCCCCACTAGCCGCTTTACCAACTCACGGCGAAGTTGTGACAGGCTAGGCGCGGCTTGACCATGCCAAGGCAGTGGCCGCATGAGTGTCATGGTTTTAAGCCCCAACCGCGCGGTGAGCAGGCCAATGCCGAGCCCCTGCGCCACCCGGCCTGATACTCGGCCAGCGATATTGACGGACAACACATCAAAGCCCACATCGGTCATCGCCTCACTGGCACCCGCTAGCGCCATGTTAGTGAGCACCATTTTCAGTAGGCGAAAACGTGCTTTAACGCCCAGTTGGATCCCGTAGATCTGCGCGATACGCGTCATCAAATGAAAATTACGCCAAGCAACCAACAACATGTCTGCCGCCGCCAACGGGCTCACCGCTACCATGAGTGCCGCCTCTTGCGCGTGCTTGGTTACCAGGTCACGCGCCGCTTTATCTTGCGCACTCAGTACTTGCTGCTCATAGAGACTCAGAATTTCACTGTCGTTATGTGTGGCCGCCAGTTGCTGCTGCCAGTTGGCAAAGGCTGCCGTTTGGGTCTGCCCGGTTTGCTCAGCCAATTGCTGACAAAACCGCTCTCCTTGCCCGACCGCATCACTGCTTAGCAGCTGTTCCGCTTGCTCCCGCACGGCTTCACGCTGAACCAAACGACGCATCGCCCGCCATTCTTTGCCCAGCATCACCAGTCCGGTTGTGGCAACCGCGACTAGCAGACCCTGCCAACCCAGACTCAACCAATCTCGTTCGAGCCAGCTTTGATAGACGCTGTCCGCCGATTGCCACACGGCGAGCAGCACAGTCACCAATAGCAAAAATGGCCACACGCGGCGACGTTTACGTGGCGAAGGCCTTAAGGTCGCATCAAGATCCGCATCCCACTCTTCACTCGAGACAGGGGTAAAATCGGTTTCCGATTCGAATTGGGTTCCTTGTTGTAATTGGCTTTCCGTGTCACGTTCTACGTCCACATTTTGTGCAAAGGTTTGTTTTGGCTTGTAGTGCGTCATAGCGCCCTCGCTTATCGAAATTTATCACCCAGCAAGTAATCCAGTGCCTTATCCATACGAATGTGCGGTAACGGCGCATCCAGTGGGGCTTGCTGAGGACGGAAAGAGGGAAAGTCAAATCCTTGCGCTTGCCAGAATGTTTCATCAGGTAGCTGCGCTGGCACATCGCCGGGATACAGGGTGACTGGCGAGTTGTCTGCAAGCACACCTTTTAGCGCACTCTGGCTATCGCCTTTTACCGTGACATAGCCTGGTGTGGTGGCTTCAATCGCGGCCACACTTTGACAACGCATATCAATGCCCTCAAACGCGGCTTGCTGCCACGCCTGATGAACGATTTGTTGTAATAAGCTCACCATATTTGGGTGTTGAACGGGCGTCACATGATCAGCTTTAGTGGCCGCAAACAATACCTTGTCAATCCGTGGTGAAAACAGCCGTTTCATCAGCCCTGACTTGCCATATTTAAAACTTTGCATCAGCTGCTCAACGGCAAGACGCATATCGTGAAATGCCGCCGGCCCTGCATTCAGGGGCTGCAACGTATCCACCAGGATCACTTGCCGGTCTATTTTGGCAAAATGCTCGCGGTAGAACTTGGCGACCACGTGCTCGCAATAATAGTCGTAGCGCGCTTTTAGCACCCCGTAATTCGAGTCTTTCCCGGCTTTGGCTAGGTCGTGTTCATTTTGGCTACCAACCCAAGGGAAGAATTGCACCACGGGCGCGCCCGCTAATTCACCTGGCAGCACAAATCGACCAGGCTGGACCCAGTGCAAGCCATCATGTGCTTTGCATTGGTGTAAAAACGCCGTGTAGTCTTCAGCAATTTCCGCCAGCCTTTTTTCATCAGCAGGGGCAAACGGGTCAAGAGCCGCTGCCTTAGTTGTCCAAGTGGAGGCCAGCTCGCCCCGACGGCCGGTGAGTAGCCCAGCTTGTTTGGCCGACCATTGCGAGTAGGTTTGGCTTAACAAGGGTAAATCGAGCAGCCACTCCCCGGGATAATCGACAATATCCACGTATAGCGTGGCCATTTCGTTGATCGCTCTCAGGGCAGCCGACTGCGGTCGATAGCGCACCGCAAGGCGCACTTCACTGACATCACGTGTCGGCGACGGCCATACTGGCGGAGTTTGATGAAGCGCTTGCATAGCACTGTCGTAGTCAAAGGCTGGCAGGTGCATATGCGGGTGGGGTTCACGACGTGCGCCCAGCCCACGCCCCTGTTGCACCAGTGACATCAGCGGTAAGTTAGGCTCTGTGCCCAAATGCGTCAATTGATTGATAAGAGAGGTAATAAAGGCGGTTTTACCCGCACGAGAAAGACCGGTCACCGCGAGGCGAACATGACGGTCAGCCCCACGGCTCACCCACTGCTTCACGCGCCTTTTCACTGATGGCATAGGTTGATATGGCTCCTAGTTGGCCAAGCTGCCCAAACAGGGCAGCGAGGTTAGAGTTTTTTGAAGGCTTGGTCGACGTTAAAGGTCGATGAGGTTACATACGCTTCCATGTGCGTCACCTTGTCTTCCATGTGACTAAACTCGCGGTCGAGATCCGCGATCAATTGGCTGGCAGACTTCCCTGATTGCCAAGGTTTTTGCTTCACTTGATGGTCTTGCTGCGCGGCACTCGGCTCTTGACTCACCTCTGACGGCTTTTTATCCAGGATCAGTACCGCCGCGATATAAGCGACCACCACAAAGAACCCAAAACCGAGTAAAAATGCCGAGACAGTCAGGATGCGCACTAACCAGGTTTCCATGCCAAAGTGATTGGCAAGCCCGGCGCACACCCCTGCGATGCGGCCATTTTCTGGATCTCTGTACAAGGTATTACTCATGCGCGTTGCCTCCAGTGAGGGGCTTCTGCATCCAGTAGACGCTCTAGGTTATCCACCCGTGCCTGCAGCTTTTCGGCACGCTGAGCCAATTGTTGCAGTGTTTCGTAATCTTGCCCACTCAAGCCTTGCGCCACTTGTCGCTTACTGCGGTAATGCAGAAATAACCACAATGGGGCGACAAACAGCAAGAAAATCGCCAGTGGGAAACCAAGAAATAATGATGACATGTCCGCTCCTTGAGGTATCGTTACGATTGATTGTCTTTCATTTTAGCTTTCAAAGACGCCAGCTCTTTTTCAATCTCGTCTTGCGCTTGTAAGTCAGCGAACTCGTCTTCTAGGCCTTTTCCTTTGCCCATTTGATAACTGTCTGCTTCCGCTTCTAGTTCGTCAATACGGCGCTCATATTGTTCAAATTTCGCCATTGCCTCATCGGCACGCCCACTGCCGAGGTGACGGCGCACATCACGGCGATTGCCTGCTGTTTCACGACGAATCGTCAATGACTGCTGACGCGCGCGTGTCTCGCTTAACTTGGTTTCTAATGCCGCAATTTCGCCGGCAAGCTTCTCTACGCTTTCATTAATCAGCGTCAGCTCTTCGTCCAGCGCGACTTTAACATCATGCGCTTTTTGCTTCTCAATCAATGCGGCGCGAGCCAGGTCTTCACGATCTTTTTGCAATGCGAGTGAGGCTTTGTCCTGCCACTCTTGGATCTGACGCTCGATGTTTTCAATTTTGCGCGCCACTTCTTTTTTATCGGCTAGCGCTTTTGCCGACGAGGTACGCACCTCAACGAGGGTGTCCTCCATTTCTTGAATGATCAAACGGATCATTTTTTGTGGATCTTCTGCCTTGTCTAACAATGCGTTGACGTTAGCATTCACAATATCAGCAAAACGCGAAAAAATTCCCATCATAGACTCCTTAATACGCTTCCTCGTTGATGAGCCCTAGAGTTAAGGCCAGTGGCGCGTTAACCCGTGGTACTCGGCTCTGACACACTCAATAGAATTCAAATCCCATGCCAACTTTTAAGGTGTTTATTTTCAATAGGTTAAAACAGATTGCGTTAAATTGAGAAAAAGGCCATGATGAAGAAAACCACTATTTGGTAAAAATCGCCATGCGTGAACAAGACAATTTACTGGGTGAATCGGACCGTTTTCTCGCCGTGTTGGATCATGTCAGCCAACTGGCACCGCTTAACCGTCCTGTTCTGATTATGGGTGAGCGCGGCACGGGGAAAGAGTTGATTGCACAGCGTCTTCATTATCTCTCCGCCCGTTGGTCACAACCACTAGTGAGCTTAAACTGTGCGGCGCTCAGCGAAGGGTTGATCGACTCAGAGTTATTCGGGCATGAAGCCGGTGCCTTTACCAGCGCCAAAGGCCGGCATGCGGGGCGCTTTGAGCGAGCAGAAAGCGGTACCTTGTTTTTAGACGAGATAGCGACCGCGCCATTAGGTGTGCAGGAAAAGCTGCTACGCGTGATTGAATATGGCGAATACGAGCGTGTTGGCGGCACATCTCCTCTGCGTGCCGATGTGCGTCTTGTCTGTGCAACGAATGAAGATTTACCCGCCCTTGCCAAACAAAACGCTTTTCGTCCCGATTTGCTTGACCGGCTGGCGTTCGATGTCGTTCATCTCCCGCCACTTCGTGAGCGTCAGCAAGATATTTTGTTGTTAGCTGAGCACTTCGCGATGAAAATGGCCGTGGAGCTTGGCTATTCGCTGTTTGCTGGCTTTTCGGCACAGGCTCAATCTCAACTTCTCGCTCACACCTGGCCAGGTAATGTGCGCGAGTTAAAAAATGCGGTTGAGCGCGCCCTCTCTCGCCACAATGATCCTAGTACACCCATCGACACGATATGTTTAGACCCTTTTTCACCACCTTGGCGCACAGCGGATGCCGAGGCACCTGTGCCCATTGAGAGAGAGGCATTGCCGTCATTGCCCCTAGACCTTCGCCAGTGGCAAACCACGCAAGAACACGATTTGGTCACAGCGGCCCTGTCACAAGCCAACTATCATCAGAGAAAGGCCGCGCAGTTACTCGGCCTGAGCTACCATCAATTCAGGGGATTGCTGCGAAAACATCATGTGGGGCAAACCGACTGACGCAACGTGTACGTGCATAGGTACACTCCGCACGCAAAGAAACATCAGATAGCCCCTACTTTGCTTGGTGGTAAAGCCGTTTCAGTGGTAGATTACGGGGTTTACTTTGATAGCTGATTTTACTTGGTTTATGCGCGTTTTTTTCCAGTATTTGATCCTGGGTGTGAGTGGTCTGCTCCTTGCAGGTTGTGACGCTGCCAGCGATCAACGTGCGGCCGACAATCGTGGCTTTGTGTTTTGCGGCCCTGGCCAGCCTAACACCTTCAACCCTCAGTTGACCGATGGCGGCCTCACGGCTGATACCTTGTCGAGTCAGCTTTATGACCGTCTGCTGCGACTCAACCCCGAGACGTACCAACCCGAGGCGATGCTGGCGAAAAGCTGGCAGGTGAGTGATGACGGTAAAACCTACACCTTCTCTCTGCGCCGTGGCGTGGCATTTCATCGCAGTGTCAAATTCACCCCCTCACGCTACCTCAACGCAGACGATGTCGTGTTTTCCTTTCGTCGCCTTATTAATCCACGCCATCCTTTTCATCGCATTTCCGGTGGTCAGTACCCGTGGTTTGATAGCATGAACTTTGGCGGCTTGGTGACCCAAGTTAAAGCGCTCGATACCTACCGCGTCCAATTTACACTCTCTCGGCCCGATGTCTCTTTTCTCTCCACGTTGGCCACCAACTTTTCGGTGATCCTTTCAAAAGAGTATGCTAACCAATTACTGGAAGCGGGTACGCCAGAGAAGCTCGATACCTATCCGGTTGGTACCGGCCCGTTCGCGCTAGCTGAGTATCAACCGCGAGAGTTTATTCGACTACGCCGCCATTGGCAGTATTGGCAAGGCCCTGCGCCGATGGAGCAGGTGGTGTTTGATGTTTCCACGCGCGGCACAGGGACGCTTGCGAAAATGCTGACGGGCGAGTGTGATGTGCTCGCCTCTCCGGTTGCGAGTCAGCTTCCCGTGGTTGTCGGTGATGAACGCTTCAGTTTGTCGTCGCAAACGGGCATGAATGTGGCTTTTATCGCCCTCAACACCCGTCATCCTGCGCTTTCGGAAGTGGAAGTGCGTCAAGCGATTAATCTTGCGATTGACCGGGGAGCCCTGCTCAGTTCGGTCTATTATGGCACGGGCGCGCCCGCCACCAGCTTGCTTCCGCCTATGTCATGGGCTTACGATCCAAACCGAAAAACTCAGCACGACCCCAAACTGGCCGCAGCACTCCTTGCCAAAGCAGGCTATCGCCATGGCTTTAGTGTCGATTTAACCGTGCCGCTAAAACCGACCGCGTTTAATCCCAGCCCACGTAAAACCGCAGAACTAATCCAAGCGGACTTGGGTGAAATTGGCATCGACGTCAATATTATTCCGGAAAAAACGGTTAATCGCACGTCCATTCGCCAAGGTGATGATAGCCACGATATGGTATTAACCGGATGGGTAGCCGACAACGGCGATCCCGATACGTTTTTACGTCCCTTGCTCACCTGCAACGCGAAGTTTACCGGTTGGAACATTTCTAATTGGTGTAACCGCTTTTTTGACCAAACACTGAATCAGGCGATCGCCACGGACAAGATAGCCAAGCGCAAGGCGTTGTATCAGGCCGCTCAGACGATTCTCGACCGTCGCATGCCCGTTATTCCGCTCGCCCACGGTATTCAACATCAAGTGCGTGATGCTAGCCTGACGGGGCTCACGATGACGCCCTTTGGCGCGGATAGTTTCGCCGATGTGTCGCGGGAGCACTAACTCATGCTGATTTATACGTTACGACGCTTCAACCTGTTCTTAATCACGCTAGTGATCCTCACCTTGGTCGCCTACAACATTATGTTGCTGGCGCCCGATTCACAGTGGCACCAATTTGATTACTGGATAGGCTGGATTTACTACATTCGACAGTTGCTCGATGGAAACCTTGGCTTGGCCGCCAGTGGGTCGCCGGTTGTTGATACCCTGGCACACGTCGCGCCGGCTACCTTAGAACTATGCTTTGCCGCGCTCTTTATCAGCTTGATTGTGGGCGTGCCCTTGGGCACGCTGGCTGGCATTCGTAGCCAAGGGCCAGCAGATAAAGTTATTTCTTCATTTGCCCTGGTGGTGTTCTCCATCCCTACATTTTGGTTAGCTATCCTTTTTATCATGGTTTTCTCACTCGACTTGCAGTGGTTTCCGGTATCAGGGCGCTATAACCTTTTGTATGAGATCCCGCATATTTCCGGTTTCGCGCTGGTGGATTTATGGCTGTCAGACTTACCGCTACAAGGCAAGGTCGCCTCTGATATTGTCCGTCACCTCGCACTTCCCACCTTGACCCTTGCGGTGGTCCCTACCACAGAGATCATCAAGATGGTGCGCGACTCCATGGCTTATGTGATGCGCCAGAACTACATCAAAGCGGCAGCGACCAAGGGACTATCAAAAACGGAAATCGTGCTTCGCCATGGGATGAAAAACGCCATTCCACCGATCATCCCTAATTTTGGCCTACTGGTTTCCACCATGGTGACCTTTGTCATCATCGTTGAGTCAGTATTCAACTGGCCTGGGATTGGGCGCTGGCTGCTCGATACGCTCATCGCTAAAGATTATGTGTCAGTACAAGGCGGCGTCTTGGTCATTGGTGGGTTTGTGTTACTGATTAATATCATCTCGGATGTATTAGGGGCTTTTATGAATCCGCTGGTAAGGAAAAAATGGTATGCCCTCAAATAGTGTTTACGTTGAACAGCATATCCCTACCCAATTTGAGCGCACCTGGAATGCATTTCGTCGCAACAAGCTTGCGGTGATTGGCTTTTGGTGCCTGGTTGGGCTCATCCTTGTCACCTTATTTGCCCCTCTACTCGCCCCGTGGAGCCCGCAGCATCAAACCGGTCATTTACTGATGGCGCCCTCTTGGGTGCAGTCAGGGCAAATTGAGTACTTTTTAGGGACCGATGATCTTAGCCGCGATATGCTCTCGCGCCTGATTGCCGGCTCTCGGCTCACCTTTGGTTATGCACTGATGACCGCATTGGCCGCGTCACTTGTCGGGGTCGCGATTGGCGTGCTAGCCGGGATGACCAAGGGGCTCAAATCGAGCGTGTTGAATCATATCCTAGATAGTATTCTCTCTATTCCTTCGTTACTGTTGGCCATTATCGTGGTCGCCTTTTTAGGGGTGGGCGAAACCCAAGTATTGCTCGCTATCTGGCTGTCACTCATTCCACGGATTATCCGCGCGGTGTATACGGCCGTACACGATGAGATAGGGAAAGACTATATCATTGCCGCGCGCTTGGACGGTGCCAATGATTTTTATCTGCTTTATCATTCGATTCTGCCCAATATCGTCACAGTACTGAGTACCGAAATTACCCGCGCTATTTCGGTGGCGATTCTTGATGTGGCCGCACTCGGCTTTCTAGGCCTTGGAGCACAGCCGCCGGCGCCAGAATGGGGCGCCATGTTAGGGGATTCTGTCGAGCTGATTTTCACGGCGCCTTGGACTGTCACTCTGCCTGGAATGGCGATTGCGTTCAGTGTGTTGGTTGTTAACCTAGTTGGTGAGGGGATCAGCCAAGCCATCAATGCAGGAACTGAATAATGCCGTTACTTGATATTCGACACCTGACCATAGAGATAGAAACCCCACAAGGTATGGTGAAAGCCGTCGACCGTATGAGTTTGACCATCAATGACGGTGAGATTCGTGGTTTGGTGGGGGAATCCGGCTCAGGCAAAAGCTTGGTGGCCAAAGCTATTTGCGGCGTCACGAAGGATCAATGGCATGTAACCGCCGACCGATTGCGCTTGGGTAATATCGACCTATTAGAACTGCCCGCGCGCGAACGTCGCCATGTGGTCGGCAAAGACATTGCGATGATCTTCCAAGAGCCTTCTACGTGTCTTGACCCATCCGAGGTAGTGGGTCATCAGCTTGAAGAGGCCATTCCACCCGCGTCATTTTCCGGCAGTTGGTGGCAACGCTTAAATTGGCGCAAGCAGCATTCTATCGCCTTGCTGCATAAAGTGGGCATCAAGGATCACAAGCGGGTGATGGAAAGCTATCCGTATGAGCTTACCGATGGCGAGTGTCAAAAGGTGATGATTGCGATGGCGATTGCTAACCGCCCTCGCCTATTGATTGCGGATGAGCCGACCAACGATTTGGATCCCATTACTCAGGCGCAGATATTCCGTTTACTGAGTCGCACCAATCAGTTATCTAACACGACAATCTTGCTGATTAGTCATGATCTCACCTTGGTGACGCGTTGGGCCGATAGGATCACCGTGATGTATTGTGGCCAGTCGGTAGAGTCCGGTAACCGCGAGCAAATTTTAACCACGCCGCACCATCCTTACACGGATGCTTTATTACGGACGATGCCTGATTTTAGCCGCGACATTCCCCACAAGAGCAAGCTCGAAACCTTGCCTGGCTCAATACCACCACTGCAGCATCTGCCCATCGGTTGTCGACTGGGGCCGCGTTGCCCATACGCACAGCGTAAATGTGTCGAAACGCCCCATACGCAAAAAGTGAAAAACCATAAATTTGCCTGTCATTTCCCGCTCAACATGGAGAACAAGCATGGCCGCTCTTCTTGAAATTGATGGGCTCACCAAAGATTATCACCACCGCACAGGGTGGTTGAGAAAGCGTGTCACCCACGCGGTGAAGCCGGTCTCTTTTTCTTTGGATGTCGGGGAAACCATTGCCTTTGTGGGCGAGAATGGCTCAGGAAAATCAACCCTAGCACGCATGATTGCTGGCGTTATCGAGCCAACGGCAGGCGAAATCCGGGTCAATGGTGAGACGCTGCGTTACAAAGATTACCAAACCCGCTGCAAATTGATTCGGATGATCTTCCAAGACCCGAACACGTCGCTCAACCCACGCAACCAAATCGGCCAAATCTTAGAAGGTCCCTTGCGGCGAAACACCAATATGACCCCGCAAGAGCGAGGTAAACGCATTAAGAACACCCTCTTGCGGGTCGGCTTGCTGCCGGAGCATGCTTATTTTTATCCGCAGATGCTGGCAACCGGCCAAAAACAGCGGGTATCACTCGCCAGAGCCTTAATTTTGCAACCGAGTGTCATTGTCGCCGACGAGGCGTTAAATGGTCTCGACATGTCCATGCGCTCGCAAATCATTAACTTACTGCTTGAGCTTCAAGATGAGATGGGCTTGTCTTACGTGTATGTGTCGCAGCATATGGGGGTGATCAAACATGTCACCGACAAGCTGATGGTGATGCAAAAAGGCGACGTGGTGGAATCGGGTAATACCGCTGACATTTTTGCCAATCCGCAACACAGCTTGACACAAAGGCTGATTGACAGTCATTTTACCGCACCGGTATTGGATAGGCGGTCGCGCAAATCAGTCAGCGCCCGCCCATAGTGGCGAACACGAGCGGCGCGATCCATGGCCGCTCTGTTAACGCGTCCCCTGCCGCTCTCTACCTCGTCAAGCGCTTAGCTTGAAACATTGGCGAGCTCAGTCATTAGCAACGGCGATTATTGACAACCGCGATTATTGGCAACCACGATTGCTAGCAAACGCTAGTGTTAGGCGCTTAAGTTACTCGCAACGCCAGTCACTCGGCACTTTGGTCATTCAACGATTGGTTAATTGACGCAAGCACAGCAGCGGGGTCCGCCGCTTGCGTGACAGGGCGACCTATGACGAGATAGTCAGAGCCGGCTTGTACCGCTTGCTCGGGCGTCATCACTCGGCGTTGGTCACCCTTGTCGCTCCCAGCTGGGCGTATACCTGGCGTGACTAATTTAAAGGCGTCCCCACACTGTGTCTTGAGCAGGCTCGCTTCCTGCGCGGAGCAAACAACACCATCAAGGCCTGCCTGCTGCGTCAGACCCGCAAGGCGCTGCACTTGCGCCTGTGGCGATATCTGAATACCACTGTCTGCCAAATCCACCGCCGTCATGCTGGTTAACACGGTCACACCAATCAGCCAAGGGCGGTTGCCCCCATAAGGCACTAAGGCTTCACGTGCAGCAACCATCATGCGTTCCCCGCCAGCGGCGTGGACGTTGACCATCCAAACACCCAGCTCTGCCGCTGCCGCGACCGCTCGTGCACACGTGTTCGGGATATCGTGAAATTTAAGGTCGAGAAATACCTCGTGCCCACCCGCATGCAGCTGCTTAATCAATGCCGGCCCAAATAAGGTGAACATTTCCTTGCCCACTTTTAAGCGACATGAACCTGGTTCTATCTTCTCGGCAAAGGCCAAGGCGTGGTTCATATTCGCATAATCAAGTGCCACAATGACTTTTGGGTCGTGCATGTTGTCTCCTAGTTCCTTGTTTACGATTCATCTCAGCAGGTATACCGCCACGATAGATAAAAAAACGGCGATGCTTGCGCATCGCCATTATTCACCATCAAGCCCTCGAATTGGCTTGATTGCCCCCCAGCTTTTGCAAGAAGGACATTGCCAGTAGAGCGAGTGGGTCGAGAAACCACATTTTCGACAACGATAATGCGGCTTCACTTTCATCTGTTCCGCCACCAAGTCTTTTAGCGTGTTCAGACTGGTTTTTGCGCGTCCCTCTTCCGCTTGCTCAACATGGTATTCCATTAACTTGTGAAAGCCGCGCATGGTCGGATTGCGAGTAAGCTGGCGGGTGAGAAAGCTTTGCGCCATCGCGATATTTTCGTTGTTACCGATCACTTCTGATAGCATCAACTCCGCGCTCACCCCAGCATTCTTTTCAATGCATTCTTTTAAAAACCGAACCAGATGCATTTCACGCCCTAGCGCGCGATAGCTCTCCGCCAACAGTGGTAACGCCTCACTGACAAAGTCCGCATCCTGCTCAAGGATATTCTCTAGCTGCTTGATGGCGCCTTTATAATCTTGGTGCTCAATATCAAGCTTGGCCAACTTCAAGCTAGCGCGCACGCAACTTTTATCATACGACAAGGCGCGACGTAGCCATTGTCGTGCTTTATGTTCGTCGCCATCGGCGAGCTGTTGCATCGCCAGTTCGCAATGAAAATGAGCGATGTCTTTACGTAATTTTTGTTTGCCCATCTTGACCAGTTTGCTCGCGGTATCAATCGCGTTTTCCCACTCTCGGGTTTGCTGAAAGATGGCTAACAACTGCTGAAGGGCAAACTCTTGATAATCTGGCTCATCCACCAGCTCAGAAAATATCTTCTCTGCGCGATCAAAAAACCCGGCGACCATGTAATCTTTGGCCAGTTGTTGCATGGCAAGGTTACGTTGATCAAGCGTCAGATTAGGGCGAGCAATCAGGTTTTGGTGGATGCGAATGGCGCGATCGACTTCGCCCCGAGAGCGAAACAGGTTGCCTAGGGCAAGGTGGGTGTCAATGGTCTCATTGTCGACCTGTAAAAGCTCAATAAACAGATCAACCGCTTTATCAGACTGTTCAGACAGCAGCAGATTCAGCCCCGCCACATACTGGCGAGACAAGTGATGTGACTGTTCTTGCCGTCGATGACGAGCATTCCTGTTACCCATGTACCAGCCATAACCGGCGGCAATTGGGAGCAACAGAAACAACAGCTCTAGCATGAATTATTGTTCCTTTAGCGGGTCCGTACGCAATTTATCAAGTTCTTTGCGTTGCTTTTCCACCTGTTTACGCAGCCCTCGAGCGGTCACTCTCGCTTTTAGGTATAACGCACCGCAGACTAACCAGCCGATGCCAAAGCCAATGACAAAGACAATACCCAAGATAACAGAGAGACGAAACTCACCTTGGGCGATTAAGTAGTTAAAGTTGACCACATCTTGGTTTTGCGCTCCCAGCGCCAAGGTGATCAGAAAACATAACACCAGAAACAGAATGCCGAGTATTTTCACAAGTATTCCCTCATTGCGAAAGGCCTAGTGCCTCTTCAATTATGGCAGAACGACAAGATGCGAGGCACTTGTCACTGTGAACGTTTGCTTGATACAACAAAACGTTACTAATGCACCCTTGGCCCGTACTATCCACTCGCATGATGGCAAGCGACAAGGTTTTAGTTGTGGGTACAAGATCTTACACAGAAGGTATGATTATGCAGGAAATTCGCCACGCAAGCTATGATCGATAGACATAAAAAAACGGCATACCTACAGCATGCCGTTTTTTTCAGCGTCTATCGCTTAACCATAGATGTTAACGCGATCACGAAGTTCCTTACCAGGTTTGAAGTGAGGGACGTATTTACCGTCAAGCTCAACTTTTTCCCCTGTTTTCGGGTTACGCCCCACGCGAGGCGCGCGATAATGTAGTGAGAAACTACCAAAACCACGGATTTCGATACGATCACCGCTTTCAAGTGTGGTCGCCATATGCTCAAGGATTTCCTTGATAGCATCCTCTACCTGCTTAGCAGACAGATGGGCTTGCTGACTACAGAGCCTTTCAATTAACTCAGATTTGGTCATAGACACCCCGCTTTAGTATGTTTCTCAACAGTATAAATGCAGAGGGGGAAAATTTCCCCCTCAACTTATACATTATTCGCTCTTCGCTGCTTTAAACGCGTCGGCCATAGCATTACCGATAGCGCCTTCATCAGATTTGTTCAGGCTAGCCATCGCTTCTTGCTCATCAGCTTCGTCTTTCAGACGAACAGACAGGTTTAGCACGCGGTTCTTACGGTCAACACCGGTGAACTTCGCTTCAACACTGTCGCCAACTGAAAGCACTTGAGTCGCGTCTTCAACACGGTCACGCGCAGCTTCAGAAGCACGCAGATAACCTTCAACACCGTCGGCTAGCTCAACCGTTGCGCCTTTCGCGTCAACAGCCGTTACCGTACCGTTAACGATAGCACCTTTCTTGTTAGCTGCCAGGTAGTTGTTGAATGGGTCTTCTTCCATCTGCTTGATGCCAAGTGAGATGCGCTCACGCTCTGCGTCAACCTGAAGAACCACTGCTGAGATCTCGTCGCCTTTCTTGTATTCGCGAACGGCTTCTTCGCCAGCCACGTTCCAAGAAATGTCAGACAAGTGAACCAGACCGTCGATGCCGCCGTCTAGACCGATGAAGATACCGAAGTCAGTGATTGACTTGATCTTACCAGTAACACGGTCGCCTTTGTTCTGAGTTTCAGCGAATTGCTGCCATGGGTTGGCTTTACACTGTTTCAGACCAAGGCTGATGCGACGACGCTCTTCGTCGATGTCCAGAACCATGACTTCAACTTCGTCACCCACATTAACCACTTTAGATGGGTGGATGTTCTTGTTGGTCCAGTCCATTTCAGACACGTGTACCAGACCTTCAACGCCTTCTTCGATTTCAACGAAGCAGCCGTAGTCAGTTAGGTTGGTTACGCGACCAGTCAGCTTGTGACCTTCTGGGTAGCGGTTAGCAATAGCTACCCATGGATCTTCACCCAGTTGTTTCAGGCCGAGTGATACGCGAGTACGCTCACGGTCAAACTTCAGAACCTTAACGTTGATTTCGTCACCAACATTAACGATTTCTGATGGGTGCTTAACGCGCTTCCACGCCATGTCAGTGATGTGAAGCAGGCCGTCAACGCCGCCAAGATCAACGAACGCACCGTAGTCAGTCAGGTTCTTAACGATACCTTTAACTTCCATGCCTTCTTGCAGAGAAGCTAGCAGCTCGTCACGCTCAACGCTGTTTTCTGACTCGATAACCGCACGACGAGAAACCACAACGTTGTTGCGCTTCTGGTCAAGCTTGATTACTTTGAACTCGAGCTCTTTGCCTTCCAGGTGAGAAGTATCACGTACTGGACGAACGTCAACCAGTGAACCCGGTAGGAACGCACGGATGCCGTTCAGTTCTACGGTGAAACCACCTTTCACTTTACCGTTAATAACACCGTTAACGGTTTCAGCTTCTTCGTACGCTTTCTCTAGCTGGATCCAAGCTTCGTGACGCTTCGCTTTCTCACGAGAAAGCTGAGTTTCACCGAAACCATCTTCCACTGCGTCCAGGGCTACATCGACTTCACCGCCGATTTCAATTTCAAGTTCGCCAGCAGCGTTCTTGAATTGGTCAGCTGGAATAGACGATTCAGATTTCAGGCCTGCGTCAACCAGAACGAAACCGTTCTCGATAGCAACAACAGTACCCTTAACAATAGAACCTGGGCGAGTTTCGATTTCTTTTAGAGACTCTTCAAAGAGTTGAGCAAAAGATTCAGTCATTATATTTAAATCTTCAATTTGATAAACGTCCACGGGTATCCTACCGCATGGGGTTGTTAAATATGTTAGCTATCATCCTTGCAGCTAACGGTTATAGACTGCTTATGCAGCCGATAATTTGCTTTCAATAAACGCCAGTGCTTGTGCAATCACTTCGTCGATTGATAACGACGTTGAGTCTAGCACTAATGCATCTGACGCGGGGCGCAACGGTGCCACCGCTCGATTGCGGTCACGATCATCACGCTCTTGAATTTCGCTTAAAAGGCGGTCAAAGGTAACATTAACCCCCTTGCCTTGCAACTGGTGCTGGCGCCGGCGTGCGCGTTCTTCTGCGCTAGCATCAAGGAAGATTTTCGCCTCCGCTTGCGGGAACACCACGGTACCCATATCACGGCCATCAGCAATCAAACCCGGCTCGCCGACAAACGCACGTTGACGACGCAACAATGCCTCGCGAACGCGCGGGAGTGCAGCGACTTTCGACGCTTGATTACCCACCTGCTCTGTGCGTAAGGTGCCCGATACGTCTTCCCCTTCGAGAATCACCTTCACCAGATCACCTTCGGCGATAAATTGAACGTCTAGGTTCGCAGCCAGTGGTACCAATGCGTCTTCCGATGAGGTATCCACGTCATGATGAATCGCCGCTAATGCCAAAACACGGTAGATGGCACCAGAGTCTAGCAAATGCCAGCCTAGTGTCTCCGCCAACCGCATACATAAGGTTCCTTTTCCTGCACCACTCGGTCCATCTACTGTAATCACAGGCGCCTGTGTCGGCATAAATCTCTCCACGTTCGTCAACTTTACTCGATTCGCTTCGCTTGAGGCGTTAAATGGGTTTGACGCCTGCCATACCGTGACGCGACAAACACACCGTTTGCCCAACAAGCACATCGATAAATCGGCGCATAGTATAGAAGAAATCCGGCTGGAAATCATTGCTGCTGCGTGGATATCAGCAGCAATGTGTTGCAGCATGGTTATTTCGTGGTGCTGATTGCCGCGAGCTTCTCGAAATAATCAGGGAAGGTTTTTGACGTACAGCCCGGGTCATTAATAGTGACGGGCGTATCACTCAATGCGACCAACGAGAAGCACATCGCTATCCGATGATCGTCATAGGTATCGATGGCCGCGTGGTGTAACTGCTTTGGTGGCTCGACGTATAGATAGTCTTCGCCCTCTTCAACCACAGCGCCCACTTTTTTCAGCTCGGTAGCCATGGCATATAAGCGATCGGTTTCTTTAACACGCCAATTGTACACGTTGCGAATCCATGTCGGCCCTTCTGCAAACAAGGCCGCGACGCCAATGGTCATCGCTGCATCAGGAATATGATTAAAGTCCATGTCGACGCCTTTAAGCGTCTTTCCACGGGCGAGAACATAATCCTCTCCCCACTCAATCTCGGCGCCCATCGCCGCGAGTGCGTCGGCAAACTGGATATCACCTTGCACACTATGACGCCCGATGCCCGTCACTTTGACTTCACCGCCCTTAATCGCGGCCGCCGCGAGGAAGTAAGAAGCGGATGAGGCATCACCTTCCACCATAAAGTGACCTGGTGATTGATAACGCTGTCCAGCTGGGATCACAAACGCTTGGTAGTTATCATTTTGTACCTCAACACCAAACTGCGCCATGATTGCCAAGGTAATATCAATATAAGGCTTAGAGACAAGCTCCCCTTTAATGGTGATCCGGGTCTCTTGCTCAGCAAACGGCGCGGCCATCAGTAGTGCGGTGAGAAACTGACTCGAGATACTACCATCGATACTCACATCGCCACCTGCCAGGCCAGTGCCTTGGATACGTAGTGGCGGATAGCCCTCAGTTTCAAGATACTGGATATCAGCACCAATCACATTCAGGGCGTCAACAAGGTGGCCAATAGGACGCTCTTTCATTCGTGGCTCACCCGTCAGGGTGACGTCACCCTCTCCCAAGCATAGTGCCGCCGTCAAAGGGCGCATCGCAGTTCCCGCATTGCCGAGAAACAGCGTGGTTGGCTCGGCGAGATGAAACGGTTGTCCCAACCCTTGTACCACACATTCGGTGCGATCGCTGGACAATTGATACTCTACTCCCAACGCGGTAAACGCATTGAGCATATGACGTACATCGTCACTATCCAGTAAGTTGGTTAGTCGGGTGGTGCCTGAGGCTAGAGCGGCAAGGAGTAATGCGCGATTCGACACGCTTTTTGAGCCGGGAAGGTTAATCTGGCCGTTGACATAAGAAATCGGGGAAAGTGTCAGTTGCTCCATTCTGGTTTATATCCGTGATGCTTAGTGCCCCCAGAGTAACCAAAATACCGGCAGTCTCACAATTATTATTTTTATCACCGTCAGTGAAGAGAAAGCAAAAGCCGCCTCCAACAAGGAAGCGGCTCGTTTTTCACACGGTTTTCTACTTAACACCGTTAAAAGACGCAGCCATCGCTACCGTCTGTCATTAGCCATATTTTTTCTCGAACTTGGCCATAAAGTCGACCAACGCTTGCACCCCTTCAAGGGGCATGGCGTTATAGATAGAGGCTCGCATGCCACCCACATCTCGGTGGCCTTTCAGCGCATGTAAGCCTTGTTCCGTTGCTTCAGCGAGGAAAGTCTCATCCAGGTCGCTGTTCGCCAACTGAAACGGCACATTCATCAAGGAACGATTGTCTTGGTGAATGTCATTACGATATAAGCTCGATTGATCAATAGCTTGGTAAAGCAGGGCTGCTTTTTGTTGATTGCGTGCATAAACGGCTTCAATCCCGCCTTGTTTTTTCAGCCATTTAAAGACTTCGGCGGCCAGATACCAGGCAAAGGTCGGCGGCGTGTTGAACATCGAGTCTTTCTCTACCAAGACCTTGTAATTAAGCACACTAGGAAGCACATCTCGCGCCAGTCCCAATAAGTCGTTACGTACAATCACCAGGGTCAGCCCTGCAGGGCCAATGTTCTTTTGCGCACCGGCATAGATCACCCCATATTTAGATACATCAATCGGACGTGACAAGATGGTCGACGACATATCGGCAACAATGGGTTTATTGGTCTCAGGCAAATCATTAATTTCAATGCCATCAATGGTTTCGTTAGGGCAGAAATGGACATAGGCTGCATCATCACTTAGTAGCCAGTCTTTCGCCGGCGAGATTGCACGTTTCCCCTCTCGCTCGCGGCGAACATTGATAACGTTGGGCGTACAATAGCGCTTGGCCTCTTTGACCGCACTTTCTGCCCAGTAACCGCCATCGACATAGTCTGCGATGGTGTGGTTCCCCATGAGATTCATGGGCACCGCGGCAAACTGTGCACGCGCGCCCCCTTGGCAAAATAGAATATGGTAGTTGTCAGGAATCACTAGGAGTTCGCGCAAATCTTGCTCTGACTGACGAGCAACGTTTAAGAATGCTTTGCTGCGATGCGACACTTCCATGACCGAGGTACCAAGGTCTTGCCAATTCATCAATTCTTTTTGTGCTTTTAGCATCACTTCACGCGGCAACATCGCGGGGCCTGCGGAGAAATTATATACCTTATCCATGTTGGGGAGGGGCTCCTGCTTATTCATCACTTGTGGCCAGGAGGCCTACAAGGATTGACTCTGTTTTAAATGGTGTGTGATTGATTTAACACGTTTCGCGCGCAATTTGAAAGCGCCAACGCAGATTCGATCACATTTTCCATGCTCTCCTGTCAATAGGTAATAAAAAAGGGTGCAGTTCACTGCACCCTTATGACGTTATCTAAGCGACGACTTACGCGTTTTGATCATCATCAGACGCGGGCGACTGATCGTTATCATCGCGTTGATCATCATCGGTAGGCGCTGATGCCTCGCTGCCGTCCGACTGAGTGGTTGTCCCGGCTTCATTGGCCAAGGCTTCCATCTCATCTTCGTCTGGCTCTTCGATGCGCTGTAGGCCCACCACTTTCTCGTCATCACTGACGCGAATCAAGCGTACACCTTGGGTGTTACGCCCCACTTGACTCACCTCTTCTGCGCGAGTACGGACTAAGGTCCCCGCATTAGTGATCATCATCAGCTCATCGCCTTCACAGACTTGGATGGCACTGACAACGTCGCCATTACGCTCAGAGACTTTGATCGAAACCACCCCTTTGGTCGCACGACTCTTGGTTGGGTATTCTGCCAACGCTGTACGCTTACCAAAGCCGTTCTCGGTCACGGTCAAGATTTCCGCATTCTCTTGCGGCACAATCAAAGAGACGACCTGATCGTTTTCAGCCAATTGAATGCCTCGTACCCCCGCGGCGGTACGACCCATCGCGCGAACGGTGTCATTCGATGCGAGGAAGCGCACTACTTTACCGAATTGCGAGAACAGCATGACTTCACTGCTATCATCAGTGAGCTGGGCCCCAATCAGGCTATCGCCCTCACGCAAGTTCACTGCAATGATCCCGGCGCTACGTGGACGGCTAAAGTCAGTCAGTGGTGTTTTCTTCACGGTACCATGAGCTGTGGCCATAAAGACGTATTTGTCTTCTTCATACTCACGCACTGGCAGGATCGCGGTAATACGCTCATCTTCTTCCAGCGGGAGTAGATTCACAATTGGCTTACCGCGCGCATTACGCGATGCATGCGGCAGCTGATAGACTTTCAGCCAGTACATGCGCCCGCGCGTCGAGAAGCACAGTATTGTGTCATGGGTATTAGCAACCAGCAGTCGCTCAATGAAGTCTTCATCCTTCATTCGCGTCGCTGATTTCCCCTTACCGCCACGGCGCTGCGCTTCATAATCGCTCAGAACCTGATACTTAACGTAACCATCGTGTGACCAGGTCACTACCACGTCTTCTTCATTGATAAGATCTTCAATATCAATGTCTGCACTCGCGGCAGTAATTTCGGTGAGGCGTTTATCGCCAAAACCATCACGGACGGCTTCGAGCTCTTCGCGGATCACTTCCATCAAGCGCTCGGTACTGGCCAAGATATGCAGCAACTCCGCAATTTGCTCGAGCAGGCCTTTATACTCGTCCAGGATTTTTTCGTGCTCAAGCCCGGTGAGCTTGTGCAAACGTAAATCCAGAATCGCCTGTGCTTGTTGTTCAGTGAGGTAGTAAGAGCCATCATCACGGGCACCAAATTCTGGCGCCAACCATTCAGGACGCGCGTTTTCGCCACCCACAGCTTCCAACATGGCAGACACGCCACCGAGTCCCCAACCTTGATCTTGTAGCTCTTGTTTGGCTACCGCAGGCGTAGGGGCTTGACGAATAAGCTCAATGACTTCGTCGATGTTCGCCAGTGCGACCGCCAAGCCTTCCAAGATATGGGCACGGTCACGGGCTTTGCGTAATTCATAGACCGTGCGACGTGTGACCACTTCACGGCGGTGGTTAACAAAGCACTCAAGCATCCCTTTTAGGTTAAAGAGCTTCGGCTGGTTATTATCCAGCGCCACCATATTAATGCCGAATGACGTCTGTAATTGGGTTTGCGCGTAGAGGTTGTTCAGTACGACCTCAGCCACCGCATCGCGCCGACACTCAATAACAATCCGCATGCCCTCTTTATCAGACTCATCGCGTAGCGCGGAAATGCCATCAATTTTCTTGTCTTTAACCAGCTCGGCAATCTTTTCAATCAAACGCGCTTTGTTGACTTGATAGGGGATTTCATTGACAACAATGGTCTCTTTACCATTTTTGTCGGTTTCGATATCCGCCTTGGCACGCAAGTAGATTTTTCCGCGCCCTGTTTTATACGCGTCTTCGATCCCTTTGCGACCATTAATCATTGCCGCTGTCGGGAAGTCTGGGCCTGGAATGTGCTCCATCAGCTCATCAATAGTGATATCTTCATTATCGATATACGCCAGACATCCGTTAACAACTTCGGTAAGGTTGTGAGGTGGGATGTTGGTTGCCATCCCGACCGCAATCCCGGAGCCGCCGTTAACCAGCAGGTTGGGGACACGCGTTGGCAATACGTCCGGGATTTGCTCAGTACCATCATAGTTCGGCACATAATCCACGGTTTCTTTATCGAGATCGGCAAGCAGCTCATGGGCAATTTTCGCCATGCGCACTTCGGTATAACGCATTGCGGCTGCTGAATCACCGTCGATGGAGCCGAAGTTACCTTGGCCATCTACCAACATGTAGCGCAGTGAGAACGGTTGCGCCATGCGCACAATCGTATCGTATACCGCACTATCACCATGCGGGTGATATTTACCGATTACATCGCCGACCACACGGGCCGATTTCTTATATGGCTTGTTCCAGTCGTTGCCAAGTACGTTCATCGCGAATAATACGCGGCGGTGTACTGGCTTTAGGCCATCACGCACGTCAGGAAGAGCTCGGCCAACAATGACGGACATTGCATAGTCGAGATACGAGCTTTTTAGCTCCTCTTCGATATTGACTGGCGTGATCTCTTTAGCAAGATCGCTCATGGAGCCAACATCCCTCAAATAATGTTTGCGTATTCAAATACGTGACCACGGAGAATAACACAAACCCTCTTTGGAGACACGCGAATATGGCTAAGATGTATCACGGATCTCGTTAGCAGGCGCTCTGAACGCGTCTACACGGACAAAAAGCCACCACTTGCGTAGCTAACTATGGTTTTTTTACTAGGAAAGCCCACAAGGTGTCTGAGCGCGAAAAAGGAATAATTAGCTTAACTTGAGCACAAGATCACTTTTTTAGCAGGCGCCGAAATATCAACCATACTTAGAAGTGACGTGCCAGACCGACCTAACGTTGGTCAACTTGATACTAAAGAGGAGGCATGATGCTCACTCGTATCGTTAACGCGATTGGTGCCTGCCTAATCGCAGGCAAATACCTTTTGGCTGGAATAATAGCGACCAGCGCCATTTTAACCGCGGCGTAACGCCGCTCCCTTCTGCACGGCGGTGGCTGGCCGTCGTGCTATTTCTTTACCTCTACATGTTACCTCCCACTCAGCGTCGCCGATCCCTATTCACGACACCCACCGGTCCCGCGAGAAGCACGGCTTCTTTTTATCGCGTTGGATTTCGTTATAATGCAGCAAAACCGATAAGGAAGCTGCAGTTATGAGCCAAGTACCCAATGTCGATCCGGCAGAAATTCAAAAATTCGAGGATATGGCCTCGCGTTGGTGGGATTTAGAGGGTGAATTTAAACCTTTGCATCAAATCAACCCATTACGCCTCGATTATGTCTTGGATAAAGCGGGCGGATTATTCGGCAAAAAAATACTTGATGTCGGATGCGGCGGCGGCATCTTAGCCGAAAGCATGGCTCAGGAAGGAGCGGAAGTGACAGGACTGGATATGGGAAAAGAGCCTCTCACCGTCGCGCGGCTGCATGCCCTCGAAGCCGGAGTCGATGTGCACTACATCCAATCAACCGCGGAAGAACATGCCAGCAGCTATGCGCAGCAATACGACGTTGTCACTTGTATGGAAATGCTCGAACACGTGCCTGAACCCGCCTCCGTGATTCAAGCCTGTGCACAGATGGTAAAACCCGGTGGTCATGTCTTTTTCTCGACACTGAATCGCAATGCCAAATCTTGGCTGTTCGCGATCGTCGGCGCGGAGCATGTGCTTAAATTGGTTCCCAAAGGCACCCATGAGCACCATAAGTTTATTCGCCCCTCAGAGCTGATGAACATGATTGATAACACCCCGCTAACGGCCAAAGACATGACAGGGCTGCATTACAACCCGGTGTTTGATACCTACAAACTTTCCAACGCCAATGTCGATGTGAATTATCTCGTTCACACCGTCGCGCCCTAGCCGACTGATAAGGAGCTCGCCAGCATGATCCCATCGACCATTCTCTTTGATTTAGATGGCACCTTGCTTGACACCGCCCCCGACATGGGTGAGGCCGCTAACCGCGTCCTCGCCGAGTTTGACTTGCCTCCTTTAACACGCGAGCAAATTTATACCCATACAAGTTTCGGTGCGCGCGGCCTGTTAAGTGCTGGGTTTGGCGAACAAGCACAATATCAAGACCCTGTTGCCCTACGTGCGCGTTTTCTTCATCACTATGGGGACGCGATATGTCATGGCACCCAGCTTTACGCTGGCATAGACACCCTGCTCGATAAGCTGGATCAGTTACGTATCCCTTGGGGCATTGTGACGAATAAGCCCGAAGGGCTCACGCATCAGTTACTCGCCTTCTTCCCACGCCTGCAAAAGGCCAAAGTCATCGTTGGCGCCGATACCTATGCTCATGCCAAACCGCACCCTATGCCTTTGCTTGAAGCAGCCAAAAGCCTTAATTGTGTGCCACAAAAAGGGCTGTATGTCGGAGACATTGAAAACGATATATTAGCGGCGCGCGCGGCGAATATGGGCGCAGCCGTCGCAGGATGGGGTTACACCGGCGATCAAGCCTTAGTTCATAATTGGAAAGCAGATCATATTTTCGCCAAGCCTGATCAACTTAGCGCCATTCTTGGATCCTAGTCACACCCCACATTTTGTGGGGTTTGCTGTCTTTTCAATCAGTTAAAAACGATCACTGATCATCGCTAAGATCAACCAAAATAAATTTTTTTTATTACCAATTTTTGCCTTTCAGTGATTGAAATTCTCACTAATCTTGTCGGCCTTGCGTCACTAGGTTGGTGATTACTAACTTTAGATATAACATCCCCAAGATATCCACACCCACCCTAACAAAGACTGGCTTGCAAAAAGCAGGTTATATCACTATCTTGTAACCGACTCGGACATCGCCCCCTATATATAGTGTATGAGCGACGAGATGTCCGCATAGAGGCCGACCAAAAAATCATCAGCATTTTATAAAAACTTGCGAAAAAGAGCAGTTTGGCAAGGGAATATTGGGAAAGCATACAAATGAACCAAGAAATTACCGTATTAAAGCGTGATGGACGCAAAGAAAACTTAAACCTCGATAAAATCCATCGCGTAGTGACTTGGGCTGCCGAAGGCCTCTCAAACGTTTCTGTTTCTCTGGTTGAGATGCGCTCTCACATCCAGTTTTACGATGGCATGCGCACGGAAGATATTCACGAGACAATCATCAAAGCCGCTGCCGATCTAATCTCCGAAGAAAGCCCAGATTATCAATATCTTGCGGCGCGTTTGGCCGTCTTCCACTTACGTAAAAAAGCCTATGGCCAGTTCGAGCCACCTAAGCTGGTTGATCATGTCAAAAACATGGTCGAGAAAGGCAAGTATGATAAGCATATCTTGGAAGATTACAGCGAAGAGGAGCTCGATACCCTAGACAGCTACCTCGATCACTGGCGCGATATGAACTTCTCATACGCCGCGGTGAAGCAACTGGAAGGTAAATACCTGGTGCAAAACCGTGTCACCGGTGAGATTTACGAAAGCGCACAGTTTTTGTACATGATGGTCGCTGCCTGCCTGTTTGCGTCATACCCTAAAGAAACGCGTTTGGACTACATTCGTCGTTTTTATGATGCAGCTTCGCAGTTTAAGATCTCACTGCCAACGCCTATCATGTCCGGCGTACGTACGCCTACACGTCAATTTAGCTCTTGCGTATTGATTGAGTGTGACGATAGCTTGGACTCTATTAATGCCACATCCAGTGCGATTGTTCGCTATGTATCGCAACGCGCAGGTATTGGTATTAACGCGGGCCGTATTCGCGCGTTGGGTAGCCCTATCCGAGGTGGCGAAGCCTTCCACACTGGCTGTATCCCGTTTTATAAATATTTCCAAACGGCGGTGAAGTGCTGCTCGCAAGGCGGCGTTCGTGGTGGCGCAGCAACCTTATTCTATCCAATTTGGCACCGTGAAGTGGAATCGCTGCTGGTATTGAAAAACAACCGCGGTGTAGAAGAAAACCGTGTACGCCATATGGATTATGGTGTGCAAATCAATAAGTTGATGTATACCCGCCTACTTAAAGGTGGCAACATTTCCTTGTTCTCTCCGTCAGATGTGCCTGGCTTATACGACGCCTTTTTCGAAGACCAAGACGAGTTCGAGCGTCTATATACCCAATATGAAGCGGATACCTCTATCCAGCGCGAAACAGTCAAAGCGGTTGATCTGTTCTCACTGATGATGCAAGAGCGCGCCTCAACAGGCCGTATCTACGTTCAAAACGTTGACCATTGTAATACCCATAGCCCGTTTGATGCATCGGTGGCACCTATTCGTCAGTCGAACCTGTGTTTAGAAATCGCGCTGCCGACCAAGCCACTGAACAATGTTGAAGATGAGAACGGTGAGATTGCACTGTGTACGCTATCCGCCTTTAACCTGGGTGCGCTTGAATCACTCGACGAGCTGGGTGAACTGGCCGACTTGACCATTCGTGCGCTTGATGCGTTATTGGACTATCAAGATTATCCGTTACCTGCCGCGCGCAAAGCGACCATGAACCGCCGTACACTCGGTGTGGGTGTGATTAACTTTGCCTATCACCTCGCCAAGCACGGTGTACGTTATTCGGATGGCAGTGCGAATGGCCTTACGCACCGTACCTTTGAAGCGATTCAATATCACTTATTGCGTGCATCCGTGGAGCTGGCGAAAGAAAAAGGCGCGTGTCCTGCGTTTAACGAAACCACTTATTCGCAAGGTATCCTTCCTATCGATACCTACAAGAAAGACTTGGATGCGATTTGTGATGAGCCGTTACACTTGGATTGGGAAACCTTGCGCAAGGATATCCAAACCCATGGTTTGCGTAACTCAACACTGACCGCTTTGATGCCATCAGAAACGTCGTCACAAATTTCAAATGCCACCAATGGCATTGAACCACCACGTGGTTTTGTCTCGGTGAAAGCCTCAAAAGATGGCATTCTCAAACAAGTGGTACCTGAGTATCACAAGTATAAAGATAATTACGAACTGCTCTGGAACATTGGCAGCAATGAAGGCTACTTACAGCTAGTCGGTATCATGCAAAAATTCGTCGACCAAGCGATTTCTGCCAACACCAATTATGATCCGAGCCGACATGCAAGCGGTAAAGTTCCTATGAACCAGCTGCTTAAAGATTTGCTCACCGCGTACAAACTGGGGGTTAAAACCCTGTACTACCACAACACCCGTGATGGCGCGAGCGATGGTCAGTCGGAATCAACCGCGGCGCAAGCTGCTGAAGACGATTGTGCCGGCGGTGCATGTAAGATCTAACACACGACATGCAAAGGGCCTCTGGGCCCTTTTCTAGAGGTTTATAAGATTCATGGCTTACAGTACGTTTTCTAAAATCAACAATGACCCGCTCAAAGAACCCATGTTCTTGGGTCAGTCCGTTAATGTTGCCCGCTACGATCAGCAAAAATATGAAATTTTTGAAAAACTGATCGAAAAGCAGTTGTCGTTCTTTTGGCGCCCAGAAGAAGTGGACGTATCGAGCGATCGTATTGATTACAACAAGCTACCTGAACATGAAAAGCATATTTTCATCAGTAACTTGAAGTATCAAACGTTGCTGGACTCTATCCAAGGCCGCAGCCCTAACGTCGCGCTACTCCCATTGGTCTCTATTCCAGAACTCGAAACCTGGATTGAAACCTGGAGCTTCTCTGAAACCATTCATTCTCGCTCTTATACCCACATTATTCGTAATATTGTGGCTGATCCGGCGATTGTGTTTGATGACATCGTGATGAATGAGCACATTCAAAAGCGCGCAGAAGACATTGCCCAGTATTATGATGACCTTATTCAGCTGAGTAACTATTATCACCAACTTGGCGAAGGGACGCATTCGATCAATGGCCAGACAGTCACAGTCAGCCTGCGCGCGCTGAAGCGCCAGCTGTATTTGTGCCTGATGTCGGTCAATGCGCTTGAAGCGATTCGCTTCTATGTCAGTTTTGCATGCTCCTTTGCCTTTGCCGAGCGTGAACTGATGGAAGGTAATGCTAAGATCATCAAGTTTATTGCCCGTGACGAAGCCTTGCATCTGACTGGCACGCAGCACATGCTCAACATTCTACGTAGCGGTCAAGACGACCCTGAGATGGCCGACATTGCCAAAGAATGCGAGCAAGAGTGTTTTGATCTGTTCAAGAAAGCGGCTGAGCAAGAAAAAGACTGGGCTGAGTATTTGTTCCGTGACGGCTCGATGATCGGCCTGAACAAAGATATCTTGTGTCAGTATGTTGAATATATCACCAACCTAAGAATGTCTGCCGTGGGTTTAGCACCTGCCTATGACAATGCGACACAAAACCCCATTCCTTGGATTAACGCTTGGCTGTCCTCGGATAATGTTCAGGTGGCCCCACAGGAAGCAGAAATTAGCTCGTATCTGGTCGGTCAGATCGATAACGAAGTCAGCGTCGAAGACTTTGGTGACTTCGAACTATGACCCGTATCACCATCGAAGTGAACGGCATAACGGTGGGTGGCAACACCCACCAAAACTTGCTAGAGCAGTTAGAAGACGCCGGTATTCAGCCTGAATATCAATGCCGAAATGGCATGTGTGGCGCATGCCGCTGTAAGCTTAATCAAGGGTCTGTCACGCAGGGAGAAAGCATGGCCTTTGTGATGCCAGGCGAAATCCTCGCTTGTCAAAGTGCGCCGCAGACTGATGTGTCCATTGCGTTCGACTACCAACCCGCTGACATCAAAAAACAAGTTAACGAGGCGTAATACAATCGCCTCGCCTTCCCTTCTCTTACCGACCTTCTATTCTATGCTGTCTGCATCAATATAAATATCGTCATGTCGCGTCAGTGAGGCATAATCGGCAATCACCGTATATCCATTTAAATAACGCCTTAACATATCTAACAATACAGTGGAGATGTAGCAGCGCGCATCGTCGTGAGACAGTTGCCGTTTAAAGCTTAAACGCTGCCCCCACTCACCCTCGGGTGTGGAGATAGCCACACAGATTTGTCCGTGAAGTTCCGGACCACAGGCAAGGCCAATTTGCTTTTGGTCAGGGCTAATCGTCGCACTGGCCATCGCCAGTGAGGCTGCTAACGGATTGGCCAACGCTTGCTCTGGCACATGGGCGTTCGACATCACCCAGCCTTGTTCAACCAAATAAGCCGCTTGTCCATTGAGTAAGCTTGATAGCCAGCCACCGGTGAACTGCTCAGCCACTTTCAACGCAATACCGTGACGATTAACATCAAACGCTAATGCTGAAGCCATTGGCTCATTATATGACACCACATAATCAGCGAGCCGCTGTTGCAGCGCCTCAAGTATGGTGTCTTTTTCATCATGCTCTGCATCAATAAACAGCTTCACCTCAATAAAAGGCAAACTCGAGCGATATCCCAGTGACACATCGTCAGGAAGCACTAATGATGCCATCACGTCACTGATCCCGGACTCTGACAAGCCAAATGTAAACAAACGGTAACACGATCGCGCTTTTGCCGCGTAAACATGTAACAACTCAGGAAGGATTTGGCGCTCAACCATATCGAAAAACTCAGAGGGCACACCAGGCGTAAAATAAAAATGACACCCATTGAGTTCACAGTGAAAACCACACGCCGTCCCTTTCGGGTTCTCAATTAAGCGCGCACCGTCAGGTAACATCGCTTGCTTAAGGTTGCTTTGTGCCATCGGCCGGCCGTGTCGCTCAAAGCGCTGTTTCAGCTCATCAAGCCACGCTTCGTTCAGTGTTAGCTCAACCCCCATCGCCGATGCCATTGCTGCCGTAGTGAGATCGTCTGTGGTCGGTCCCAGTCCTCCGTTCACAATGACCACTTGCTCTGTCTGTGATAATCGAACCAGCTCGATCGCCATATCATCAAGGTCATCTCCAATGGTCACGCGACGAGACATTGTTAGCCCGTTCTCAAATAACGTCCTTGATAGCCATGCTGCATTGGTATCCGTGATATCTCCCAGCAACACTTCCTCTCCGGTAGAAAGCATCGCGATTTGTGGCATTGGTGCTTGATGTTGTTGGTTTTCCACCCTGCCGCTCCTTATTGGTCACCGTGATTCATCTTTGATTATGACATTAGACCGCTCGATTCACTACCCCAGCCTAACCGTACACTTTACTTTACTTGTTCGTACCTTTAGCATTACACGCATCCGTTTTTTTATCTGCATAGACAGTGCACAATGCGCATAAATTCACGTTATCTTTTGTGCGAACACAACAATTAACTTTTTATTAACACTGGTTAAACATAATATGAATAAAGTACTAGGAAGTTCGCTGATTATCGCAGGGACAACCATTGGCGCAGGCATGCTAGCTTTACCACTTGCCTCCGCTGGTATTGGATTTGGGGCATCGATGGCATTAATGGGGGCGATGTGGGCTCTGATGACCTACACAGCGCTATTAATGCTAGAGGTCCATCAGTACGCTGACGCGGATGCCACATTACACAGTCTGGCCAAACAGTTTTTAGGGGACAAGGGCAAGTGGCTTGCCTCATTCGCCATGTTGTTCTTATTTTACTCTCTGTGCGCCGCTTATATTGCGGGCGGTGGGAGCCAGCTCAATGAGAAGCTGGCACAATGGTCAACCATCGAGCTACCGCCAGCAGCCGGTGCGGTGTTGTTCACCCTTGTATTTGGCTTAGTGGTGACCCTGGGTACGAGTAAAGTGGATTTAATCAACCGTGGTTTATTTACTGTTAAAGTCTTATTCCTGATTTTAGCGTTAACCTTACTCACCCCACACGTCTCCAGTATTAACCTCGTAGAGATGCCAGTCGAAAAAGGGCTCTTGGTCGCTGCACTGCCCGTTATTTTCACCTCTTTTGGCTTCCACGGCAGTATCCCCTCGATTGTACGTTATGTCGGGATAGATCTGCCTTCACTACGTAAAGTGATGATCGTCGGCTCGACTCTTCCACTTGCACTGTACATTTTTTGGCAAGTCGCGAGTTTAGGAACAGTGGCACAAGCTACATTGGTGCAAAACGGTGAACTGTCTCAGTTCGTTGCCATCATCCAATCGGTGGTGCAACAAGATTATATCGCCTCCAGCATTTCGCTTTTTGCTGATTTAGCCTTAGCCACGTCATTTCTCGGCGTTAGCTTAGGATTATTTGACTTTATTTCCGATAGCTTTAATCGCCAAGATAGCATACGTGGCCGCTTGCAAACCGCCGCTATTACTTACTTACCACCTTTGGTGTTCGCACTTTTCTACCCTCAAGGGTTTATCACAGCGTTAGGTTACGCGGCAATTGCTCTGGTGATTCTTGCGGTGGTGTTACCTGTGCTAATGGTGCGTAAAGCACGTCAAACCGTCTCAACAGATGAGCATTATCAGGTGATTGGTGGGAATCTTGGCCTTAGCTTGGCAATGGTGGGAGGCATAAGCGTTGTAGTGGCACAGTTTATTGGCTGATCATCGCTCGCTAACCATCCAATGATTCGATGACGCCCCACTGACGGGGCGTCATTTTTTATTATTTTCTAGCCACCCATCAAGCCGCGTACCAGCGTACTGACTCCAGCTAAGGTACAAAGTAGCAACATTGCCCGACGGACGAGCTGCGGTTCCACCTTTGGTGCGACGCGATAAGCAAGCCATGTCGCCACCAGTACGGCAGGCACCGCAAAAGCCGCTTGCTTTAAGTGCCACCATGTCAGAAAGTCCGTGGCGCTTAAGGCGATCAAAGACAAGATGCAGCTGATCGCAAAGTACCCCGCCAGGCATGCGCGCATCTTATTGACATCAGCGTGTTGCAGTACAAGGGCCATTGGCGGGCCACCAATACTCGTCGTCGTGCCCATCACCCCAGAGGTAAAACCGGCGACAAAAAAGTTTCGTCGATTAGGGGTAATGTCAAAGCGCATGACACTGGCCAATACTGCGATTAAGACGGCTGCCCCGATGATAATTTCCAGCATTTGTGTTGTGACGACCAACATCACGCCTCCGGCCACGGCAGTCCCCGGCACACGGCCTAAGTAAGCCCAACTAAGATCACGAAATGAGAGTTGATGCCGATATTGCCAAGCATTAATGCTCGCCAATGTCAGTCCCACCATAGAAATGGTGGTTGGGACGAGTTTGGGATCAATCATCAGCAATAGTGGTGCCGCCACAATCGCCATACCAAAGCCTACCAAGCTTTGCACAAAACAGCCGAGACCCAAGATCATGGCCACCGCTATGGAAACGCCGATATCAGGCATAAAAAGTAACTTCAGGTAAAGATAGGTAATCAGAGTGTAACGATTTACTCAGTCTTGAGCGAGCTTTTACGGCTGATCATCTTATCGACACTTGTTCACCGCGCGTAACACGTCAAGGATGGGCTGGTGTGCTGGGCGCATTAATCATTTCAGCATGGATCAATAGATTGCGAGGCGTCAATTCACGCTCACAAAACTGCATCAGACTCACCGAGTACCCGTGTTGCTCAAGATATAACACCCTATCCAACACCAGCCATATTTCCATTGCTCGGCGAAAGGCGCTCTTAACAACGTTGATTTGTTCGAGAATGGAAAAACGCACCTCCCCGCGGCGAAAGTAGCCATCCACATCGAAATCATCGGGTAACGAGAGCCCTTTTTGTGCCGCACCCCAACGACAGAATTCCGCAAACCCTTGGCTAAGTTGTGATTTTTTCAGTGCGGGTAATGGCAAGTAGTGATCCTGGTTTTGCCAGTCTCGCTGCCATTCATCAAAGCCTAAGCGATAAATAACTTCCTGTTCCCGTTGGCGACGCACTCGCTGTCCGCCAGTCACCGATTCTTGGACGGCAAGTTTAAGGTCAGCTTTTGTCAGCCGCATTCCCGTATTCTGGGCGACATCCGAGAGTGGCTGATAAATCTCCCCCCGAATCAGCTGATAGCAACATGGAGAGACGGATAGACGCGGCATACCACACGTCACTGCTTTTTGCAGGAGCGTTACATGCAAGTCGCCGCAGGCATGTAACGCTAATCCGTGGTCACAACCGGCCATCACAGCGGCAGCCTCCGTGCCCATGGCATCTAAGGGATAAAATCGCATCGCGAGGGCGTTGCGCTGTGCAAACGCTTGTCCTTGATCACAAAGTGCTTTTTGCCATTCGATACTCTCAACCGGCTTACCGGTCACCGATGAGATGGCACGCCCGAGATACCCTTTTCCGGCACACCATTCGAGATAGCGTACCGTCTCCCCGTGAGTGGGAACCGCACCGATGTATGCCTCGATTTGCGCCCACTTTCTTCCCGGAACCCCTACCGCCAACCGCGGATCCACACCCACCTTGGTCGTACTCGCCTGCGGTACAGCAGTCAGTTCGGTCAATGACGCCAACGCAGGCCACCAGCTCGACAACTGGGTAATCACAGCTTCAGGTGCTGCCTTAAGTGCTGTTATCTGGGAATAATCCAAGCTGGCCAGCCAAGCGCACAATGCGCCTTCTTCCTGCCACGGTAAACATCTATGTGCCATTGGCATCGGTTGCCATAACCATTGAAACTGGGTAAGAAGTTGGGTTAATTGAGTGAACTGCTGCTGAAAAGAGACGGAAGACATGGCTGCTATCAGGACTTGAATAAAAGCGTGATCAAAAAAGGCTGCTTGACGCAGCCTTGTCGTACACGGGCAGTTTAGCGAATTGGCAGCGGAATGTCCTTAAACATGGCATCAATTTCTTCGTTTGAACGCAGAGCCACCGCTTTATCTATCATATTGCGCGTCAGGTGTGGGGCGAAGCGTTCAATAAAGTCATACATGTAGCTGCGAAGGAAGGTGCCTTTACGAAATCCAATTTTGGTCGTGCTAGCACCAAAAATATGGCTAGCGTCAATGGCGACCAGATCCGAGTCAGCTTGGCTATCCATCGCCATACTGGCGATAACGCCAACCCCTAACCCTAACTTCACATAGGTTTTGATTACGTCCGCGTCTGTGGCGGTAAATACAATCTTGGGAGTGAGGTTGGCGCGATGGAACGCCTCATCCAACTCTGAACGCCCGGTAAAACCGAAGACATAGGTCACAAGAGAATAGGCCGCTAAATCCTCAATGGTGATATTGTTTTTTTTCTGTGCCAGTGGGTGATCAGGCGTCACAATAATCGAACGATTCCAGTGGTAACACGGCAGCATCACTAAGTCTTCATAGAGGTGGAAAGCTTCGGTCGCGATAGCAAAATCTGATGTGCCTTTGGCGACCGAGCTGGAGATCTGCGTCGGCGTTCCCTGATGCATATGCAAAGAGACTTTAGGGTAGCGGGCAGTAAATGCTTTGATCACATCGGGCAGTGCATATCGTGCCTGTGTGTGGGTGGTGGAAATATTGAGATTTCCCATTTCTGGATGAGTATGTTCACTCGCCACCGCTTTAATGCTTTCAACCCGAGACAAAATACTTTGAGATATTTCCACAATGGCCTCACCAGCAGGAGTGACTTGGGTAAGGTGTTTGCCACTGCGCTCAAATATTTGCACGCCTAGTTCGTCTTCTAGTAATCGGACTTGTTTACTGATCCCAGGCTGAGAGGTATACAAACTCTCTGCGGTCGCAGACACATTTAGGTTGTGGTTGACGACCTCAACGATATATCTAAGCTGTTGTAATTTCATAGTGCAGACGCGCGAGCCTCATGGGTTAAGTGACAGCATTGGGTTGTGATAGATTATTTATATACCCAAATTAGACTATTTAATAGGCTTTGGTTATATAAACGTTAGCGATTGCACATTCACTAAGCAATTTGGTGAACAAATAGGGTATTGCCCAATCGCTAAAATCCGATTATTTCAACCAGTTTATCGCCAAGTGCACGATTATGGGCCACACTATGATCAGCGCATGCGAATCGGATGTATTGTGCAGAGTTAGAGGCGGATCACTCATGCTGCCTCCATCCTTGATTGATGCTATCTCTGTCGGTTGAGATCGTGTATCTTAACCAGTTGAGTTTATTACAAGGAACATCGACGCTGAATTATGAATATTGCCTTGATAGCTGGCCTTTGTGTCATATTGCTCGGCCTGATTGTCGGCTACAACATATTGGCTCAACAACGTAAGCAAATTGAATCTCACAAGCGCCAAGAGATGGCTAAGCACATTGCAGTGATTGACGCCACTGAAGAGCTGATTGGTAATGCACATAATCTGCCATATAGCGGGACGCTGTTGGTTTGCCTGAATAAGAAGATCCTAGATTCTTTGAAAGCCATGTACGAGATTGATGATTCCGATAAATCCATCAAGCAACGTATTAGTGCAACGCAAGCGCAGATCGATCAAATCAAACAAAGTTACTCAAACCGCGAGTCGACTTCCTTTAAAGTGCCAGATAACGATCGACAAGCGATTTCGATGCTCAAGTTAGTAAAACGTCTGCGCTCCGTGGTGAAAGCGGAGCACTCTAAGGGACGACTAGCGACGCAAGCGTTTGTGGCTGAGAACGCACGCTTGGAAAAGATGCAACTTAAAATCAATATTGAGAATGTGATTAAGCGTGCCAATGACGCCAAGCAAAAAGGGCAAATGGGCACCGCTCAGCAGTTATTGAAAAAAGCCATTGATGTGGTCTCGCCCAAAACCGATGATTACTCGCAAGAGATGAAAAAGCATTTAGAGCAAATGCATAGCGATATTACCCATACACTGAATACGGGCCATGAAAAACTCCAGTCGGAGCAAGAAGAAGAAAGAAGCGATCTAGACGAGTTGTTTGCACCGAAAAAGAAATGGTAAGTCAGCTCACGTAGGCTTAAAACAAAGGCGCGTTCATCACGCGCCTTTTGCTTATTCTTCCCATCCATGCGTTCATCCTAGACGCGCACTCTCTCAACTATCGAGGCAAAAGATGCGCTTCAATATGATTCAGCACCCCATCTGCCGCTTGTTCAAGCAAGTCTAACACCCGCTCAAAGCCGTCAGGGCCACCATAATAAGGGTCGGGGATCGGCCCCTCGGTATGCTCGCCCCAGTGGAGAAATAAAGACAGCTTGCCTTGGTGCTCGGGTGGGCATTGTGCTTGCAAGTCAGCCAGGTTGCTCTCATCGGCTGCCAGAATCATGTCATGACACACAAAGTCTGCAGGGCCGACCTGGCGCGCTCGAATACCTTCAAACGAGTAGCCTCTCGCCTGTCCTGCCGCTTGGCTACGTCTATCAGGCGGGTTACCCTGGTGATAACCTGCCGTGCCCGCCGAATCAATATCGACTGCCAAGCCTCGCGCCTGTGCGCGAGCACGTAATACGGCTTCTGCGGTGGGCGAACGACAGATATTACCCAAGCACACCACCAAAACACTGAGCCTTTGATTATCAGTTGTCATCAGCGTCAAACCTCCTTATTGATAAGCCCTCAGATTACCAATAAGGCTAAGCACTGCCTATAGTGAGGCAGGTAATACTCGGTGATAGGGCAGTTTGTCAGCACCTATGCTGGCACGGAATAATCCACAACAATAATGTCTTCCAGGATAGGACGAAATATCGCTTTTAGCGCCTCATGTTCAGGATGCGGTAAATAGCGCTCCCGCGCAGCACTATCACGAAACGTCATCACAATCACATGCGTGTAGCCTTGGTCTTTACCTTCTGGGCTGTTGTTTTCTCCCCATTCGACCGGCCCAACACCATCAATGACGCTAGGCATTGATTCAAATTTATCTTTCAATGCTTGGATCTGATCATCGCGCGCGTTAGCGGTAAAACGAACAAGCAATACATGACGAATCATTTCTTTTCTCCTCGTGTCACTATTCCATCCGATCCGTCAAAAACGTTTTAAACGCCTGCCAAGACTTTTTATCAGCTTTTTCACGGTACCTCTCCGAGCCAAATACGGTAAACGCATGCGGCGCCCCACCATACACTTGCGACCAGTAATCGACACCCGCCTGCTCTAGCGTTTGTATAAAGGTCGCAAAATCTGCCATGGGCACCGCTTTATCCGCCCCACCATGAGCAATAAACAGTGGCGCAATGTCCTCTGAATAGCCTTGACCATCTGGCGTGCCCAAACCGCCATGAAAACTCGCGTAGCCACTGACAGGCATATTGCCTGGATTGCGTGCAAGCTCTAACGTCACCGTGCCCCCGAAACAATAGCCAGCCACTACTGGCTGCGTCACACCTTGCGATTGCGCGGCACTCATCCCTGCTTCAATCAGTTCGCGCATCCGCACTCTGTCTTCATACAGTGAACCAGTCGCCGCTTTCTTCGCCTCTAGGCTGGTCGGTCGATTCCCGGCGCCAAACATGTCTAATGCAAACGTACGATAGCCCAAGTTTGCCAGCATATCCGCACGTTGACGTTCGTAGTCCGTTAGCCCATCCCAGTCATGAATAATCACCACACTGCCTTTCTCAAAAGAGGCAGGGATAGCTAGGTAGCCGGAAAATGCCTCCCCGTCTAACTGATAATCTATCTGTTTACCCGCCACAGCAGGCAGCGAACATAGAGCCAACAAAGCAATAAGAGCGTGCGTTCCTTTTATCATCATAGCGTCCTTTGGCTGGGGCCGTCGGTTTGTGGCCAGAATGTCATGGGTGGCATCCACCCTATCGTCCCTTTACTATAGACCTAAGTTAACCAAAGGTTGGAAATCACATGTCAGAACACAGTCATCAACAGCGCCAGCAAAAACTGAAAGAAAAAGTCGATGCTCGGATTGACGCCGCACAACAAGAAAAAGGGCTATTTCTTATTATTACAGGCAACGGCAAAGGCAAATCAACATCCGCTTTTGGCACTGTCGCACGCGCGGCAGGCCATGGTTTCAAATGCGGGGTGGCGCAGTATATCAAGGGAACATGGGCATGTGGTGAGCGAGACTTACTCAGTCAGCATGGCGTGGACTTTCATGTGATGAGTACAGGGTTTACCTGGGATACCCAAGATAAAACGGCCGACACGCAAGCCGCACAAAAAATCTGGTCAGCATGCAAAACCATGCTCAGCGATCCTAGTTATGATTTGGTCGTCCTGGACGAAATCACCTATATGATCACCTATGGCTACATTGACCTGGACGATGTCATCGATGCAATTAGCCAACGCCCAAGTGAGCAGTCTGTGCTGATCACGGGTCGAGGCGCTCACCGTCGTTTAATCGAAATCGCCGATACTGTCTCTGAAGTTCGCAATGTCAAACATGCGTTTGATGCCGGCATTAAAGCGCGCCAAGGCATTGATTGGTAACCTTTAACAACGTGGGACAATGCGTGTGTACGGCGTGCGCTCATTGTTTTTCAGAGGCCGTCGCCGGTAAGGCGGCAGATGAGATGGGCTCGGCCCAACGCAGGTCAGTTTGCTGACACGACTGCCGGCAGAGTTTAGCGTCAATCGATTGATCGCCCAACAAACGTTGCCACAACGCGGGTAGCGCGGTCTCGGGCAACGGGCCAGGCTCAAGTTGTTTGGGCGACACAGGGTACCAGTCCCCGTCTGTATTTTGTTCTGCAAGCAAAAACTGGAACGGCTGATAGGCGGCCACACCAAAGCGCAAGTCGGTGACTACCTGCTGCCCGTTTCGGTTTTCAAAGCGAATAAAATTACGTGAAAACGTCCGCAGAGCGCTGAGGGTATCAGAGTTGGCCAATGGCCACTCTCCTAGAGGCTGCGCCACCCAATCAATTGACGGGTTGGCATCAAGTCGTGAGGCTAACCCCTCCCAGTATTGCTCTTCGCCACTGACGACCACACGCCACAGTAAGGTATTAAACGGCGTTGGCATAATGATTAACGGCTGGCCTTCCAGCAAGGTTCCTTGTGTTTGTTCGGCAACACGGGTTTTTATTTGTTGGAGCTGGTACACAGAGCTGGCCAAGTAAAGGCTCGAGACCATCAACCCAACACCACATGCCTTGGCTCCCAGATGGCGCCATACCAATGCGCTGATGAGCGCAACCAGTAGAGGCACCGTATACAGGGGATCGATAATAAACAGACTCGCCACCGCTACCGATGGCACCTCAAGCGGCCAGAATAGCTTGGTTCCATATACCGTCATTGCATCGAGCAATGGATGGGTGACAAGCACCGCGATGACTAGCGTCATCACTTGCCAAAGTGGCCACTGACGCTGCCAGCGCCACCAGCACCATGCAATGAGTGCGCCGACCCAAGGCAACACAAACAACGAGTGGCTGAAGCCACGATGATTCACGGTATTCGCCACCGGGTCGCCGTAATCAATCAATACATCCAGATCCGGTAAGGTTCCGAGGGCTGCGCCCGCCAGTAACACTTTCGGAGAGCAGCGTTTACCGGCAACCAGACCCGCGACAGTGGCGCCCAACGCTGCTTGCGTGACAGAATCCATAAAACGTCCTTTAATGGCTTTGCATTAGATAGCCCGATAGCTTGTCAGCCGATCACTGAAATAAATTAAGGAGTTTATCTGCCGTCTCTTTGACCTTATCGTCATCCGCTTTATCACCCAGTAGCTTTTTCAACCCTCGTTGCGCCTCTTTGCGGGCTTTTTCTTCCAACGCGTTATTACTGCTGAGTAGCTGCTTAATGTTTAGTTTATAGCTCGGCGATTGCCAGGTACCGGCCACCGTCACTGGGATAGTGACATCACGCAGTTCATCAATATCTTTACCGCCCTGGCCTTTACTGGTCTCAACCACCGAGGTATAGACATTAAAATCGAGTGTCTCTTGTAACAGATCGGTTTGTCCGTCACTACGTACCCGAAGCGCGGGCGCTTCCAACAGTAAGTCGGTGGTGCGAGCCATGCCGTTACCTAAGGTAAAGCTCGCAGTGAGTGCGCTAAAGTCTGTTTTACGTACTTCATTGGCGGCCGCTGCCGACTCACCTTTCAGCGTCGCTTTCGCCTCTCTGAGCATCTGTGCCAAGTTTATCCCATTAATCGCGCCATCTTCGAAGAAAATAGCGACACTGCCTTGAATCGCTTGACGTAATGCATACGGCGACAAACCTTTGCCCTGTACATTGATATCGACGTTACCCTTACCCTCTAAAAGATCAACCTGGGCAGCGTCTTCCAGCAGCGGAAGCACTTGGATCCCACGTGCTTTTTTACTCACCTGATAGCGAGCGGGCGTTTGCGTAGCATCTAACATCCCTTGCACAACCACGCTGCCTTCATAGGCTTGCGTCGTCAGCTCTGACACGTCGACCTTGCCACGGTCGATGGCCACCGTCGCGCGTGTTTGCCCTAAGGTAACGTTACTCACAGTAAGCCCTTTCATTGCCAGTGAGCCGGCAATATCTAGCGTCTTCAACACACTCAAATCAGGCTCTTCTTTGCTCAGTGGCGCCGCTTGCGTACTCGGGCTGGATTTATCATTAGAGCCAGATTCACTATCGTTTGCAGATTGATTAGGCGCTGCATTGTCTGTCGGTATCAGCGTATCGAGGTCAATATGGTTGGTATTCAGCGCAAAGCGAACTTGGGGGATCTCCGTCAATTTAACTGCCACTTTGCCATCCACCACAACATCATCGTCGTTTAATCGGCTGATCAATTCACTGACCGTCAACGTTTGCTGGTTGATGTCAAACACAATATCAGCGGCTAGCGCTTGGCTAAGCGACTGGTTGGGGATAGGCTCGCCAGACACCGTCGTGAGCATGTCTAACCCCTGAACCGTGATCTTATCTTGCGTCGTTGCGATAGTGACCTGGGCTTGCCCCGAGCTTTCAACGTCGATGTCTGCGGTTTGCGCGTTGATATTAAAGCCCAACTGCGCCGCCTCACCCAGCGCCAAACGATCGAGGGTGAGGTTCGCTTGTTCTAGGGTCAGTGCACCTTGCTCGGCGGAGAGCGTCAACGCCAGTTTGCGCATCTGGCTTTGTATCAGGTCACTGGCCAATTTCAAATCACCTTGACCTTCCAGCTCAACGCGAGCGTCATTTTGCTCGCCGCGCAACGACACTGACAGTGGCGTCCACACATCCGTCGCCAGATTGCCCACCTCAAGATCCACATCGCGCAACGCTGTCATGGTGCCCGCTTGGTCATCTTTGACGACCACACTCGCGTTGGCCACACTGAGCCCTTGTAGCGATACGTTCCACGCCTTTGCCTCGGTGCTCGTGCTATCAGCGGATGAGCCTGATTGTGGCGCTGGCTCAGCTAGAGGCTCAGCCGTCGGCGATGTCGAGATGAGGTTGCTCTCCCCATTACTCAGGGTTTGAATAAACACATGTGGGTCTTGCAATGTAATTTCGCCGATCTGCAAGGTTTGCGACATCAAAGGCAACACATCGACAGAGAGGCGGGCTTGAGATAAGCGCATCAAATCGGGTTCATCAAAGCCGGGGCGATTTTTTATCGCGACATCCTCGATTGAAAAACCCAAACTTGGCCAAAACTGCCAAGCAATGTCGCCACCGATCACCATGTCATAGCCTGTCTGTTTTTTAACTTGCTCGACCAACAATGGCTTAAACTGGTTAGGATTAATGGTGGCGAGCAAAGCGGCGATGCCACCCATGACGACCACCACCAAAACAGCGAGAGTAAGGGCGATTTTTTTTATCATTGCAAGATGCTCCTTGTGCGTAACAGGCGATACCACTTACGAGAGATACCCGCATTATCGACCATGATTTCGCGATCGGGTTCCACGTTAACAAAAAAATGCGCCCGTAGGCGCATTGCAATCGTTAAACCTTGTCTTGGCTAATGCGAGAGGCAACTGCCCCTTGCTGATTTTTATACTTTGCGTTGTCGCGTTTGTTATACGGCTTATCAGCCGCGCCCGACATAGGCTCAAAACTTAACGCACCAATCGGCATACCGGGTCGTAGCGCCAAGGGCAAACGACCATTGTTATAGAACTCCAGCACAATACGGCCCGACCAGCCCGGGTCAATCCGGTGCGCAGTCACATGCACCATCAGCCCCAAACGTGCCAACGACGAGCGGCCATCAAGCCAGCCGACGATATCGTCAGGCAGGGTCACCGCTTCATGCGTGACAGCAAGCGCGAGCTGGCCTGGATGAAGATAAAAAGCCTCACCATCAGCAATCTCAATTTCCTCACTCATCACACGTTCAAGCTGGGCATTGACCTCTTCTTTCGGGCCAGACAGATCGATAAATGCTGCGCCGTGGTCATTAAACACCCGAAATTGATTGCCCAAAGTCACATCCGCCGTCACACCAGAAATCGACGCCTCTGCCGGACGTGGCTCAATTTTGATGCGGCCATCATCAAGGTGTTCTTTGATATGCCTGTCGCATAGTCGCATCGGATAGTCCTCACGGTTAATAGATGGGGCGATACATTCACGCACCGCATTCATTTAGCTTGTTGTCCACTGCATAAAAAGCAGCGAGATTGAGGTCAGTGAAACCATCATACCCAAATCAGGCTTTCAGTAATCGCGCGATATGCGCTTTTAACACATCAATCGCAATGCGGTTTTTACCCCCGCGTGGCACGATAATATCGGCATATTGCTTTGACGGCTCAATAAACTGCATAAACATAGGGCGGACCGTCTTCTGATATTGTTCCATCACAGAGTCCATCGTGCGCCCACGTTCAGCCACATCACGTTTCATGCGGCGCAACAAACAAATATCAAGGGGAGTATCCATAAAGACGCTAGCATGGATAAGATTGCGCAGGCGTGGATCGGTTAGCAACAGGATCCCTTCCAAAATGATCACCTTTTTGGGTGTCATGGTGGTGGTTTCATCCATGCGGGTATGCTCTGAGTAGCTGTACACAGGCACATCGACAGACTGACCCGCCGCGAGGCTTTCTAGGTGCTCGCAAAGCAAGTCATGGTCTAGCGCTTGTGGATGGTCATAGTTGGTTTGTACGCGCTCTTCCATGCTGAGATGGCTTTGATCTCGGTAATATCTATCTTCCGTGATCACGCCGATTTGATGATCGCCGACTTTTTCCTTTAATTCCTTATAAATGGTGCTAGCGATCAGGCTTTTACCGGAAGCAGAGGCACCTGCTATGCCGATAATAACGCATTGGTGGTTGTTGTCACTCATAATATGAATACCCAGAGGAAGCTTGGCGGAATCTACATAAACCGCCTGATTATAGGGAGTTGAAGCCGCTGGCGCCAGAGAAAATCACGCTTCCCTGACTGACCCGCTGCTTTAAGCCTGCGATAGCTGCACGTTGCTCAATCAGGGCGACACCGTTTGTACGCTTATTTGTTCAGGGCGCGTTTCCCCTTGCCAGTAAAGCTGACTGGCGACGGTGGCGGCCATTTGACGATAGACAGCAGCATGCTCACTGTCAGGGCGCGCCACCATACTCGGTGTGCCTGCGTCTATGTCCTCACGAATCGCGACATGAAGCGGCACTTGAGCTAACACTGGCACGCCTTGCTCACGAGCCATTTTCGCTGCACCACCAGTACCAAAAATCGCTTCATGATGACCGCATTGTGAGCAAATATGGTAGCTCATGTTTTCAATTACCCCGAGAACCGGCACCTGTACTTTCTCAAACATCGCCACGCCTTTAATCGCATCAGCCAGTGCGAGATCCTGTGGCGTGGTAACCACCATCGCTCCCGTCACCGGAAACTGCTGCGCCAAGCTAAGCTGAATGTCACCGGTGCCTGGTGGCATATCAACTACCAAATAATCAAGTTCGGGCCAGCGGGTTTCATTGATCAATTGAGCAAAGGCTTTCGAGGCCATTGGCCCACGCCACACAGTGGCATTATCAGCGGGCACCAGGTAACCAATTGAATTAGAGGCAATGCCATGACGCATCACAGGCTCCATCAATTTGCCATCATGGGTTTGCGGCTCGCTGTCTTTAGCGCCGAGCATAATCGGGAGCGATGGGCCATACACATCCGCATCGACAATGCCCACCGATGCCCCTTCCGCCTGCAGTGCCAGTGCCAAATTGACCGCCGTCGTCGATTTACCCACGCCGCCTTTGGCCGAGCTCACCACTAACAGGTTTTTCACCCCTTTGACAGGCGCCTTATCACCACTTTTTAACGGCGCCACTTTCTGTGTCAGTTGAAACTGCTGCGCCAATGTCGTCGACTGGGCATTCAGCCAGTCATTGAGCGCCTGCATCACTGACGCCGCTGCAAATGGAAACGTCACTTTAAAGCCGTGTTCAGCCACGCTCACCCAATGTGGTTGGCTTGCCCACTGCTCCACCAAACGCGGATGTGAAAACTGATTCAATAGACTCACTGCTTCATCCACATTGGTCAGCGGGGCGGCCGTGTCTTTTTTTTGTTTTTGTGCTTTTTTCTTTTTAGAGCCAAACAACATGCATCACCATCCCATTGATTAAAATATATTAGGCCGGATAGCTAACGTTTAACGGATAAACAGCCTCACTCACGGCCTGCACTAGGCAAGGCATATCGTATCAGGTAAGATTTCCGCAATCATTCCATTCATATCATAAGAGCGAACAAACAAGATTATGGCTGCAAACCCACGGAAAATTCTGGTGACCTGTGCGCTGCCTTATGCGAACGGCTCAATTCATTTGGGCCACATGCTCGAGCATATTCAAGCAGATGTATGGGTGCGCTATCAGCGCCTACGTGGCAACACGACTCACTTTATTTGTGCCGACGATGCCCACGGCACCCCCATTATGTTGAAAGCACAGCAAATGGGTGTCGAGCCAGAAGCCATGATCGCTGGCGTGCAACAAGAGCACCAAGCTGACTTTGATGGCTTTGATATCAGCTTCGATAACTATCACAGCACCCACAGTGATGAAAACCGTGAGCTCGCCTCGTTTATTTATACTCAGCTCCGCGATAAAGGTTACATCACCAGCCGTACGATCTCTCAGCTGTTTGATCCGGAAAAAGAAATGTTCTTGCCGGATCGCTTTGTCAAAGGCGAGTGTCCAAAATGTCACGCCGACGATCAGTACGGTGACAACTGTGACAACTGTGGTGAGACCTATACCCCAGCAGAGCTGATTAACCCACGCTCAGCGGTGAGTGGCGCCACGCCCGTAATGCGTGACTCTGAGCACTTCTTCTTCGATTTGCCGCAATTTGAGCAAATGCTGAATGAGTGGACAAAGTCCGGCTCACTGCAAAGTGAAATTGCCAACAAAATGAATGAGTGGTTCGAAACCGGCCTTCAGCAGTGGGATATCTCACGTGATGCCCCTTACTTTGGTTTCGAAATTCCTGATCAACCCGGCAAGTTTTTCTACGTTTGGCTTGATGCGCCGATTGGCTATATGGGGTCATTTAAAAACTACTGTGACAAACGCGGCGACATCGACTTCGACGAGTATTGGAAAGCCAACAGCGACACCGAGCTATATCACTTTATCGGCAAAGACATTGTTTATTTCCATAGTTTGTTCTGGCCAGCCATGCTCGACGGTGCCGGTTTCCGCAAGCCAAATAACGTCTTCGTGCACGGTTATGTCACCGTCAATGGCGCGAAAATGTCCAAGTCGAAAGGGACATTCATTAAAGCGAGCACTTACTTAAAACACCTTGATCCCGAATGCTTACGCTATTACTACGCCGCCAAGCTCAACAGCCGTATTGATGATCTCGATTTAAGCTTGGATGACTTTATCCAGCGTGTGAATACCGACATTGTCAACAAAGTGGTCAACTTGGCCTCTCGCAACGCGGGTTTTATCAGCAAACGCTTTGACGGCCAGCTGTCGCCCGTTTGCTCTGAGCCTGAGCTTTATCAAACCTTTATCGATAAAGCCGAGCACATAGGGGAACTCTACGAGGCACGCGAGTTTAACCGAGCGATCCGTGAGATCATTGCGCTTGCCGATAAAGCGAACCAATACGTCGACGAGAAAGCCCCTTGGGTCATCGCCAAAGAAGACGGTAAAGACGCCGAACTGCAAGCGATTTGCTCGGTGGGTATTAACTTGTTCCGAGTGCTGATGACCTACCTAAAACCTGTGATGCCAAAACTGGCCGAGCGTGCGGAAGGCTTTTTAAACGACACCTTAACGTGGGAGAGCATTGCGACCCCGCTGACTGGCCATCAAATCACCAAGTTCAAGGCGCTATTTAACCGAATTGATCCAAAAGCGGTCGATGCCATGATTGCTGACAGCAAAGAAGATGTCGCGACTGAAGAAGCAGCGAAAGCAAGCGCGCAAGGGCCACTTGCCGATGAACCACTCGCGGATGAAATCGAATTTGGTGATTTTGCTAAAGTCGATCTGCGTGTCGCTAAAATCCTTGAGTGTGAAGCCGTGCCAAAAGCGGATAAACTGCTCAAATTCAAGCTCGATATTGGCGGTGAAACACGTCAGGTTTTCTCTGGGATCAAATCGGCCTACAAGCCGGAAGATCTGGTGGGCAAGCACACCGTGATGGTCGCCAATTTAAAACCAAGAAAGATGAAGTTTGGTATGTCAGAAGGCATGATTTTAGCGGCCGGCCCTGGCGGGAAAGAGATTTGGATCTTAGAGCCTCATGAGGGCGCCCAGCCAGGTATGCGGGTCATGTAACCTTGCTGCCTCGTCAATTTGCACAAGCAGAGAATAAAGAGCCCAGTCGGGCTCTTTTTTTGTCCAATGGGTGCCATCCATCGATTCTCCCCTGCACTACGAGGGAGCAATCACGCCCAAGTAAGGTGCGCAATAAGAGCACATCCACGCGCCAGTCATTGCGCTACAAGGCGTGATTAACCTCTCAATTTTGGCATGCTTCATGCTCCGCTCTGTATACGCGGAAGCCATAGCAAGGAGAGCATATGGGATGGTTAGTGATGATAGGAATACTGGCGCTCACGATTACTAGCGTGGTGGCGGTCATCGTGTATCGTCAACGACCGGATTGGCGATTGCATCAACTGCATGAGTTACGAGCTTTGCTCCAGCATGCAGGTTACCTCGCCACCCAACCGCGCGTCGATCCGTATGACTATCAACGATTGCTGGATCAAACACGTCAGTTACACCACTTGGTACCCCATGCGCAAAAGCCAATGTATCGGCTTTTTTTCCATCACCTTCACGCCTTGCCACAATATGATGATGTGACCCAGGCCAAGATGAAAAACCGCGCCTTGCAGCACCTAGCGTACTTGGTGGATGAAGCCATCCCGCCGGTGTTAATTGCCTGTGGTGATGACCACACCCTCGCGGCTTACCAACAAATTTGGTATGCCGTGTTAGAGCTACTTCAAGCTCGCCAACGCTTTTCCTACGCGTCAATACAACTGGAGAACGCAACGCCCAATGCGCACCAGTCCCTAAGCTTACAACAACAAATACTCACCAAGCGCTTAGCACAACTGCGCGACCTTGAATTGGGCGATGCATTCACCGATAAGATAGATCAGGTTATCTCACAGCTTGATGATGTACACACCTTGTCACTCAATCGCCGCCTGGCGCTGGCACAGCAAGTTAACGCCGTGATGCTGGATGCACTCGATACCTTTCTGGCTGCGCTGCTCGCCCGCTTTCCTACACCAGAAGATGATATCTTCAATACGCTGTCACCCATCAATGATCCACACCATCAAAGGTTCAACCATACACAGCAATAAAAAAGCCGGCGCAAGGCCGGCTTAATAGCAACACGATGACACTTACCCAATATGAGTCTGTCCACCCATGTATGGACGCAATACCTCAGGGATTTCAATACGGCCATCTGCTTGTTGGTAGTTTTCCAAAATAGCTACCAAGGTACGGCCCACCGCCAAGCCTGAACCATTCAAGGTATGCAACAGCTCAGGCTTTTTCTCACCTTTACGGCGGAAACGCGCCTGCATACGGCGAGCTTGGAAATCCATGGTGTTTGAGCACGATGAAATCTCACGATAGGTGTTTTGTGCTGGCAACCAGACTTCTAGGTCATAGGTTTTCGCCGCACCAAAACCCATGTCGCCTGTGCAGAGCAACACTTTGCGGTATGGCAAATTGAGCAGTTGTAACACCTTTTCTGCATCGGCAGTCAAAGATTCAAGTGCTTCCATCGACTCTTCTGGCTTAACCACCTTCACCAACTCAACTTTGTCGAATTGGTGCATACGGATAAGACCGCGCGTATCGCGACCATACGAGCCAGCTTCTGAACGGAAACACGGTGTGTGTGCCGTCATGCACAGCGGCAAATCGGCTTCATCGATGATCTCATCACGTACCATGTTCGTCAGCGGCACTTCCGCGGTTGGGATCAACGACATGCCCACCCCTTCTTCCGTCGCCGGCTGGGTGTGGAACAAGTCTTCACCAAATTTCGGCAGCTGACCGGTGCCATACAAGCTGTCCGCATTGACCAAGTAAGGCACATACATCTCAGTATAACCGTGCTCATTGGTGTGCAAGTCGAGCATAAATTGCGTGAGCGCACGGTGCATACGCGCCATTTGCCCTTTCATCACGATAAAACGAGAGCCAGACAGCTTCACTGCACTGGCAAAATCAAGGCCACCGGTGAGTTCACCGAGGTCGACGTGATCTTTAATCTCGAACTCAAATTGACGGGGCTCGCCCCAGCGTGAGATTTCCTGGTTCTCAGATTCATCTTTACCGCTTGGTACGTCGGCCGCAGGAAGATTGGGCACGCTCATGACCACGTCATTCACTTTTTGCTGGAGTGCCGCGAGCTCCGTTTTCGCCGCATCCAATTCATCACCAAGGTTTGATACTTCTTCTAGCAATGGTGCAATGTCTTCACCCTTTGCTTTAGCCTGGCCAATGGACTTCGATCGGGAATTACGCTCAGCTTGCAGTTGTTCGGTGCGAATTTGCAGCGCCTTACGTTGTTCCTCGAGTTCACGCATAGCGTCAACATCAAGCGTAAAGCCACGACGAGCGAGTTGTTGAGCGGTTTCTTCCAGCTCAGTTCGAAGTAATTTGGAATCCAGCATGCTAATCCTGTGCTTTCGGGTTATTGACTGTAAATTGACGAAGTTAAACCTTACCCAAAAAGGGTAAATTTGCCTAGCGCTTTTGCGGGCTTTTTGCATCTTGCTCAGCGAGAAAGGCGAGCTTTTCGGCGATTTTAATTTCTAGCCCACGATTGACGGGCTGATAGTAACGCGCCTCGCCAAGCTCTGGGGGCAGATAGCGCTCGCCCGCCGCATACGCATTGGGCTCATCGTGGGCATAGCGATAGCCATCACCGTGTCCCATTTGCTCCATCAATGCTGTTGGTGCATTACGAAGGTGCATGGGAACGGGCGCGTTGGCGGTGTCTTTCGCGTCACGCAAGGCTTGTTTCCACGCGGTATACACCGCGTTGCTTTTCGGGGCGCTGGCCAAATACACCGCGGCTTGTGCAATGGCGCGCTCACCCTCCGAAGGCCCGACGCGGGTAAAGCAATCCCATGCGTTCAGTGCCACCTGCATCGCGCGCGGATCGGCATTACCGACATCCTCAGAGGCTATCGCTAACAAACGTCTTGCCACGTAAAGCGGATCACCTCCCGCGCTCACAATGCGTGCATACCAATACAGCGCGGCATCGGGACATGAACCACGCACTGATTTGTGAAATGCAGAGATCAAGTCATACCACGCATCCCCCTGCTTATCGAACTGTGCCACTTTTTCACCGGCCACGTCTTTAAGCATCGGCATCGTGATTTGGCCATCGGCCATGTCTGCCAACATTTCCAGTAGGTTTAACGCCATACGTGCATCACCACTGCACGCTGCCGTTAACGCCCTTTTAACGCCATCATCAAAGACCAGGGACTGCTCACCGAGCCCACGTTGTGAGTCGGCAAGTGCTTGATCAATCACCGCTTCCAAATCGCTCTCGTCAAGGCTGGTTAAACGATACACACGGGCACGCGATAGCAACGCGTTATTAAGCTCAAACGAGGGGTTTTCCGTGGTGGCACCAATAAACGTGACCGTTCCCGCTTCCACATGGGGCAAAAACGCATCCTGCTGACTTTTATTAAAGCGGTGCACTTCATCCACAAACAGAACGGTACGAATACCAGCTTGCTTGTTTTGCTCTGCGCGTCCAATCGCCTCTCGGATCTCCTTGACGCCATAGGTCACAGCCGAGATTTGTTCCAGCTCTGCGTTGGCTTGGCGCGCGGCAATATCGGCGAGCGTGGTTTTACCGGTCCCCGGAGGCCCCCAGAAAATCATCGAATGGAGGGAGCCAGACTCAATCGCCCGGCGAAGCGGTTTACCCTCGGCGAGAAGATGACGCTGACCGATGTACTGGTCAAGCGTGAGTGGCCGCATACGTGCGGCCAGTGGGCGAAAATCGTCTGCAAAATCAAGCGGTAAGGTCGACACAGTCACCTCCGAGGCAATTATCTTGGTTGGCGCTGATCGTCGAGCATCACTGAGTCGGGTGGCGTAAACGAAAACACGTCCGACGCCGGTGCTTGTCGGCTAAATTGGCTCAGCGTGAACTGGCTTTGTTGCCCATCTTGCTCAACCACAGTAAAGCCGGTCAAGGTACCATCCGGCTTCACGGTGACTTCAAATTCGCCAATCGTGCCTGTGGTTTTTGGCGTTAGGGTAAAGGTGTCAGCCTCTTGGGTGATTTGATAAGCCTGCCAATCACTTGGCTGATTGCGTGTCAGTAGGACAAACGGCGTTTGTGCCGTAGCATCCTCCAACCACATCGCCGTCACTTGCTCAACAAATGGGCTGTAGTACCAGAGCGTCTCGCCATCGGAAATCATGATGGTTTCGTCTGGTGAGGTCGTGGTCCAGTTAAACAAGTTTGGCCGCTGAATCGCCAACCGCCCTTTTGCTTGATGAATCACCTCTCCTTCTGGGCTTTGCACTGTTTGGGAAAACTGCGCACTAAAGGCGTCAACCTGACTCAAGCGATCCATCAGGTGTTGTTGTGCCTGCGTTTTCGCCTGCACCGACAATGCAAGAAGTAGAGACAGCACCACCATTAGGTGGCGGATAGCAGAGAATCGAGTCATGAAACCTTCCATTCGATCAATCTTTGGGTGGCGGTGGCGCGATGACTTCGCGATTACCATTATGGCCTGGTGAGCTTACGACACCATGTGCTTCCAGTTGTTCCACAATACGCGCCGCACGGTTGTAGCCAATTTTAAACCGGCGCTGCACACCAGAGACAGAGCCTCGGCGGCTCTCGGTGACAAATTCAACCACTTGGTCGAAAAGCTGGTCCAACTCTTCCCCATCTCCGCCTGAGGGCGCTTCACCCGGCAACAAGCTATCAGAGCCTTGATCCCCTTTGGTTATTTCGTCTAGATACTGTGGCTTACCACGTGCTTTCCAGTTATTCACCACACGGTGAACCTCTTCATCACTGACAAAAGCGCCATGTACGCGGATGGGGTGGTTGGAGCCATTGGGCATAAAGAGCATATCACCCATCCCCAGTAACGACTCTGCGCCGCCTTGGTCGAGGATAGTGCGTGAATCTGTCTTAGTAGACACCGTAAACGCCATCCGCGTTGGAATGTTGGCTTTGATTAAGCCTGTAATCACATCAACGGACGGACGCTGAGTGGCAAGCACAAGGTGAATCCCCGCTGCCCGCGCTTTTTGTGCTAGTCGCGCAATCAGTTCTTCCACTTTTTTGCCCACGACCATCATCAAATCGGAAAACTCATCCACGACCACCACGATATACGGTAATTTCTCGAGTTTAGGCGCCGATTCGTCCATCGAATCACCCGGTTTCCAGAGCGGATCGGGGATAGGGTTATTGGCAGCTTCAGCCGCCTTCACTTTTTCGTTAAAGCCTTTTAGATTTCGCACCCCAAGCGCCGACATCAGCTTGTAACGACGCTCCATCTCACCAACACACCAACGCAGGGCATTGCCAGCGTCTTTCATGTCGGTCACGACCTCTGTCAACAGGTGTGGGATCCCCTCGTATACCGATAGCTCGAGCATTTTAGGGTCAATCATGATAAAGCGCACGTCTTCGGGTGAGGCTTTATACAACATGCTCACCAGCATGACGTTCACGCCCACCGACTTACCCGAGCCTGTGGTACCGGCCACCAGCATATGTGGTGCCTTCCCCAAATCAGTGATAATCGCTTCACCCGCGATATCATTCCCCAGCACCACCGAAATAGGCGAGTGGCTATTCTTAAAACGTTCGCTTCCAATCACTTCGGACATAAACACCGTCTCCCGGTGCTCATTGGGAAGCTCAAGACCAATGTAGGGCTTCCCTGGGATCACTTCGACCACACGCACTGCCGTGGTCGACAAAGCACGCGCCAAGTCTTTGGATAGGCCAGAAATGCGCGAGACTTTCACCCCAGGGGCCAAGTCAAGCTCAAAACGGGTGATAACTGGGCCTGGGTACACGCCAACCACTCGCGCCTGGACTTTAAAATCTTCTAACCGTGCTTCAACCAAGCGGGCAATCTTCTCAAGCTCTTCACGCGTCGCCTGCTCTGCAGTATGGCGAGCGGGATCGAGTAGATCGAGGGTCGGGAAAGGCTCTGTCGGCGTGGGTAAATCCGGCTCATCTTTTACCAGGAAAGGATGGTCGAGCCCCGCCGCCTGCTGTTGAGCCTTTTGCGCTTGGCGAATGGTTTCTTGGAAGGGATCGTCATCCTCATCCGCGCCACTACTCGCTTGTTCTGCACGCTCAAGCTCGGACAGTCCATCTTGATTGCCATAGGTTGTGTCGGCGTGGCGAGACGATGAGGCTGAAGGCGCTTCATCCGCTTGCGAGTGGTCACTCATTTGCTCCGCTGATGCGCTGATCGCCTCTGTGTCCTCTACCTCAACATCCGATGACGAGAAAGATGGCACTTCGTGCTCGATCGCGATATCCCACTGCCCTAGCGTCGGTTCACTAGGTTGATCGCTCTCATGGGCCACGGATGCCGCATCGCCTGCGGATGAATAATCGGTCGCTGGTACATCGGTTTCCGAACGCGCTTGTCCACCAAAAATAATAGGCGACGCAGCCTGGTTCTGTGTGTGCTCATCATTGGTGGTACGCTCCGCCTTATCCGGCGCTGACGGCGTCAGGCGACGTAAATCACTGAGCTCCATGGGTTCAGATGCATTGGCTGCGGTACTCTGTGTCTCGGTGTCTGGCACGCCTAACTCGGTCGGCGCGTCACCACGAATCCGATTCACCGCCCACGTCACACCGTTGAGCGTCATCGCGCCAAGATGGTCAACAATGGTTAACCAAGAAATACCGGTAAAAAGGGTAAAGCCGGCCGCCCAACCAAACAGCATTACCAAGGTCGTGCCTAATACGTTAAATAGCGGCAGCGCCAAACTGTTGGTGACATCCCCCATCACGCCACCAGAGGAAAAATGCCAAAAGTCGTCAAAATTCAAATCGGCCAACGAGCAGCTGGTTAAAAACAGGATGAACAGTCCTAATATGCGCGCACCGATAATGGTGTAATTAATCGGTTCATCGTCGCTGCGGCGACGCAAGAACACCCACCCTCCGAGGATCGCCGCTGGAGGCAGCGGATACGCTAAGATGCCAAACGAAAAGAAGAGACTGTCGGCGAGCCATGCGCCCATGGCACCCGCCGCATTGTGCACATCACCATGCCAGGCAGTTTGCGACCAGGATGGGTCGGCCGGATTAAAAGACAATAGGGCCACCATGGTGAACACGGCTGCCGCGAGTACCAGAATAAACCCACACTCTTTTAATCGCTGAACGCCATCTAAACGCGCTTTAGCACGAGCCGCTTTGGGCTCCCGACGTAAAGAAAACTCCATCATCACCTGTTTAATACCGTTCTTGAACCGCATTCCTCATCCTACTTTGAGGCTTGCTCATGTTGCCCTGACTTTATCACATTCATGCCGTGAGGGCAGGCATGATGCATGTTTACGCCAAATCTTTACCGAGATATCACACAATCTTATGCTATCCGCACAAAAAATAAGCCGAGCATGACGCTCGGCTTCAGTCTCGATAGGTGGTGCATCGCACCCCTTTTCATCACCTGGCTAACGGGTATGGATAACCAGATGATTGCTCTGTTTAACCTCTTCCATCACCACATAGGTACGGGTGTCATTCACGCCGGGCAAACGCAGCAAAGTTTCACCCAATAACTTGCGATAAGCCGACATATCCGCTACTCGTGTTTTAAGCAGGTAGTCAAAATCCCCTGACACCAACGAGCACTCTTGAATGTCCTCAAGCGTTTGCACCGCTTTGTTAAATTGCTCGAACACATCAGGCGCGCCGCGGTTGAGTGTGATTTCGACAAACACCAACAGTGATGCATCTAAATACTGGGGGTTAAGCAGTGCCGTATAGCCAAGGATATAACCTTGACGCTCAAGACGTCGTACACGTTCTAGACAGGGGGTAGGAGAAAGACCAACACGTTTTGATAACTCAACGTTAGAGACTCGCCCATCCTTTTGGAGCTCGTTCAGGATGTTGCGGTCAATGCGGTCCAATTCCTTGGAGGGCTTTTTTTTGGTATCTACCATTTTTTATTCCACCTTGTTACTTCCTTGCAAAAAGATATACCAAATTAAATAACATCTAAATGATCTTTAGCATCAAATGCTGGTTTGTTGCCTTTATACTAGCCTGAAAATTGACAATATCAATAACAAGCCAGCCGATAACACTGAATAAACAAGAGGTGACAGCATGATCATTGGCGTTCCAAAAGAAATCAAAAACCATGAGTACCGTGTTGGTATGGTGCCAGCGAGTGTTCGCGAGCTTATTTCTCACGGCCACTCTGTCTACATTGAGACCAACGCAGGTAACGGTATTGGTTTCTCTGACGACGACTATAAAGCCGCCGGCGCGTCTATCCTTCCTACTGCTGCTGACGTCTTTGCCAAAGCAGAGATGATCGTCAAAGTGAAAGAGCCACAAGCCGTTGAGCGTGCGATGCTCCGCGAAGGACAGATTTTGTTCACCTATTTGCATCTTGCACCAGATTTTCCGCAAACAGAAGACTTAATTAAAAGTAAAGCCATCTGTATTGCCTACGAAACGGTAACAGATTCTAAAGGTCGATTGCCACTCCTTGCGCCCATGTCTGAGGTCGCCGGCCGCATGTCTATTCAAGCAGGTGCACAAGCGCTAGAAAAATCACACGGCGGTTCGGGCATGCTGCTCAGCGGTGTACCTGGGGTCGAACCGGCGAAAATCGTGGTACTAGGCGGTGGTGTTGTCGGCTCGAACGCCGCTCGTATGGCCGTTGGTCTGCGTGCTGACGTCACGATTCTCGACAAAAATGTCGATACCTTACGTCGCCTTGATGAAGAGTTCCAAGGGCGTGCCAAAGTGGTCTACTCCACAGAAGAAACCCTTGAACAACACGTATTGAACGCCGATCTGGTTGTCGGTGCCGTGCTGATCCCAGGGGCTGCTGCACCCAAGCTGGTTAACGAAGATCACATTAAGCGTATGAAGCCAGGCGCCGCCGTGGTGGACGTCGCTATCGACCAAGGTGGCTGTTTCGCGACATCACATGCGACAACCCATGCAGATCCCACCTATATCGTGGATGATGTCGTTCACTACTGTGTTGCCAATATGCCTGGCGCGGTAGCACGTACTTCTACTGTCGCTCTSAACAACGCSACMCTACCTTATATCGTTAAGCTGGCGAATAAAGGCTATCGTGATGCCTTGGTCGAAGATGCGCATCTACGTAACGGTCTGAATGTCATTGGCGGTCAAGTAACCATCAAAGAAGTCGCAGAAGGTTTTGATTTACCTTATGTTGACGCAATGGACGCACTGAAGTCGGCACATTAATCGGCCACGCCAATCATAGAAATCGAGGGCACCATCACGGTGCCCTTTCTTTACCTTTCTAATTTACCTACAATCAGTCCATTCAAAAACGAACCTCTTTCCTGCTCGGAGACGTGAATGAGTAACATTAAGCATGCGAACCTATTGATCCTGGGTTCAGGCCCGGCTGGCTATACGGCCGCTGTTTACGCCGCGCGCGCTAACTTAAACCCTGTGATGGTGACCGGAATGCAACAAGGTGGCCAGCTGACCACCACCACCGACGTTGAAAACTGGCCTGGCGATCCTGAGGGACTGACAGGACCGGCATTGATGGAACGCATGAAAGCCCATGCGGAAAAATTCGAGACTGAGATTATCTTTGATCACATCAATGACGTGGACTTATCCTCACGCCCGTTCCGCTTAAAAGGTGATAACGGTGAGTTCACCTGTGATGCGTTGGTTATTTCTACCGGTGCCTCTGCGCAATATCTTGGCCTTCCATCTGAAGAGGCATTTAAAGGGCGGGGCGTCTCAGCCTGTGCGACCTGTGATGGCTTTTTCTATCGCAACCAGAAAGTCGCGGTGATCGGTGGTGGTAACACGGCGGTCGAAGAGGCCTTGTACTTGTCGAATATTGCCTCAGAAGTGCATGTTGTTCACCGTCGCGAGACCTTCCGAGCCGAGAAAATCCTCGTTGACCGCATGATGGATAAAGTCAACAACGGCAATATTGTCCTTCATACTAATCGCGTGTTGGATGAAGTTTTAGGCGATGAAATGGGCGTGACCCAAGCACGCTTGAAAGACACCCAAAGTGATGAAACCGAAACACTGGATGTGATGGGTGTGTTTGTTGCTATCGGCCATAAACCCAACACCGATATTTTTGCGGGTCAATTAGAGATGGAAAATGGCTACATCAAGGTTGAGTCGGGCCTTAATGGCAACGCCACTCAAACCAGCGTTGAAGGTGTCTTTGCTGCTGGTGATGTGATGGATCATGTTTACCGTCAAGCGATCACCTCTGCAGGCACCGGTTGTATGGCCGCATTAGATGCCGAGCGCTATCTCGACGCTCTGGCAAATAATCAGTAAGCCCACGCTCTCATGCAGGCTGCCGTTCGGTGGCCTGCCCAGCCTATTTGTAGGCTCTCATAAAACAATAAGACGATATGGATAAATCTAAACAGCGGGCGCTAACCCAATGGCTCAAGTCGCAGAGCACGTTAGCCAAACCCTGGTTAGTTGCGACGATTAGTATTGCACTCCTCTCCGGTGTGCTTTTGATTGCCCAGGCAGCACTTCTTGCCCACCTGCTGCACCAGTTGATTATTGAACAAACGGATAAATTTGCCCTACTCCCAAGCTTTTTTGCCCTGGCTGTTGTCGTGATAGTGCGTGCGCTATGCAGTTGGGCGAAAGAGCAAACGGGTTACCGCTGTGGTGAAGCGATTCGCCAACATATTCGTCATTTAATCCTGAATCGTCTCGAGGCGTTGGGGCCGGTGAGTATCCAAGGGCGCCCAGCAGGCAGTTGGGCGAGTCTGATTTTAGAGCAAGTGGAAGAGTTACAAGACTTTTTTGCCCGTTATTTACCGCAAATGGCCATCGCCGTCCTGATCCCGTTGGTGATCTTAGTCGCCGTTTTCCCAATCAACTGGGCCTCAGGATTGATCTTTTTAGTGACCGCACCGTTGGTCCCCTTTTTTATGGCCTTAGTTGGCATTAAAGCCGCTGATGCCAACCGAAAAAACTTTAAGGCACTGCAACGTTTATCCGGTTACTTCTACGACCGATTGCGTGGACTGCCCACACTCAAGCTGTTTAACCGCGTCGAAGCGGAGGCCGAGCAGCTTCATCTCGCGTCACACACGTTTCGTCAACGCACCATGGAAGTGCTTCGCCTCGCCTTTTTATCATCGGCCGTGCTGGAGTTTTTCACCGCTATTTCCATCGCCGTTGTCGCCGTCTATTTCGGCTTTAGCTTTATTGGTGAGCTCGACTTTGGTCACTATGGCGCCTCCATTTCGCTGTTTACCGGTTTATTTGTTTTAGTGCTCGCCCCCGAGTTTTATCAGCCGTTGCGCGATCTCGGCACCTTTTATCACGCCAAGGCGCAAGCGATTGGTGCGGCTGAGTCGATCGTTGAATTCCTGGACGCTCAGCCAGATACCGGCACTCAAGGTGAGGCCACGCCTGATTTATCCACCGTCGCTATTATCGCGCACGACCTGGAGGTACTCAGTCCCGACGGCCACGTATTGGCAGGGCCCATGTGTTTTTCTGCTCAGCCAGGCGAGCAGATTGCGCTCATTGGCGTCAGTGGCGCAGGCAAATCCAGCCTCCTTAACGCCCTGCTTGGTTTTCTGCCCTACCGTGGTAGCCTCACCATTAATGGCTGCGAACGCCGTGATCTCTCCATCAGCCACTGGCGCCAATCGATCAGTTGGGTCGGGCAGAATCCGCAACTTTTCCACGGCAGTATCCGCGACAATATTGCTCTGGCCAACCCTGAGGCAACGCCAGATATGATTAATCAGGTGATGACGCAAGCGTACGTGGATGAATTTGTGATGCGATTGACCGACGGCTTAGCCCACGCTGTCGGTGACCGAAATGGGGGGTTATCGGTGGGTCAAGCACAGCGCATTGCCGTCGCGCGAGCGCTATTACAAGATGGCGCCCTCTGGGTACTGGATGAACCGACTGCAAGCCTAGACGCACATAGCGAAAATCGCGTGCTAGAAACTTTGAGTGCAGCAACACACGATAAAACCTGTATACAGGTATCGCACCGTTTGGACTCACTCGCCAACAGTGACCAAGTCTGGGTAATGATGGATGGGAAACTCGTGCAACAAGGCCCATATCACAGTCTGGCTGACTCGGGCCCGCTGACAGAGATGCTGGCTTCCGCCGATAGGAGAAACCTCGATGCGTGAACTACTGCCCTATCTTCGCCTTTATAAGCGCCACTGGTTTGGTTTGAGTTTAGGCATGGTGCTGGCGTTTGCCACACTATTTGCTGCTATTGGCCTACTCACCCTCTCCGGCTGGTTTATTGCCGCTGCGGCTGTTGCAGGCCTAGCGAGTATCACTACCTTTAATTACATGCTCCCTGCGGCGGGTGTGCGTGGCTTCTCTATTGGCCGTACCTTTGGTCGTTGGGCCGAACGTGTGGTTAGCCACAATGCCACCTTCAAACTATTGGCAGATTTGCGCGTGTCATTTTTTCGCAAACTCGCCCCGTTAGTCCCTGATCAAGGGCTGAATATGCGTGATGGCGATTTGCTTAATCGCATGGTCGCCGATGTCGATGCCATGGATCACGTTTATCTGCGCCTAGTCAGCCCGATACTGGTCGGTATCGTCGGTATCCTGGCGGTGAGTTTCTTCCTGGGGTGGTTTGACCCAAGGCTTGGCATGGCGCTTGGACTGACCTTGCTCGCGTTACTGATTGGGCTGCCCATCCTTTTTTATCGCTTGGGCAATGATCAAGGCCGTGCTCAATTGGAGCAAAACGCAGCCACACGCATAGCACTGCTCGATTGGTTACAAGGCCACGCCGAGCTGGCTTTATTTGGCGCACGTGACCGTTATCGCGCCCGCATCGATGACAGCGAGCAAGCGATGCTTCACGCACAAGCCAATATGGCGCGTATTACCGGATTGGCCAATGCCGTGCTCGTCGCGGCCACAGGGCTAACATTGGTGATGATGATTTGGCTCGCAGCAGATGGTGTCGGTGAGCGTATGCCAGGCCCACTGATCGCGATGGTCGCCTTTACAACCATGGCCAGCTTTGAGCTGATGATGCCCATTACCGCCGCGTTCCAATATCTGGGTAAAACGCTTACCGCTGCCAAACGACTGAATGCGATCACCGAGCGAGCACCCAGTGTCCCCTTCCCTTCCCACGGACATACTGGCCCTGCCGTCGGCGATATTTGCTTTGATAGCGTCAGTTACCAATACCCAGGCGCGGCACAAGACGCGGTTTCAAATATCTCGCTCCACGTGACACCGGGACACACACTGGCACTGCTAGGAAGGACGGGATGTGGTAAGTCAACCTTATTGAGCTTGCTCACCCGCGCGTGGGATCCCACCCAAGGTCAAATCACCCTTGATGGGGTGCCTCTAACGCAATGGCAAGAGACCGCGCTTCGTGACGCCATGTCTGTGGTGACACAAAGCGTTGATTTGTTCAATGGCACACTGCGCGACAACCTTACCCTCGCTTGCCCAGATGCATCAGACGATGATCTCGCCTCTGCCCTGCACCGCGTCGGCTTAACCGGGCTGCTCGAAGGCCAAGGGCTAGACGCATGGTTGGGCGACGGCGGACGACAACTCTCTGGGGGCGAGCGCCGCCGCTTGGGGATTGCTCGTGGCCTCTTGCACCCCGCGCCGATTATGTTGCTTGATGAGCCAACGGAAGGACTGGATGTGCAAACCGAAGCAGAGATCCTATCCTTACTGCAAGACCATTGTCAGGATAAAACCGTGGTGATCATTACCCATCGATTGGTTGGCTTGGCGCATATGGACACAGTGTGTTTAATGGATGCAGGCCGCATTATTGAGCAAGGCACGCACCAAGACTTGCTGGCACGTAACGGTCGCTATGCACAACTCATGAACCGCTTGTAATAAGAGAGTGTACGATGACCCTCTTTTTACCCCCTTTAGCGCAAAATGATGTCGGCTTTCCGCCCGTGAATGAGGCGCTCTCTCACCCCGATGGCTTGCTCGCCATTGGGGGAGATCTATCACCTGCGCGGCTAATGTCGGCTTATCGCAGTGGTATTTTCCCCTGGTTTGGCGAAGATGACCCTTTATTGTGGTGGTCGCCGAGTGAACGCGCCATCCTTCAGCCCTCTGATTTTCACGCCAGTCGCAGTTTGCGTAAAGCCGCCAAAAAGTCTGCGCATACCATCACGTTCAATCGCGCATTCGAGACGGTGATCGCTACCTGCGCGACTATTCGTGGACCTGAACAGACCTGGATTACCGATGAGATGCAAGCCGCATACTGCCAGCTTCATCAGCAAGGCGATGCCCACAGTGTGGAAGTGTGGGACGGAGCACACCTTGTCGGCGGGCTTTACGGTGTCTCTGTAGGCCGTGTGTTCTGTGGTGAATCCATGTTTTCCCACACGACCAATGCGTCAAAGTTTGCCCTTTGGCAATTTAGCCAATTCTTCGCGCAACGAGGAGGGCACTACATTGACTGTCAGATGATGACCCCACATTTAGCCTCTTTGGGCGCCAAACCCTGGACACGCGACGTGTTTATCGCCGCGCTGTACGCTCATCGCGATCACCCCATTATCCAGGGCTGCCAACCGCAGCAGATAGCAGATTGGAGACCATAATGAGTGTGGGGATCCAAGTAGGCGTCACGCCTACAGCATCTTGCCAATACTTGTCTCACCAGCAAGAGCAACTGGCCGTGGTGATGTCGGCGGATTACCACACGCCCGAGCGATATGCTGCACTGTTAGCCGCTGGCTTTCGTCGCAGTGGTAACCTTATTTACCGGCCGCACTGTCCTCAATGCCAGGCCTGCCAAGCGCTTCGGATTGATGTGGCCAAATATCAACCCTCAAAAAGCCAAAAGCGTCATCGCAGCCAGCTTAATCGCCTAGAGATTAAAGTGAGTGATGAGCTTGATGAGAACTGGTTTGCACTCTTTCAACGGTACATCGCCACTCGCCACGCTGATGGCAATATGTACCCTGCCAAGCGCCAAGATTTTCTCGACTTTATCGGTAGTGACTGGTTATCCCCGCGCTTTATCCATTTGTATCAACGCGATCATAACCAACTCACCCTGGTTGCCATCGCCGTGACTGATGTCGTCGCCGATGGGTTAAGTGCGCTTTATACCTTTTTCGAACCAGAACACCGCTTCTCTCTTGGACGCGTCAGTATTCAGGCACAGCTACAACTGGCACATTCACTCCATTTACCCTGGCTCTACTTGGGCTATCAAATCGACACCTGTCCAGCGATGCGCTACAAGGCGGACTATTATCCACATCAACGCTTTATCAACCAGCAGTGGCGGGCGTTTTCCTGGCCGCTTATTCCACAATAGTGGCTATTTTTTCTAGCAAGGAGCGCCCCAACAGGGTAAAATTCGCACCCGAACTTTACAGACTTTCAGAATAGAGGCATTATCTGTCGGTCAAAAAATTGGCTACCAGAAGAGGCCTAAGAGGATTCAATGGCAAAAGAAGACGTAATTGAAATGCAAGGCACCGTACTCGATACGTTGCCTAATACTATGTTCCGCGTAGAACTAGAAAACGGTCACGTGGTGACTGCCCACATTTCAGGCAAGATGCGTAAGCACTACATCCGCATCCTGACCGGCGACAAAGTCACTGTTGAAATGACCCCTTACGATTTGTCCAAAGGTCGCATCGTTTTCCGTTCGCGTTAATCCTCCGAACGCGATCAAAAAACCCGGCAGCGATGCCGGGTTTTGCTTTTTCGTCTCAAGATGATTAAGCAGGTTCCATTTGATCACTGAATTGGAAGTCCAACCGGTTATCTTTCAATACCACACGAACCGTCCCTCCATTGACCAGACAGCCAAACAGCAGCTCATTAGCCAGTGGCTTTTTCAAGTTATCTTGGATAACGCGCCCCATCGGCCGTGCTCCCATTGCCTTGTCATAGCCTTCTTCCGCTAGCCAGCGCTTAGCCTCTGACGTCACCTCAAGCGACACGCCCTTGGCGTCCAGCTGAGCTTGTAGCTCGACAATGAACTTATCCACCACTTGCAAGATAACTTGCTCATCCAAGTGATTAAACCAGATGATGTTGTCCAAACGGTTACGGAACTCTGGCGAGAACACCTTCTTAATTTCGGACATTGCATCATGACTGTGGTCTTGCTGAATCAGGCCAATCGACTTACGCACCGTCTCGGCCACGCCAGCATTGGTCGTCATCACCAAGATAACATTGCGGAAATCGGCTTTGCGTCCGTTGTTGTCCGTCAAAGTGCCATTATCCATCACCTGTAACAACAGGTTGAACACGTCTGGGTGTGCTTTCTCAATTTCATCAAGCAGCACTACACTGTATGGGTGCTTGATCACCGCATCGGTCAGCAACCCGCCCTGATCGTATCCCACATAGCCTGGGGGAGCACCAATCAAGCGGCTCACTGTGTGACGTTCCATGTACTCCGACATGTCAAAGCGCTGCAGCTCAATGCCCATAGCGCGGGCCAATTGTACCGTGACCTCGGTTTTACCGACCCCGGTAGGCCCGGCAAACAAGAAAGAGCCGACCGGTTTATTCTCATCGCCCAGTCCTGCGCGGCTTAACTTGATCGCTTCAGACAACGCGGTGATGGCGGTATCTTGGCCAAACACCAACATTTTCAGCTTGTCATCCAGCGACTGCAGCACATCTTTATCTGACGAAGAAATCGACTTCTCAGGAATACGCGCCATTTTCGCAATCATACTCTCAACATCAGGGACATTGACCGTCTTCTTGCGTTTGCTGGCTGGCGCCATACGACACCGCGCCCCCGCCTCATCGATCACATCGATCGCTTTATCTGGCAAATGACGCTCATTAATGTATTTCGCCGACAGCTCCACAGCAGCACGAATGGCCTTATTGGTATAACGCACTTCGTGGTGGGCTTCGTATTTGGGTTTCAGCCCCATCAAGATTTTAGTGGTGTCATCAATAGAGGGCTCAATCACGTCGATTTTTTGGAAACGGCGCGCCAGTGCCCGCTCTTTTTCGAAGATAGAGCCATACTCTTGGTAAGTCGTCGAGCCGATACAGCGTAACTTTCCGCTACTCAACAGCGGCTTAATCAAGTTGGCGGCATCTACCTGGCCACCACTGGCAGCACCTGCGCCAATGATAGTGTGGATCTCGTCGATAAAGAGCACCGCATGATCTTCTTTTTCGAGTTGCTTCAAAATCGATTTAAAGCGCTTCTCAAAGTCACCACGGTATTTGGTCCCGGCTAACAGAGACCCAATGTCGAGCGAATAAATCACGCAATCTTTGATCACATCTGGCACTTGCCCTTCGACAATGCGCCATGCGAGCCCTTCTGCAATTGCCGTCTTACCGACCCCGGCTTCGCCAACCAACAGGGGATTATTCTTACGACGGCGACACAGGACCTGGATGGTGCGCTCAAGTTCCTTATCACGACCGATTAGCGGATCAATACCGCCAACACGCGCGAGCTGATTAAGGTTAGTCGCGAAGTTCTCCAACCGGTCTTCACCCGGCTCCGCACCGGCCTCATCGGCGCCCATGTCACTGCTTGGCAGATCGTCGCCTTCATCTTTCGTGGTGCCATGAGAGATATAGTTGACTACGTCAAGGCGACTCACGTCGTTCTTTTTAAGCAGGTAGGCGGCGTGGGACTCTTGTTCGCTAAAGATGGCCACCAACACGTTCGCACCGCTTACTTCGCTACGACCGGATGACTGCACATGAAAAACAGCCCGTTGGAGTACTCGCTGGAAGCTTAGCGTTGGCTGCGTCTCCCGCGACTCATCGTCCGCAGGGATCAGCGGTGTGGTTTGTTCGATAAACGCATCAAGTTCTTTGCGCAGCGCCTCCAAGTCTGCACGGCACGCGACCAGCGCATCGTGCGCGGCCGCATTTTCGATCAACGCGAGAAGCAGGTGCTCCACCGTCATGAATTCGTGGCGTTTTTCACGCGCACGTGCAAACGCGCCATTCAAACTGGCTTCAAGTTCTTTGTTAAGCATAAAGGCACCTCCCTCAAAAACCGCGCTAAAGCGTGATGGAGCCGGCTAAGCTTTCTCCATCGTGCACAGTAGCGGATGGCCATGCTCTTTGGCATACATCATTACCTGTGCCACTTTCGTTTCAGCGACCTCGGCGGTAAATACGCCACAGACCGCTTTTCCTTCATAGTGCACCGTCAGCATGACTTGCGTCGCTTTGTCCACATCCATGGCAAAAAACGTCTGGAGCACATCGATAACAAACTCCATCGGAGTATAGTCATCATTATTTAGCACCACCTTGTACATTGATGGCGGTTGCAACTTGGTTTTTTCTGACGATTCGGCCTCTGCGTCAGGCAAACCCCACTGGTTCCAATTACTCATAACTCATTCAATGCATTGTTAGGGTGTCTCGGTAAGTGATGTGGCGGGGCACTACTGCCATCCACGATTCCCGTCCACCTATACTTAAAGTTAAGCCACAGATTGTATTCCAGCAACCTTTTCATTGCGAACACCGTTTGCCTGAGCAATTGTTAAGCACTGCATTATGTAATAGTGTCTGACGCCGCATTTCGTTCACTGCGCGCGACACGAACGTGTCATCGCTCACTGCATCAAAATGCATAAAAAATAAGGCAGTACGGCTAGCAAATAACGTGTGGGTGGATCGCGTCAAGCGCGACAGGTGAGAAATAGGTACACGCCTCTCTCGATTCGACAATATTCACTCCATGATCATTTTTAAGCAGGCAGACTCCTTACGTAATGCCAGTAGCGCTCATGCCAATCCAAACACTTAAGGGCTAAAGAGCAAGTTATTAGAATAAAAAGTAATAGTTCAGCCCTGTAGTAGCGCATCTATCACTGTAATCACACGGGTTTATAGCGAAAACATCCAGGGTAAAATCTAAAAAACTATGCAATTAAGATGTCTGTTGTTGAATGAATAATTGCCACTTCCTCACACTTTTTCGATTCGATATTACATTACTGTTATAAGTTATACCCCACACTTGACTGCCTAAAAGTATCTACTAAAGTGAAACATGTGGTAGGTAAACTAACCATGTCACTTCTATTCAATCATATCAGTGATGGCAACGGTGCCACGCTGCCGGGATTGATGAGGTGGAATGAACGCGTTTATCGCAGGTATGCAAAGTTTGATGCAAGAAGGATGTGTCGCATGGAAACTGGTACAGTAAAATGGTTTAACAATGCAAAAGGATTTGGCTTTATTTGTCCGGTAGAAGGAGAAGGCGATGTGTTTGCCCACTATTCTACCATCCAGATGGACGGATATAAGACATTAAAGGCGGGACAAACCGTCAACTACGAGGTTCAGGAAGGACCAAAAGGCTACCATGCCAGTGAAATTGTGCCAGTCGATCAAGAAGCGGCTAAATAGCGCTGAATCCGGTCGGCCAAATGGAAAAGGCGAGCTTACCGCTCGCCTTTGTTGTGTTTGACCGAACTCAATGCCGTCTAGAGTAACCCAAGCATCTGTTTGTAGTGGCGGCGACACACAGAAACATAACGTTCATTGCCCCCAATCACCACCTGATCACCATCCGCAATGGCATTACCCTCGCTATCTTGGCGAATAACTCGACTCGCTTTACGTCCACAATGGCACACGGTTTTCAGTTCAACGAGCTTATCAGCCCACGCCAACAAGTACTGCGACCCTTCAAACAGCTCACCACGAAAATCCGTTCTTAATCCATAACACAATACTGGGATCCGCAGCTTATCCACCACATCGGTGAGCTCAAGGACTTGCTGTTTGGTCAAAAATTGGCTCTCATCAATCAATAAACAGTCAACTTTCTCTTGCGCCAAGATAGTCGCAACGTGCTCGAATAGCGACGTCTGATTGTCATACAGGTGGGCATCAGCTTCTAAGCCAATTCGCGAACTAATTTTTCCGACCCCATAGCGGTTATCAATCGCGGCGGTAAAGAGTAGAGGCTGCATACCGCGCTCTTGGTAGTTAAAGGCCGATTGTAACAAGGTGGTCGACTTACCCGCGTTCATTGCCGAATAATAAAAGTATAACTGAGCCATAACTGTCTCTACACGTAATGCCCGTTGTGGGCGAGCTGGATTAAATAAACAGGCATGCTACCGCACTAGCAGAAAAAGAAAAGCCCCGCCGAGGCGAGGCTAGATAATTAACCGACCAATTTACACGGTCGCTTTTTAAGCCACATTAACCCAGCACATAGTGCAACGAACGCAAACACGGTCGCCATCAAGGACCAAAGAAGTGACGCGGTAAAGCCTAACACCATGAAGCCTACGGTTGAGACAAGCGCCCCGCCAATAGCATAAGGGAGCTGGGTGGCGACGTGGTCAATATGTCCACATCGTGCCCCTGTTGAAGACAAGATAGTGGTATCAGAAATTGGTGAACAATGATCGCCAAATACCGCCCCCGCCAATACTGCTGAGAGCATAGGTAGCATCAGAGCAATGTCTGTCGCCGCGGCAAGATCGCCCGCGATAGGAAGCATAATACCGAACGTCCCCCACGACGTCCCTGTTGCAAAGGCCATCACTGCCGCCAACAAGAAGAGCACCACAGGCAAGAGTTGCGCCGGTAAGTTCCCCTCAACCAAGGACGACAAATATTTGCCTGTTTGTAGGTCACCAATAATATGGCCAATTGACCAAGCAAATAACAGAATGAGGATCGCGCCAAACATAGACTTTGCGCCCACCCAAAGGGTTTTCGCAATATCTGATACCGCAATACCCTGTTTACCTGTCATCACTAAGGACACAGCTAAACCCGCCAGTCCCCCCCACAGCAATGACATGCCGACATCGGTATTTTCAAACGCGCCGAGGAGAGAAAAGGATTGTGCATCAGCGGCCAAGGCCTGCCCGCCGGTATATAGCATCGCCCCCACCGTCGCCACGACTAGCATAATAATGGGGGCGACCAAATCAGCCACGCTGCCTTTATCACTTTCTTCAATCCCTAAGTCATCGCAGATATCAGCGCAGTTTTCACTTTCATCGCCCAATCGACTGCCTTTTTTCGCCTGATATTCAAACTGACGCATCGGGCCAATATCCAGTTGAAACCAAACCACCGCAAACACTAATAGCAAGGCAAAAATGGCGTAAAAGTTCATCGGGATCATGGTGACAAATGCCCCTAGCGCCGTGTAATCCGTTACACCATGCGCCACTAAAATCGAGCCAATCACGGTAATGATATAGGCTCCCCAGCTTGATGCTGGCGTGATCACACACATAGGGGCTGCCGTGGAGTCAAGGATGTAAGCCAGTTTCGCTCGAGAGACGTGAAATCTATCTGTCACGGGGCGAGAAACGGCGCCCACCGCTAAGCTGTTGAAATAATCATCGACAAATATAAATACGCCGAGAAAAGCGGCGAGCAGTTTCGCCCCACGTTTACTCTTGATCCGGCTTTGCGCCCAATTGGCGAACGCGCGTGTGCCTCCAGAAAGAGACAGGAGCGCAGTGATCATACCGAGTAAAATAAGAAACGCGAGAATACTTAAATTCCAGCTATTTAAGCCTCCATCAGCAATAAATAGTCCAGTGATCACCTCAAGTAAGTACTGTCCAGAAGAGAGGAAAGAAAAATCGGTCAGTAATACAGTACCCAGTACGATTCCCATGCCCAACGACAATAAAACCCGTCGTGTGGCAATCGCGAGGCCTAGCGCCAATAAAGGGGGAAGCAGTGATAAAGCGGATGAAGAAAAATCTGTTAAGTTCATGATCTCAGTGTCAACCAGGTGGTTGGAGATCTACTGCAGAAATGAAGACGGTAAGGTGTGGTATCACACGGCAAACAGCTTGCCTCCTACATACAGTAGCGCTCCATAGTGTATTTCCAAGTACTATGGCAGTGCTGCCCCTATTCGGTAACAGCCCCAGCTCAATCGGTGTGATGACCTGATTGGCTTCGGCGTTGTTTCCTTTTATGCGCTCTCATCGGTATCACCCTCTTGCGCACGACTTATAAACAACGCACCTCTACGTTAAGCGTGGTGCATTCTACACAACGTGTTTACTATCGCAACTATTTATGGTTGAAAAAACGTCGATTAACCCCCACCTTACTCGATGCCAATAAAATGCGTCTTATCTTCTATTTTTTTAGACATCTGTTTCAAAAAAGACAATAGAATTAAAGTCAAATTTGCGGTTAACTTGCAATTAATGAACAATATGGCGTATTAATATAGGTCATATTGTATATTTCAATTATACTGCTATCATTCTTTCAATTAACATATAAATCAAATAGGAACCAATAATGTCTGATGCAATGAAAGCCTTACTCAATTTGCGTAGCTTACGCGCAGTTGCAAAAGAGATGTCTACTGAGCAGCTGAACGAAGCCTTAGAAAAATTACAAACGGTTGTTGAAGAGCGCAAAGAAATCGATCGCCAAGCTGAAGCGCAAGAAAAAGAGCGCTTAGAGAAGTTAGAAAAATACCGTGCTATGTTAGAAGCCGACGGTATTGACCCAGAAGAAATCGTGGCATTGTTAGGTGGTGCTTCTAAGAGCAAAGCATTGGGTAAACGCGCGACTCGTCCAGCAAAATATCAATATACGGGCGAAGATGGCTCACAAAAAACCTGGACAGGCCAAGGTCGTATGCCGAAAGTGATTCGCGAAGCGATTGAGAGCGGTGCGGCTAAGCAGGAAGATTTCCTCATCCCAGGCCAAGAAGCCTAAGTCCATATTCCCGCATAAAAAAAAGAGGCGCTCAGCCTCTTTTTTTATTCCTTAACCAAATTTAATTCTGTCTGCCAAATGGCTCACCGCTAACGCAAAGTAATGCGAGCGATTCCATTTCAATAAACTCTGATAATTATTATAAACAAGATAAGCCCTGCCTTTACCATCATCAGGCTGAATCAACCACGCGTTGATATCGACGGCAGGTAGCGCCTGACCATTCAACCGGCGCACACCACGCGTCTGCCAGGCACTCAATGAGTGTGCTTTATCACTGTCGGTGCCAAGCAAAGTACGATCTATTCCTGCAGGTAGCTGTACTTGCCGCCCCCATGTATAAGTATCATCCCACCCGGCTTTTTTTAAGTAATTCGCAGCAGACGCAAAAACATCGGCTTCTGTTTGCCAAATGTCTTTCTTACCATCTTGATTGCCATCGACCGCGTAATTAATAAACGAGCTTGGCATAAACTGGCATTGGCCCATTGCCCCTGCCCAAGAGCCTTTCATCGCTTCTGGCGCAATGTGCCCTTGCTGCAATATCTTCAGTGCGGCCATAGTCTCTTTACGAAAAAAGGCCTCTCGACGACCATCAAAGGCTAATGTTGATAGAGCTTCAATCACATTATAACTGCCCTGCAGTTTGCCAAAATTACTTTCTACGCCCCATAAAGCCACAATAAAACGCGGCTGAACTTGGTACTGCTCACCGATGGTTTTCAACGTGTCGTAATGTTCACGATACAGTTTTTTCGCTTGGGCGACTTTCCAATCAGGCACAGCACGCGGAATATATTCATCCAGCGTAAGGCGTCGCTCAGGTTGATTTCGATCGGAGCTGACCGCACGCTCGTGGTATTCAACGTCCTTAAACGCACGCTCAAGTAACGCATCACTGATGCCCGCCTCTCGTGCCTCGGCTTTTAAGGTGGTCACATACTGCTCGAATCCGGGCTTGGCCATCACAGGGCTCACCAAAAGTGCCGCCGCGATAGAAGCTGAAATCATACCTTTGCGCATAGTCTTCCTTTTACAGTTTTTCGTTTTTATTACGAATGGCCTGCAATGCCGCATCAGGTGGCGGGGGCAATTGCACAAAAAAACCATCACTTTGCAGGCTTTGTTTAACCTTATTGATGTCAACAGCAGCCAGTTTATCGCGCTTGTCTAAGTTGATCATCATGGCAAATTCGGGTTGCCCAAAGCTATTCATTAATGCCTCAGGCACATCATCAAATTTATCTTTCTCTGCAAGATAAAGATAGGTGCCTTCTTTCTTTTTGCTACGATAAATTGCGCAATACATCTCAAAAGTCCTCATGAGCATGCCATATTACTGGCGATAAATTGTCATCTCGGGGTAAAGGTTTGTTAAGCTTTGCAGCAAAGTGTGTCAAAACGCGTCTCTGCTGCCATTTCTCATTCAAACGTTAAAAAAACACCATTAAAGGGAGATATGCCGCATCAACGGCAAACCCTGCTTGCCGCATTGGCGCTGTGAATATACCATGCTATCCAACGTCTGATAATGCGCGTCTGACTCGTGTTTAAATGACAAAACCGGGATCGAATAACATGCTCAAACAACCGGAGTTGAAAGGCTCAACCTTTACCCTTTCCGTCCTCCACCTCGTTGACGATAATTTTGCTGCCGCTGCCAATGTTTTGACAGAGAAAGTCACCCAAGCACCGGCCTTTTTTCAAGGCGCCCCTGTTGTCGCTGACATTAGCCGTCTATCACAATGTCCTGATATCGGTGCCTTAAAGCAGTGCTTACAGGCCACAGGCATGATTCTCGTCGGATTGACCGGCGTCACCCATAATGATACACGCGAGCTTGCGCTGAATGCGCAGCTAGCCGTGCTCAAGTCAAGCAAGCAATCCCGAGTTGCCGATCCGATTCAGCCGCCTGCCAAAGTGGTCACCGCCCCCGTGCGTTCAGGTCAGCAAATCTATGCGAAAAACGCCGATCTGGTGATCCTCAATCATGTCAGTGCCGGCGCGGAAGTGATAGCCGATGGCAGTATTCATATCTATGGCGTTTTGCGTGGCCGAGCTATTGCCGGCGCAAGTGGACAAAAGCAAGCGCGTATTTATTGTCAGAACCTTCAGTCAGAATTATTGTCAGTAGCAGGAAGCTATTGGCTCAGCGATAAAATTCCATCAGAACATTTAGAGCGACCTTCCATGGTCTCGCTTAATCAAGAAAGCTTACACATTGACCCCCTCACGCTATAAGAGAATAAGGAAGAGGAATGGCACGAATTATTGTAATTACTTCCGGTAAAGGCGGTGTTGGTAAAACAACATCGAGTGCGGCATTGGCGACCGGGTTGGCCATGACAGGCAAAAAAACCGCCGTGGTCGATTTTGATATTGGCCTACGTAACCTGGATTTGGTGATGGGCTGTGAGCGTCGGGTCGTCTATGACTTTGTCAATGTCATTAACGGCGAAGCCAATCTGCATCAAGCATTAATTAAAGACAAACGCGTAGACAATTTGTTTATTCTGCCAGCCTCACAAACACGCGATAAAGATGCGCTAACCAAAGACGGCGTGGAGCGGGTTCTAAAAGACATGGATGAGCTTGGCTTTGAATACATTATTTGCGACTCGCCCGCGGGCATTGAAGCCGGTGCATTAATGGCGCTGTATTTTGCTGACGAAGCGATTGTGACCACCAATCCAGAAGTTTCATCCGTACGCGACTCTGATCGGATTCTTGGTATTCTCGACTCCAAGTCACGCCGCGCAGAAAACGGCGAGGATCCGGTAAAACATCACTTATTACTCACTCGCTATAATCCTGCACGTGTGACCAACGGTGAAATGCTCAGTGTTGAGGATGTTGAAGATATCTTGCGTATTCCACTGTTAGGGGTCATCCCGGAGAGCCAGTCTGTGTTGCACGCCTCAAACAAAGGCGAGCCAGTGGTACTTGACCAAGAATCTGATGCAGGCCAAGCCTATGAAGATGCCATTGCGCGTCTGCTGGGTGAAGAGCGTCCCTTCCGCTTTATCGAGGAAGAGCGCAAAGGTTTCCTAAAACGCTTATTTGGAGGCTAATGTGGCACTGCTTGAATTCTTCCGCCCATCTAAGAAAAAGTCGGCCAATATTGCCAAAGAGCGTTTACAAATTATTGTTGCCGAGCGTCGCAGTGCAGATAGCCCAGCGCCGACTTATTTGCCTCAGCTCAAGCAAGATATTTTAGACGTGATCCGCAAATACGTGGATATCGCACCGGACCAAGTGTCTGTCAGCCTAGAGCAAGGCGATGATGACCTATCCGTCTTGGAGCTGAATGTCACCTTGCCCGAAGAGGGAAAAGAGAGCTAGATCTCAATCACAACGGGCTAATACAGAAAGCGGTGGCTCAAGGCCACCGCTTTTGTTTATGCGTGAGATGATCACTATGCCCCTGGGGCGTTAGGGATCATCGTCAGCAATGTCTCACCCACTAACCGAAAGCGCCACCCCGAGGCTAAGTCAGGACGTTTGTCTTCTTGACGCTCCTCTCGCCATACCCAGGTAATCAATTGATTAAGCTGCTTTTTAGATCCAATAAACTCAGGCGCTAAGCCTGATTTATCTGCCTGGGCTTGCACCTGCTCCTTAATCGCTTTAATCACCGACTTATACCCAGGCTCATCGACTAAGCGTGTGATGGCCGGCGGGCATTTGGCTAACGGGGTTTTATCCGCTTGCGTGGCCAACGTGATCAAGGTTTGCGCGTGATAACGAACTTCAAATTTGTCGAACCCATGCTCGTTCATTTGCTCAACCGTACGAATACCATAACGCGCCATTTTCCAGAGGTTTTGCTCTTTAACGATAAAGTTGAGTGCCATATTCCGGCGGCGCGCTTCCTTAGCTCGCCACTTGGCAAGGGCTTGCAATACCGCTAACTGTTGAGGTTTAAGCTGCCACGCATATTTAATATCGAGATAAGCTGCTTCATCCGGCTTTACCCACTGCTTTTTGCGGCACAACAGGCCACACTCTTCTACCATTGCGTCATACCACGGTGTGTCGGATAGCGCTTGAGTCAGCGCTTGATAAAGCGGTAGCAAGTAATACACATCAGCGGCCGCATACTGTTTCTGCTTGTCCGTTAAGGGACGTGCACACCAATCAGTGCGCGACTCTCCTTTATCTAAGCTCACGCCGACATAACGCTCTACCAAGCTTGCAAAGCCCTCGGAGACGCCATGACCTAAAAAAGCGGCGACGATTTGCGTATCTACCATGGGGGTTGGCAACACGCCCGCGTAGTGCTGAAAAACCTCTAAGTCTTCGCTACTCGCATGTAACACCTTGGTGACCTGGGTGTCAGTCAACAGCGCCCATAACGGAGAAAGATCATCAATGGCTAGCGGGTCAACCAGCACCAGTTGCTCGCCATCATAAATCTGGACCAGCCCCAGTTGTGCATAAAAGGTACGCGTACGGACAAACTCGGTATCAAGCATCACAACGGCTTGGTCACGGAAATGTGCGCAGATATCGACCAGCTGTTGATCGGTGGTGATTTGTTGATAGTTCACAAAAAAGCCCATAAAGAAAATGCCGGCGAGGCCGGCATTTCGTGATTCGTTATCGACAGTTTACCCTTTTCTGGGTCGGTTCGCATTAAGCTGACGCTTTTTGCTCAGTGGCTTGCGGCTCATCGCGTAACTCTCGACGCAGAATTTTACCCACATTGGTTTTAGGCAGTTCATCTCTAAATTCCACGACACGTGGTACCTTGTAGCCAGTGAGGTGTTTGCGACAGTGCGCCACAAGATCATCTCGCGTAAGCGAAGGATCTTTTTTGACCACACAAATTTTAACCACTTCACCAGAATTCTCATCTGGCTGGCCAATGGCGGCCACTTCTAACACCTTGTCATGTAACGCAACGACATCTTCCACTTCATTAGGATACACATTAAAGCCAGAGACGAGGATCATGTCTTTTTTGCGATCGACAATATGCAAGAAACCATCATCATCGAACTGCACCACATCGCCAGTCGCTAACCAACCCTGTTCGTCGATACTGTCTCGTGTCGCCTCTGGACGATTCCAATACCCTTGCATCACTTGCGGGCCACGCACTAACAACTCACCCGGCTGGTTGTCCGCCACATCTTCACCCTGATCATCAACGATGCGCACCTCCGTCGATGGCACGGGCAACCCAATGGAGCCGTTGTAGTCACGTAAATCATAAGGATAGGCCGCAACCAGTGGCGAACACTCCGTCAACCCATATCCTTCGAGCAAATGCTTGCCAGTCAGCTTTTTCCAATTTTCCGCGACAGCCCTTTGCACGGCCATACCGCCACCGACGGTCAAGCGCAGGTTAGAAAAGTCCAACTCATGGAAATCTTCGTTATGGAGTAGCGCGTTAAACAGGGTATTCACGCCTGTAATGGCCGTAAACGGATACTTTTGTAGCTCTTTAACAAAACCTGGAATATCGCGTGGGTTGGTGATCAGTAGATTTTGTCCACCCATTTCAATAAACAAGAGGCAATTGACCGTGAGCGCAAATACGTGATAAAGCGGCAATGCAGTGACAACTAACTCCTCACCTGCATTGAGTACCGGCTGATACGTCCCTTTGGCTTGATAGACGTTAGCTAACATATTTCTATGCGTGAGTACGGCGCCTTTCGCTAACCCCGTGGTGCCACCGGTATATTGTAAAAATGCAATATCCTCGCCTTTCAAAAAAGGCTTCACATATTGCATACGTCGACCACGGCGCAGCGCTTGGCGCATCGAGGTCGCGTGCGGCAAATGATACTTAGGCACCATTTTTTTGACGTATTTGACTACAAAGTTAACCAGGGTCCCTTTGGCTCGTGGCAACTGTTCACCCAAACTGGTCAATACCACGTGTTTCACCGGCGTATTGTCGACCACTTTCTCTAACGTGTGAGCAAAGTTACTCACAATCACAATCGCCTTTGCCCCGGCGTCCGTTAATTGGTGCTCAAGCTCGCGAGGGGTGTACAACGGGTTAACGTTCACGGCGACACAACCGGCTCGTAAAATACCAAACAGGGCAATTGGGTATTGCAGCAAGTTCGGCATCATAATGGCAACGCGATCGCCTTTTTTCAGTTTCAGCTCGTTTTGTAGATAGGCTGCAAACGCACGGCTACGCTCTTCCAGTTTACGAAATGTCATGACCTGCCCCATATTAATGAAGGCAGTTTGATCCGCGTACTGCTGGACAGAATGTTCAAACATCTCGACCAGAGAGCGATGGGCATCTGGATCTATTTCCGCCGGCACATCCGACGGGTAACGATTAAGCCATACCTTTTCCACTGGCTTTCTCCTATGTGTTAACTTGCAGGCTATATTGCCTGCTTCGATCGACGCGAGGCATAATTCAAACAGGTGTTTAACCTGCCCACCATAGCGTTAACATTATTTTTACACGAGCATTTTAAGTGCGCGTTTGAATTTTGGTCACAAAATCCGTTATTAACGACACAGTTTGTTGCGGTTGCTGAAGGTGACAATGGTGTGTCCCGGGGATCTCAATGAGTGTCAATTGCTTAAACCACGTGGCTCGTTGCGCGGCATCGGCAGAGCGCAGCGCAGGATACCCATCTGTCGCGCGAATCGCCAGCACAGGGCATTCAATCGCTCGAATAATCGACTCTCCATGGCCGGGCGCCATTCGATACAGTGGCTCACCACGAAGCTTAGGATCATGACGCCAACGTACACCATGACCGCATGTCTCGAGCCCGCGTGCTACCAGTGGCATCAGTGACTGACAGGCGACTTTATTAATGGATGCGCGCAATTGTAGCGCCTTAATCGCAGAATCAAAGAGACGTGGGGGTTTTTGCGCTGAATTTAAGCGCTGATTGAGACTTTTCGCGATGCGTTCGGTGATTTTATGTTCAGGTTCAACAATGGGCCCCAACGCTTCTATCGAGACAACCCCCGCGATCGACTCAGGAAAACTGGCCGCGTAACAGCTAGCCACTAACCCTCCCAATGAGTGCCCCACCAATATGACGGGTCCCTTTTTCTCAGGTTGCGAACAAAGTGTTTGGTGAAGCACTTGATGCAAGCTGTCTAGATAATCAAAAAACGGGTAGTGATAATCCCCGGTTTTGTGCTCAGACAAACCGTGCCCGGGCCAATCAAACATAAGTAACCCGTAATCTTGAGGCAGCATGGGGATCAGTGAATCAAAACTCGCCAGGTTGTCTTGCCAACCATGTAAAAAAACCAATGTTGGCGCTAAGCCGTTTGCTGGGCGTCTTGCCGCGGCCACTGTCACATCATTAAGTCGAATCGAGGTCGGCGTTAAGCCAGACGATAACCCGAGTGCTGCCGGATCAGACGCCAATAATGCCTCGAGAGCCTCCGTCAATGGCGGTGTCATCATCACAATCACATACAAGGGCTAATAAGGTAAGCTAATCACGCTTTGCACCCGTCCCGTGCCGACGCCAATGCGCACTCGGGAGCAGTACAAGCCGTAGCAATAAGGTCTGTCATCATCAACCACATGCTGTTCAATATCCCAAAGCTGGTGCCCTGTTACCCTAAGCACGGGGTAATCATAGGAATAATCCCCCACTTTTCCCGCTTGACGGCCCTGAAACTCGCCCAACACCGTTATCGGCCGGCCTTTGGCATAATCAGCCGGTTCAATAAAGCCATTAAAAATCGCTTTGAAGCGCCCAAGCGACGAGGCATCGATATCGGGCCGACCTGCTGTCGACGTTGGCACCGCCACTATTTCAACCACAGAGTCCTGTTCACGGTTATTCACCCCAACGATCAAGCCACCAAGGCGCACCTCTTCCCCTTGGTTTGCCTCTGTCATTTTCGCGACCACCGGGTATTCGGTCACGGGCTGGTCCATCCGGCCTTTTAGGGATTCAGGCAAACTTGTACAGCCACTCAGTAGTAACATGCCGCATAAAACTAACAGGTAAGACTTCATATCAGGCTCCTTTCGCGCCACATCACACATAGATATCGACGCCTACTAAGTTGATCAGTTCCTCTCGCCTGGCTTGATTTAACACCGCGAAGTAGGAAGCCATCGCTTGACGGCCGCGGCCATCCGGCAAATCATATTGCACGTACGCTTGTTTCGCCTGTTCTGCTTGCGCAATCGCGGCGGGGTCGACACGCTGGCGAACCGCCTTAGCCACTTGCGTCGTCCTGGGCGTTTGTTTGCGCGTCGTTTGCGGCTTTTTGCCCGCACGCTGGGGATGGTTAGGCCGGTTTGTCTGTGGGGAGGATACACCGTTAATCGATACCATATTCACGTCCTATGCTGCCGGCCTCATGGTGGTTATTCGCGCCCGGGTAACTTTTTCCAAGTGACTTTATCCCGCAGATACGTGGGGCTAGCAAGCTCCGCAGCGACTGTGTCTCCCGCACGATACGCCTGCTTAGCAATCTCCAGCATATCTTGTGCTTGGGGGTATAACACCTCTGACGGCGCTGTCTGCAATGACAAGCGTGTTGCCAGATCAGGATAGGCTGCCCATCCGGTTCCTGCCAATGTCCACACCCCCTCGGTGCACTCAGGGGTGAATGCGTCCGGGGCGACGACCCTCTCTTCACCGACACACTGCCATACGCCAGCGTCAGTCCGCAGATATTGGCCAACATAGAGTTCACCCATACGCGCATCAATCGCCGTCAATACGCGCGTCGCATTATGTAAGCGACCGCTTTGTGCTGCCATCGCTGCCAATGTTGAAACGCCAATCATTGGGAGATCTGCACCAAACGCTAGACCTTGAGCAATTCCGATGCCAATACGGACGCCTGTGAAACTACCCGGCCCGCGGCCAAACGCGAGTGCATCCAATTGCGTCAATGTTAGGCCCGCTTCTGCCAATACCTCATCGACCATGGGTAGGATCTTGTTGGTATGCTCACGCGGTGCAATTTCGCTGCGTGTGATAATCTGATCATCACAGCACAGTGCGACAGAGCAGTTTTCGGTCGCCGTATCTACGGCCAATATTCGTAGCGTCATTTAACCCTCTATCGGTTGATCTAATAAATGCGATTGCATCGTGTTGCTGTTGGTGTCACTGCCCGACAAAAAATCGTCAATGTGGTGTAAATCCCGCGTGCGAGGGATCGCCGGCAAGCTGCGCAAAAAGGTTGCGCCGTATGCGCGGGTCACCAATCGGTTGTCACAAATAACCAGTGCACCAAAATCTTGTTGATCCCGAATGAGACGCCCCACCCCTTGCTTTAGGGTGATTACCGCTTCGGGGATCTGTACCTGAGCAAAGGGATCGCCCCCTTGCAGTTTACAATCTTCTATTCGTGCTTTTAATAAAGGATCATCGGGGGAAGCAAACGGGAGTTTATCGATGATCACACAACTGAGCGCTTGTCCACGCACATCAATGCCTTCCCAAAAGGCGCCCGTCGCCACCAGCAACGCATTGCCCAACGACAAATACTCTGCCAATAAGCGCTGCTTGGGCATCTCTCCTTGCATGAGGACGGGCAATGACAGCTGCTCACGAAACAAGGCTGACAGCTCTCGTACCATTTGATGTGACGTACACAGGAAAAAGCAACGCCCTTGGTTACGTTCAATCACCGGTCCCAATAATGCGGCAAGTTTGTTGGCACGACGAAAACTATTGGTTTCCGGTACATGACGAGGCACGCAAAGCCTCGCTTGATTGGGGTAGTCAAAGGGGCTTTCCAATGTCATTTGTTGCTTAGCGTCAATCCCGAGACGGTGATTAAAATGCGCGAAGTCGCCCTCAACGGCCAAGGTAGCGGAGGTAAAAATCCAAGCGCCGCCCTGTTCGGCCATTTGCTCACGAAAACGATCCGCCACCGATAAGGGGGTAATATTGAGGCTAAAGTGGTGACGAGTACATTCGTACCAATAAGAGTACCCGGTGATTGAGGTATCTTTTAAGCGTGCAAGCCGCGCTTTAAATAAAGTGATGCGATCAAATGCAGCGTCAAGCAATTGACTGCGGCCGAGTGATAGTTTCACCACGTCATGCGCAAGATCGAGCGCATCCGATAACCGTACCAGTTCTTTCTCTACGCTGGGCGACGTCTGTAATTCGCGCCAGTTACCTCGGTATCCAGGCTCGCCCATCACCAAGCGCATATCCATCGCAGCTTGCGAGAGGCGATCAGCAACTTTTTCCAGTTGACGCGTATCTCGTAACTCAGTGCGATAGGCGATATGAATGTCTTTGGCAACATCTTGCAGCTGCCGGCTAGATAGAGATTGGCCAAAATACTGACTGGCAATGTCCGGAAGCTGATGCGCCTCATCAAACACCATCACGTCTGCTTCTGGGATGAGCTCGCCAAACCCCGTTTCTTTGATGGCAACATCCGCTAAAAATAGGTGATGGTTGACCACCACCACGTCGGCATCCATCGCACGACGCCGCGCTTTGACCACATAACAGTCTTCATAGCTTGGACAGTCTTTACCAAGGCAATTGTCATTGGTGGACGTCACCACAGGGATCAGGGGGCTGTCTTCAGCCAGTGCGTCACATTCACTCAGATCACCCGACTCTGTATAGGACGACCACTCGCGAATTTTAACCAGCTGACTCAATTGCCCAGGCTCGCTGTCGGGGCGGTGGCACTCACTAATTTGTCGCTCGAGTCGCTCTGGGCACAGGTAATTGACTCGGCCTTTCAATAAGGCGGTGGTTCCTGTATAGCCCAAGGCTGACTTCATCAGCGGTAAGTCTCGATGGTAGAGCTGCTCTTGCAGATTTTTCGAGCCCGTGCTGATGATGGCCTTTTTACCACTTAATAAAACAGGCGCCAGATAGGCATAGGTTTTCCCGGTTCCTGTGCCCGCTTCCACCACGAGCTGGCCTTGGTCACGAATTGCCGCATCAACAGCAATCGCCATATCTGTTTGCGGCTGGCGAGGCACAAAACCATCAATCGCTTTGGCCAGCGCACCGGTGTCTGAGAAAACCTTACGGATCATTGTATAAATACACAGGGGGAAAGCCGCCATTATGCCAAACCCCTCTTCGGGATGAAACCACTCCCCAGAGAAACCGCTGACGCATCGTAAAATCACTTTGACCTTGCGGCTGAGACAGGGTACAACCGAGGGTTTAGTCATCAGCAGTACACGACCAACATGGAACGAAAAACACTTCTCACGGACTGTCCTGACGCCCAAGGGCTCATCGCGACCATCACCAACATTTGCTATAAACATCAGCTCAACATTATTCACAACCGAGAGTATGTCGATAATGTCACTGGGCAGTTTTATATGCGCACTGAGCTGGAGGGGATTTTTAACGATCACACCCTGCTTCTCGACCTTGACCATGCGCTACCACCTGGCAGCCAGCGCCAGCTGATTAGCTCGCGCCGCAAACGCGTCGTCATCATGGTCACCAAAGAATCCCACTGCCTCGGCGATATTTTAATGAAAGCCTATGATGGCTCGCTCGAGATTGATATCGCAGCGGTAGTCGGTAACTACGACAAACTACAACATCTGACTGAGCGCTTTGATATCCCTTTTCATTATGTCAGCCATGAGGGCCTAAGCCGAGAAGAGCACGAGCAAGCCATGCTCAAAGCGATTCAACCCCATCAGCCTGACTACATCATTCTCGCGAAATACATGCGGGTTCTGACGCCTGACTTTGTTGCCCAATATCCGCATCGCATCATCAATATTCATCACAGCTTTTTGCCCGCATTTATCGGTGCCCGTCCATACCATCAAGCGTTTGAGCGTGGGGTCAAAATCATTGGTGCCACCGCCCACTTTGTCACCAATGACTTGGACGAAGGGCCGATTATTGGCCAAGACGTGATTCATGTTGATCACAGCTTTAGCGCACAAGATATGGCCAAAGCAGGCCGCGACGTGGAAAAAAGTGTGCTAAGTCAAGCAATTGAATGTGTTGTCGAAGACCGGGTATTTGTCCATGGCAATAAAACCGTGATCTTGTAAACCGACAACATTGGTTGAGCCAGTGCTCAAGCACTGGCTTCGCTAGCAATAATTTGCGCGAGTGAGTAAGGATGAAACTTCACGCAAACACCATTTTGCTTAAACGCGATGGTTGGATTGGCCAACCGCTCTCCCGCAACCTGTGGCTCACTGTGTTTAACCGTTATCTCGCTCAGCTTTGCTGCGCGCGCGAGTAAGCCTGGAAACTGCGCGTGTAACGCGTCTTCAAGCCCTGATAGGGTGGCATGGCGGCAAGGGACCACAAACTCCATATGTTCCCAGCTTTGAAAAGGATAGGTTTTGTGGTGAGGAAACGGCAATTCCACTAAATCAGTTTGCCAGGCACCAAAGTGTAATGGGGTATTAAGCTGATAAATATGGATCGGCCGCTGGTTGACCATCGCCTGTGATATTAATTGCCCCTGTTCGCTTAGATGGCCGGCAAGCGATTGTGTTAACACGCTATCATTGGTACGGATCGCAACGTGATCAAGCGTTAACTGGGTACAATCAATCGCCAGCGTTTCCAGCAACTGATTGATTTTATCTGTAAAAGTTGCTTGATCTCGCATCAGGGATACCCAATTGCTGGCATCATGCATAGTGACCTCTCAAGGTTTTATAGTGCTCGTTGTCTTCCAGTCGCGAAAGATATCAAGGATGGCGTTGAATAACTATTGCCAATGCCTGCTGTTTTATGGGTATCATTAGGGCTAATCCGCGTCGATTGACGTCATGGTTCGCAACAATACAGCATCCCGCCAACACTGTGTTTGCACGCTTGGTTACGTGGCAGTGCAGTGTTGGCGGATTCTTGTATTAATAAGCTGGAAGCCCACATAACGGGTCGTTCATAATCAGCCCGGCTAGTAGTAAAGGTAAGCAAGTGAATATTCAAAGTCTTCTTAACGAAAAAGTGTCTGCCGCGATGGTTGCGGCGGGTGCGCCTGAGGGCACACCAGCGGCAGTGCGTCAGTCTGCGAAGCCACAATTTGGTGACTATCAAGCGAATGGAGTCATGGGAGCAGCCAAAAAGCTCGGCACGAACCCCCGTGAGTTTGCTCAACACGTTTTGGATGCGCTCGACCTCGGTGATATAGCGAGCAAAACAGAAATTGCCGGCCCAGGCTTTATCAATATCTTCCTTAACGATCAGTGGTTAGCCAAACAGGCAGATGCCGCCCTGTCGGACGCACGTTTAGGTGTCGATAAACAAGACACACAAAACATTGTGGTGGACTATTCAGCCCCTAACGTGGCAAAAGAAATGCACGTTGGCCACCTTCGCTCCACTATCATTGGTGACGCCGTTGTACGCACCCTCGAATTTTTAGGCCACAACGTGACCCGTGCCAATCATCTCGGTGATTGGGGGACACAGTTCGGTATGCTCATTGCCAACCTCGAGTTACATGAGTCACGCGGTGACGATGTCTCCATGGAACTGGGTGATATCGAAAACTTCTATCGTGAATCCAAAGCCCGCTACGACGAAGATGAAGCTTTCGCCGCCACAGCGCGCGACTACGTGGTTCGCCTGCAACGCGGTGACGCCTACTGCAAAGAAAAGTGGGAAAAGCTTGTTAAAGTGACGTTGGAGCAAAACCAACGTAACTATGATCGCCTGAATGTCTCATTGAGCAATAAAGATGTGATGGGCGAAAGTCTGTATAACGATATGCTGCCCGGTATTGTTGAAGACTTAAAAGCCAAAGGGATTGCCGTAGAAGATGATGGCGCACAAGTTGTCTTCCTTGACGAGTACAAAAACAAAGACGGCGAGCCAATGGGTGTGATCATCCAAAAACGTGATGGTGGCTATTTGTACACCACCACTGATATTGCTTGTGCCAAATATCGTTACGAGCAATTCAACGCTGACCGTGTGCTCTACTTTATTGACTCACGTCAGCACCAGCATCTCATGCAAGCTTGGACCATTGTGCGCAAAGCGGGCTATGTGCCGGATTCGGTCAGTCTTGAGCATCACGCGTTTGGCATGATGCTCGGCAAAGACGGTAAACCTTTCAAAACCCGCTCTGGGGGCACAGTCCGCCTCGCTGACTTACTCGATGAAGCAGAAACACGAGCCAAGGCACTGATCGCAGAGAAAAATCCAGATATGGATGCTGATACGCAGCRAGATATCTCAACCACGGTCGCGATGGCAGCCGTCAAGTATGCCGATCTGTCAAAGCATCGTACCACGGATTATATCTTCGACTGGGATCATATGCTGGCCTTCGAGGGCAACACCGCCCCCTATATGCAGTATGCCTATACCCGTGTGGCGTCAGTCTTTGCCAAGTCTGGGGTTGACCGTGATGCACTCGACGGTGAAATGCTCATTGAGCATGAGAAAGAAAAAGCGCTGGTCGCCAAACTGCTTCAGTTTGAAGAAGCGGTTAAATCAGTCGCGCGAGAGGGTCAGCCTCACCTAATGTGTAGCTACCTATTTGAACTGGCTGGTCTATTCTCAAGCTTCTACGAAGCATGCCCTATCCTGCTTTCTGAAGGGGATACGCGCCAAAGCCGCCTAAGAATGGCTGCATTGACGGCTAAAACCATCAAGCAAGGCCTAGATCTGTTGGGTATCAACACGCTTGAGCGCATGTAACAAGGTTAGATGATCCTTGTTGTGCGGATAAGCACAGAAGAAGGGCGCCCACTGGTTGCAAGTGGGCGCCTTTTTTATCCCTGACCAAAATGCTGATCCGTTTCGCTAAGCCACAATCGTTCCTCGGGAGTCGATAACCGTCCCATCACCGCATTGCGATGAGGAAATCGACCAAAGTTAGTAATAATGTCGTAGTGCTGGCGTGCGTAATCAAAGCATTGCTCGTACCAAGCTTTTGCCTCCCCACTCACTCGCTGGCGCAGTTGATCAAACCGAAACAGTGCTTCTTCTTGGTCTGCTTCTTCTTCAGCATGCTCCAAGGGAAGATAGAAAAACACCCGTTGAAGCGGGGTCAAGACTTGGTCGTCACCTTTCGCAAGCCCTGCCTTACAGAGAGCCAATGCCAAGGCATCATACCGATATGCTGCTGCCAACCCGCGATATAAGTTTCGGGGGAATTGATCGAGCAGAATAATCAATGCCAAACGCCCCTCTGCGGTCTGGGCCCAGTCATTTAATGCGCCCGCGCCGGCCGCACTGACCCAAGATTGGAATCGCTCGCGAATCGCCTCATCAACGTCTGGACTACCGCCAAACCATCGTGCCTGCGAGGCGGACGAAGGAACCCACTCACTACGCTCGTCGCCAAACCAAAAAGCTAGGACGTCTTGATAATGCATGCCACCTCCTCTCGCGTTCGTCGACACATTTGGCTTCAACATTGTGTTAAGCGTACTTGCTTTTTGTTTCTTATGAGGCGAATCCTCCTATTCGGTGAGGAGTTTGTGACCCAAAAGCAAGTTGTGATGTAAGCTATGCGCTCGCATTGCAATAAGGAGTCTGTATGTCCTTTGTTCTCCACTCACGATTAGCCGCCGATAGCGCTTATGTCGGTGATTTCTCACTTTGTCAGTTGCGCCTTGCGCATGCCGATATTGGTCCATGGCTCTTGCTGATCCCACGTAAGCAGGACATCGAAGAAATTCACCACCTTGACGATACTGAGCAGCACTCGCTGTGGCAAGAGTCGGCCATAGTGGCGCGCTGTCTTGAGCGTCTATTCTCCCCTGACAAGCTCAATATCGCCGCAATCGGCAACCTAGTTCCCCAGCTCCATCTCCACCATGTTGCTCGGTTTAAAACGGATCCGGTATGGCCAAATCCGATTTGGGGCCACCTACAAGTGGGGCATCGTCCTCACGAACAAGCACAGCCCCTCATCCGACAGCTGAGGGAGACACTCGCCGCCAGTGGGTTAGTCGTCAATGGGTAAGTGCACTTCGTTATTTTCGTCAAAATCAGAAAAAAGGAAATAAAAGCAATAATTATCAATTGCTTAACCTTAACCCTGTCAAGGTGCGATTGGCGGTTTAGTCATAACGACTCAAGCGCAAATTACGGTATATTGATGCCGCTGGTTAAGACAATACACGCCTGACCAGCCCGTTTTTTACCAGGGCGGGCTCCCCGCCCTCGGCAGCAAGCGAAGGTGTCGTTGACACCCGTGGCATGGCTCCCCGGCTATGCCACGTTTTCTTTTACGCGCATTTCCCCCTGGGTTTCAGGTCAACAGCCCAACCTAATCACGTATATCTGCCACGGTTATATCGGTCGTCGTGCGTCGATACTGCGAAGGACTGACACCAAAGTAGCTTTTAAACCGTTGACTAAAGTAAGCCGGATCGCGATATCCGCACGCCTCAGCCACATCCGCAACCGAATACCCGTGCTGCAAGCGCGCAGCGGCATCACTCAGTCTTTTCTGCGTCACATAAGCGGTCACTGTCACACCAAAATACTGTCGACACTTACGTTGCAAATTACGCTCAGACATCGCTAACGCGCTTGCTACCTGAGCCATTGAAAAGTCAGGATCTTGGTACTTGGCCGCGATAACTTTCTCAAACTCGGCTGTCCATCGCTGATTGGCTTGGTCTGAAGCCAGCGCCAGTGATGAGGGCGATTCAAATCCGATAGGATATGTGACATCCGAGATTTCATCCAGCGGCCCGGAGATGGGCACGCTCGATGTCTCTATGTGCACCGCCGACAAGTGACGTTGTCTCAAGGCTAAGATGACAGCCGCAAGAACCAGGCTCACAAAGCAGGCCAGTACCATGCCATTGATAATGTGAGGCAACAGAGGAAGAGAGACAGAGATATCTAACACAGTATGGGAAGCACCATCACGCGGGATAGCAATACGTAATTGATAGTGCCCCCCCACCATATTGGCCAAAGAAATCGTATCACTGCCGGTCTGCTGCCAAGCGGCCAGTTTGTCAGCCATTGGCTGGCCAGCGTGCTGATAAGGCACGAGCTGGTAATGCACGCGTGTCACTTGTCGTTCTGGTGGCCAACTCCCCCACGCTAGATAGGCGGGGCTTTGCTCTAGTAATGTCACCGCTGTTTGCTGTCGAGAGCCAATACGCCAACGCTTGCGTTGCTGCCAAACCGCACCAATCACAACACTTGGCGGTTTACGCAGAGAAAACGCCAATTGGTCAGTATCTATCTGGTAGGTATAATCCCCTGCCAACAGAGTGAGTTGATGGGGTTGGGTCGCGTAGCAGGCCACTTTTTCTGCATCAGATGGGAGGCGAAATGTGCGCACGAACCCTCGTGGGGCAATGTGTACCAATGCTTGGTTACTGTACGCCCATACGCCGTCGCGGTTACCAGTGACACAGTGGAATCGCTCATCGGGTAGCGATAAATAAACCAATGACGCGGCGTCTGGGGCGCTAGGATCGTATTGATACACACCGCGCGCACTGGTGAGCCATAAACGACCTCGTTCATCGGTATACATATCCTGCACAGGCAGTCGGTCTTTCGCCAAGGGGACCGGCTTAAAATGACCGTCTCGATAACGGGTTAAGCCATTCTGATCACGGATCCATACACTGCCGCGACCATCATCGTAAAAGCCTAACACCTCACCCGCGTGATGGGTCTGCCATCGCGTGCCATAACTGACCAACGTCTGTGTGTCCGGCCAGTAGCGCATCACCTGATCGTCAACCGATAACCAGATGGTGCCCTCGGCATCAGTATACAAATGCTCAGCGGGCAAGGTTGCCAACCGGTCGGGTATGACGATGCTTGCCCCTGTTGTCGTATTGATCCCTTTTGTACCTGACGGTGTTGACCACCAAAGGCGCTGACCGTCTCGGGTGGCACTGAGGTATTCACCGCTTGGTGCATCCGAGGTCCATGGTACAGTGCGATACCCACTTAAATCGCGCCAACTGCCTCTCTCTAGCCCCCAAGGGTTACTCTGCGCCATAAAACCATGGGTAAGCACGCTGGGAAACGCACGGTGTTGATGAGTGATCCAACGCTGGCCCGGCGCACGATAACGTGTAGCCTGATCGGTTGAAAACCAGATCCCCCCTTCAAAATCTGCCCATAAAAAAGTGATGCTTTGGCCTGCTATACCCTGAGAGCCTGGCTGCCAAACAGGCGTCGCGACACCGTCTAGGGAAAGTCGAAATAACCCGTTATGATTGGCGGCCCACAACCCGCCCGAGCCGACCGTCATTCTTTGGTAGCCTCCACGAGTATTCAACACGTGTTGTGCTTTTACTTGATCGCCCGATAATGCCAGTAGATAAACACGCTTTTCGGTACTGATCCATGCTCTGTCTTGTTTCGCCGTGATCGCTGTAATCGGCGTAGAAAAGCGTGTCAGTTGACGCACACCCGCGTCACTGAGTTGGTATAAGCTTGTCCCGACCGCAAACAATCGATGACCCGCAGTAAACCAAACACTATCAGCACGCCACGGACCCGTTCGCCACACGTGAAATGCCGTATCTTCCCGTTGATAGACGCTTATCTGGCCGCTTTGAATGTGCCATAGCGTATTATTGATCGTCGCCAGTCGTGGCGATTGGGGGGGATGAGGCGCATGATCAGCGCGTGTCTGTGCAACGGCATCGGGCAACGGGAAAGCGGTAAGCGTATTGGTACTTGGCTGGAAACGATAAACATGTTGCCTTCCTGCCATCCAAAGCGCCTGATGAGCATAAGCAATGGTCAGGATCTTTTCATCAGGCAAGGTCAGGGCGTCGTTGAGTGGATGGCGCTGATGACCGTCAAAAAAATGAATGCGTCCTTGGTTATCCAACAGCCACATACCACCAGATGACTGCACCGCCACATCGCGAACATCACCGAGGCCATTAAGACCGCCGTATGATTGAAACGATGTGAGCAAGGGATCATGCGCCTGCAAAGGTAGGCAAGGAAAGATGAGAGCCAGCCATAACAAACAGAGACATCGGCGTTTCATGTACGAGAAGAGAGACAGGTTGCAGGATTCAGTAGCGTAGTGTCCTGCGACCTGCCCCTAAATAAAACCCTGCAACCCTAAATGTGAGCTAGGCCTCACATAATTGATACCCATTACCCATTTAATCGCTGCGCCAACGCCTGATGTGCACGTTTAGCTTGACGCTGGAACCCATTACGCTCGCCATTAGGAACGGGGTGCGCCTCAGGCAGCGGTACCTTCATCGCGTTGACCGGGTGACCGTATTTGAGCAATTCAAAATGAAGATGAGGCCCCGTTGAGCGACCGGTATTACCACTTAATCCGATTCGTTGTCCCATCGACACATGATCGCCCGGCTTCACTAAAATCCGATGCAAATGTAAATATCGCGTTGAATACTCACGCCCGTGTTTAATCACCACGTAATTACCCGCTAGCGGGTGTTTACGCGCTTTAACGACAACACCATCACCGGCGGCCAATACTGAGGTACCCACTGGCGTCGCGAAGTCAGTGCCATTGTGCGGTGAAATACGCCCGGTGATCGGGTGTTTACGATGTGGGTTAAACGATGAGCTAATACGATAGCGCTTGGCAGTGGGGTAACGACGGAGCGCACGATCAAGGCTTTGCCCCTTCTGATCATAAAAGCGTCCATCATGATGACGATAGACAAAAATGTCTCGACTGCCCGATTTGTAGAGCATGGCCGTGACCTTACCCGATGACACGGGTTTATTGTCGATGAACTCTCTGTTTACTTGTACCGCAAACTGATCGCCGCGACGAGATTGACGTCCAAAGTCAAAACGCCACTGTAGCGCCGAGACCAGATTTTGAATCTGATTAGGTGTGAGCCCAGCTTGGCGCGCCTGCTGATAAAAGCTACTATTCACCCGTCCAATCAAGGTCACACTCTCAAACTCGCCTTTGGTTTCCAAGCGCTGATAGTCAACGGTACCTTGTTCGAACTGGTAATAGTCGCGGTATTTAATCGATTGATAAACGGTGAACGTCAGCAGTCGACCTTCCTCGTCAACTTGCCATTCCATTTTTTGTCCGCGGCGAATATCGCCGGCTTTATCGTTCACATCCAGCATTTGGTAGAGCTGACCGATAGCAAGACCATACTGTGAGAAGATCTCACCGAGTGTATCCCCTGCCGCGACGGTGTGGTGATGGACACGCGGCGCCTCAGATGTGATGTCTTGCTCGAGCGCATCTTCAGGCACACTCAAGGCAGGATCATTTGCATCCATGCCTTGCTCAATCGGTTCACTGTGATCCACTGTCGCCGGCGCTTGGTGTTGGTTGACCGCCGGCAACGGTTGCCGTTCTTTGGGAGAAAAAGGATGGGGCTGCCACATGAGGGCAGCGCCAACCAAAAGAGATAATGAAGCCAGGGCCAGCTTGTGCTGGCGAGGAAGTCTGGCTGTCACAGCGAGCCAGTTAGTCAGTAGTTTCATGCTTTAAACAACGTGTGAAACGATTTCCTAAATCTTTTAAAAACACCTGATAGCTATCAGGCGCTACCGGAATTGATGTCGCCAATGGATCTAAGGCAAGTACATTGACGTCATTATGTCGTGTCACAGCATCAATCAGTGCGGGATTAAACTGCGGCTCAGTGAAGATACAGGTCGCATCATGATTAAGCAAACCTCGGCGAATCGTCACCAGGGTTTTCGCCCCAGGCTTTTGACTTGGATCAACCGTAAAATGTCCTGTTTTTTCGAGGCCAAAAGCATCCTCAAAGTAACCATAGGCATCATGGAAGACAAAATACCCTGACTGAATACGGGTGGCGAGGTCTTGCTGAATATCGGCAACGGTTTGATCGAGCTTATCATTGAAACGAGTCAGGTTGGCTTGGTATTGCTCTGCTTTACCGGGAGCGGCTTCAATCAATGCCTCTGTAATAGCTTGTGCCGCCACTCGAGTCGTTTTGGGTCCCAGCCAAAGGTGCGGGTCAATATTGTGCTCGCCATGATCGTGTCCATGATGATGATGGTGCCCGCCATCAAAATGGCGCAACGGCATATTCTCGACCTGTGTCAAGGTCAATACAGAAGGTTTATCCGCCAACAATTTAGAAAGAAAAAGCTCTAGCTCGGGTCCCACCCAAATCGTCACATCCGCTTGATTTAAACCGCGTATGTCCGATGGCTTTAGCGCATAGCTATGCGGTGACGCCCCCGGCGGCAACAACACATCGACGGTATCATCTTGTGTCACAAGTCCTGCCGCGATCAGCTGTAAAGGCTTAATCGATGTCATTACCGACGTGGCTTGCGCGGGCAATGCCAGTAGTAGTGCAATAAATACCCCAATAATACGCGCCATCATCTTTCCTCTCATTCTTATGTTTTCTCACTGGCTATAAATGTTATAATATAACAATTCCAATTCACAATGCTTTTTTCACTATGACTGACTCGCTAGTCTCGCTCGATGCGGTGACGGTGACCTTCAATGGCCGCCATGTGCTGGATAAGGTTTCGATGCAACTAAAGCGCGGGCAAATTACCACGCTAATTGGCCCCAATGGCGCCGGGAAATCGACGCTTGTCAAAGCACTGATCGGTTTAGTTAAGCCGAGCGCCGGCACAGTACAAATAGCCCGAGACGTAAAAATCGGTTACGTACCTCAGAAGTTGCAGTTAAATCAAACTCTGCCGCTAACGGTTGATCGGTTTATTCGTCTGGGAACACGCTATACCAATGCGCAGATTAGCCAGGCGCTACATACGGTCAATGCCGAGTCCTTGCAATATGCGAATATGCATACCCTCTCCGGCGGTGAAACGCAACGCGTCCTACTCGCCCGCGCCATTTTAAAGCACCCTGATGTGTTGGTGTTAGATGAGCCAGTGCAAGGGGTTGATGTCAGCGGTCAATTGGAGATGTATAGCCTGATCAGTCAATTACGTGATAGCCTTGGGTGCGCGGTACTCATGGTGTCGCATGACTTGCATTTAGTAATGGCTAAAACCGATGAAGTGATTTGTTTGCAGCATCATGTCTGCTGCTCCGGTGAGCCCGATGCCATTTCGCAGCACCCTTCTTATGTGGCGATGTTTGGTCGCCAAACCAGTGAGCAACTCGCGCTATATCATCACCACCATCATCATAAACATGATCTTGCAGGGCAACCTGTAAGCTGCGAACACCAAGAGCATCATCATGATTGAGTTCTTACTTGCCCCTATCATGGGCGGCTTATTGATCGCCGCCATTGCCGGCCCTTTGGGCTCATTTGTGGTCTGGCGACGTATGGCCTACTTTGGCGATACCCTCGCTCACGCCTCACTACTCGGTTTAGCGTTAGGCTTTCTGCTGCAAATCGACTTAAACCTCGCACTCGTGATCACCTGCTTACTCCTGGCGGTTTTATTGGTGGGACTACAGCGCCAACACCTGGTCTCGACTGATACCTTACTCGGTATATTGGCTCACAGTGCCCTGTCATTGGGGTTAGTGTCAGTAAGCTTTTTGGACAACATGCGCGTCGATCTCATGGCCTATTTGTTTGGCGATCTTTTGGCGGTCTCTTTTGCCGATCTCACTTTACTCGCCATTGGCGCGTGCTTAACGCTCGGGGTACTCGCGTATTACTGGGAACAGTTACTGTCGATGACAGTCAGCGAAGAGCTTGCCAAGGTAGAAGGTATTGCAGTAGAAAAGCTGCGGCTGTTATTGATGCTACTGATTGGTTTGGTCATTGCGTTGGCGATGAAATTTGTCGGGGCATTAATTATTACCTCTATGCTAATCATTCCCGCGGCAACGGCACGGCGCATCGCCTCAACACCAGAGCAAATGGCCTCGTTTGCTAGCCTCATTGGGATGGCTGCGGTGCTGCTAGGTATGGCAGGCTCTTGGTTTTATGATACGCCCGCTGGCCCATCTGTGGTGGTTGCAGCAGCCAGTGTCTTTATGTTGGCGCAGTTATTGCCGAATCGCTCGCACTAAGCCCTAACCACTTATTATGTTTTTTATATCAAAAAGCCGCTCATATGAGCGGCTTTTGTTGATGCGATTACTTTGTCTGGCTTACCAGCTTGTTTTCTCGCGCAATGCTTTACCAATATCAGCAAGACTTTTAACCGTCGTGACACCCGCTGCTTCAAGGGCAGCAAATTTATCGTCTGCGGTTCCTTTACCACCAGAAATAATTGCCCCCGCATGACCCATGCGCTTACCTGGAGGTGCCGTTACCCCGGCAATATATGCCACTACGGGCTTGGTCACATTGGCTTTGATGTAAGCCGCCGCTTCCTCTTCTGCAGTCCCGCCAATCTCACCGATCATCACGATCGCCTCGGTCGCCGGATCCTTTTCGAACATTTCTAAAATGTCGATAAAGTTTGAGCCTGGTATAGGGTCTCCACCAATACCAACACAGGTGGATYGGCCAAAGCCTTCATCAGTGGTTTGCTTAACGGCTTCATACGTCAGTGTGCCCGAGCGCGACACAATGCCCACTTTACCAGATTGATGAATGTGCCCCGGCATAATGCCGATTTTAGACTCATCCGGCGTGATCACACCTGGACAGTTAGGCCCAATCATACGCACGCCTGCTTGGTCCAGCTTCACTTTTACTTCCAGCATATCCAGTGTTGGGATACCTTCCGTAATACATACAATAAGCTCAATACCAGCATCGATCGCTTCTAGGATCGCGTCTTTACAGAAAGGGGCCGGAACATAAATAACTGATGCTGTCGCACCCGTCGCCTCGACCGCATCGGCCACCGTGTTGAACACAGGTAAACCTAGGTGAGTCGTACCGCCCTTACCAGGGGATACACCGCCGACCATTTGTGTTCCATACTCAATAGCTTGCTCTGAGTGGAAAGTACCTTGTCCACCTGTAAAACCTTGGCAGATCACTTTGGTATCTTTATTAATCAGCACTGACATTGTTATTTACCCTCCGCGGCAGCAACGACTTTTTGAGCGGCTTCGGTTAGCGATGTTGCCGCAATGATATTCAAACCACTATCGGCCAGTTTCTTGGCACCTACATCAGCATTATTTCCCTCGAGGCGAACCACCACTGGAACTTTAACGCCAACTTCTTCGACTGCGCCAATAATGCCATCTGCGATCAAGTCGCAGCGCACGATACCGCCGAAGATATTCACCAAGACAGCCTTTACGTTGCTGTCAGACAGAATGATTTTAAACGCTTCTGTTACACGCTCTTTGGTCGCGCCACCGCCAACGTCAAGGAAGTTAGCTGGGCTGCCACCGTGCAAATTAACAATGTCCATGGTGCCCATTGCTAGGCCCGCACCGTTAACCATGCAGCCAATATTGCCATCGAGCGCAACATAGTTGAGTTCCCATTGCGCGGCATGCGCTTCACGCTCGTCTTCTTGGCTGGGGTCGTGCATCGCGCGCACTTTTGGCTGGCGGTAGACAGCGTTGCTATCAATGGCCAATTTAGCATCCAAGCAGTGCAAGTTGCCTTGGTCAGTAATAACCAAAGGGTTAACCTCAACCAGTGCAACATCTTTATCCAAAAACAGCTGGCCGATACCCACAAAGATTTTGGTAAATTGCTTGATTTGCTCACCTTCTAGGCCCAGTTTAAAGGCCAGTTGGCGACCTTGATAAGGCTGAGGGCCAACAAGGGGATCAATCGATGCTTTATGGATAAGCTCAGGGGTTTCTTCCGCCACCTTCTCGATTTCGACACCGCCTTCAGTCGATGCCATGAAAACAACGCGGCGTGAACCGCGGTCGACAACCGCACCCAGGTAAAGCTCTTTGGCGATATCGGTGCATGACTCCACCAAAATTTTGCTTACCGGCTGACCGTTTTCGTCGGTTTGAAAGGTCACCAAGTTTTTACCAAGCCATTGCTGAGCAAACTGACGGATCTCCTCTTTGGAGTTAGCCAGTTTTACCCCGCCTGCCTTGCCACGCCCACCGGCGTGAACCTGGCATTTAACGACCCATTTGTTTCCGCCAATTTTATCGGCTGCTTCAGCAGCTTCTTGTGGTGTGTCGCAAGCATAGCCCTCTGAAACTGGTAGACCATATTCAGCGAACAGCTGCTTTGACTGATATTCGTGCAGATTCATGATGTTCTATCCGTGTTAGTGTCCATTATTGTGTCTTTTTGCTTTCCAAATGAGGGGACCTCCGTCCCCTCTAAAATGGCTCCCCTCAAAAACAGGGGGTAGCGCCATTAAACGTCCAGAAGCAGACGTGTTGGGTCTTCTAGAAGTTCTTTGATGGTCACCAAGAAGCCTACCGATTCACGACCGTCAATCAGACGGTGATCATAAGAAAGCGCCAGGTACATCATCGGCAAGATTTCGACCTTGCCATCCACCGCCATTGGGCGGTCTTGGATCTTGTGCATGCCAAGAATGGCTGCTTGAGGGGGATTAATGATCGGCGTTGACATCAATGAGCCAAAGACACCGCCATTGGTGAGGGTGAAGTTGCCCCCTGTCAGTTCATCGACGGTGAGCTTGCCATCACGGCCTTTAATCGCCAAATCACGGATACCCTTTTCAATATCCGCAAAGCCCAGCTTGTCGCAATCGCGCAGCACAGGGGTAACCAGACCACGCGGTGTAGATACCGCCATGCTGACATCGAAGTAGTTGTGATAAACGATATCATCACCGTCGATGGATGCGTTGACTTCTGGGTAACGCTTCAAGGCCTCGACGACCGCTTTCACATAGAAAGACATAAAGCCGAGACGAATATCGTGACGCTCTTCAAAACTATCACGGTATTGCTTACGCAAGTCCATGATGGGCTTCATGTTCACTTCATTGAAGGTGGTCAGCATCGCGGTACTGTTTTTCGCTTCTAACAAGCGCTCAGCGACACGTTTACGCAAGCGCGTCATAGGAACACGCTTCTCACCGCGTTCAGCCACAGGTGGCACATCTTGGCTTTGTGCTTTTTGCTCACCCTGCTCAGGCTGACTCTTAAGGTGTGCTTCAACATCTTCTCGCGTAATGCGTCCACCCACACCTGTGCCTTTCACGGCGTCAGGAGAGAGGTCATGCTCAGCAAGCAGACGACGTACCGCAGGACTTAACGCGTCGTTCGTCTCTTCTTCTAGTGAGGCGGTGTGGCGCTTGTCAGGTGAAGACTCTGATTGTGCAGGAACGTCTTTGGTTGGCTCACCTGCGACGGCACCTTCTTTGATTTTAGCGATGGCCTGTTTCGCTAATACGGTTGACCCTTCATCTTCAATGATGGACTCCAACACCCCATCAGCAGGGGCAGGCACTTCCAGCACGACCTTATCTGTTTCAATATCAACCAGTACTTCGTCACGGGTTACCGAGTCACCTGGCTGTTTGTGCCATGTGGCAATGGTTGCGTCAGCCACAGATTCGGGTAAATCGGGAACCAGAATTTCGATTGTCATATCGTATTTATCCTTAATGTTCTAGTTCTTACTTTAGGGTCAGAGCGTCTTGAACTAACGCTTTTTGTTGTTTCTGGTGTACAGACATATAACCTACCGCAGGTGATGCGGATGCCGAGCGTCCGGCATAGGTCAATGTGGCATCTTGCGGTAAGGCAGCACGGAAGTTGTGCTGGCTGCTGTACCACGCCCCTTGGTTTTGTGGCTCTTCTTGGCACCAAACAAAGTCTTTCGCATTGCTATAAGGCGCAATCGCGTCTTTAACCGCGTCCAGAGGGAATGGATAAAGTTGCTCAATACGGATAATGGCAACGTCATCAATCTCTTGCTCTCGGCGTGCTTGTAGCAAATCATAATAGACTTTGCCCGAGCACATCACGACGCGTTTCACCTTGCTTGGCTCAAGATCGTCCATTTCACCAATCGCTGGTAGGAAATCACCCTCGGTTAAGTCTTCCAAGTTAGACACACACAGTGGGTGACGTAACAGCGACTTCGGTGACATAACGATCAAAGGACGACGCATTGGGCGCACCACTTGCCGGCGCAACATGTGATAAACCTGCGCGGGGCTTGATGGCACCACAACCTGCATATTTTGCTCAGCACACAGTTGCAGATAACGCTCTAAACGTGCTGACGAGTGCTCGGGACCCTGCCCTTCATAGCCATGAGGAAGTAGCATAGTCAGGCCACACATGCGGCGCCATTTTTGTTCACCAGAGCTGATGAACTGATCAATCACCACTTGCGCACCATTGCCGAAGTCACCAAACTGTGCTTCCCACACGGTTAAACCGCCTGGCTCAGCGGTGGCGTAACCGTACTCAAACGCCAGTACCGCTTCTTCCGATAACACGGAATCGAAGATCTCGAATGGTCCTTGTTTGTCATGGATATTTGCAAGTGGCAAATACGTGCTGCCATCTTCTTGGTTGTGGAGCACCGCATGACGGTGGAAGAAGGTGCCGCGACCTGAGTCTTGACCCGTAATGCGGATACGTTTGCCATCATCAACCAAAGTGGCATAAGCAAGGGTCTCAGCCATCCCCCAATCAACCATCTTTTCGCCTTCTACCATCGCTTTGCGATCTTTGTAGAGCTTGGCAACACGGCTGTGGAGTTTATGGCTATCCGGCAACTGGCAAATGCGATGACCCAGCTCTTTCAGACGCTTAGCATCGAACTTATTCGCCCACTCTACCGTCCAATCGTGGCCTAGATAGGGCGTCCAGTCGACAGAATGCAACACCATTGGGCGCCACTCTTTCACCACACACTCACCACTATCGAGAAGGTCACGATACTCATTGATCATCTCAGTGGCTTTTTCGAGATTAGCGACCCCTTGTTGATCCAATACATCGGCATACAGCTTACGCGGAGTAGGATGCTTTTTGATCTTTTGGTACATCATCGGCTGAGTCGCGTTGGGCTCATCCGCTTCGTTGTGGCCATGGCGACGGTAACAGACTAAGTCAATCACCACATCACGCTTAAACTCGTTGCGAAAATCGAGCGCCAAGCGCGATACAAAAGCAACCGCCTCGGGATCATCTGCATTGACGTGGAAAATCGGCGCCTGCACCATCTTAGCGATGTCTGTACAGTATTGCGTCGAGCGTGAATCAGCCGGATTCGACGTGGTAAACCCAATTTGGTTATTGACCACGATGCGCACGGTGCCGCCTACTTGGAAGCCTCGCGCTTGCGACATGTTGAAGGTCTCTTGTACCACTCCTTGCCCGGCGATAGAGGCATCACCGTGGATGGTAATAGGGAGGACACTCGAGCCGGTATTATCTTCCAGTCGGTCTTGGCGAGCACGCACGGACCCCATCACCACCGGGTTCACAATCTCAAGGTGTGAGGGGTTGAACGCCAACGCAAGGTGAACATCACCACCTGGTGTCGCGAAATCAGACGAGAAGCCTTGGTGATATTTCACATCCCCGGTTCCCCAACTCTCGTCTTGTTTACCCGCGAACTCATCAAAAAGCTCGGACGGTTTCTTACCTAATACGTTTACCAACACATTGAGGCGCCCACGGTGAGCCATTCCGACCACCACTTCTCGTGCGCCTTCGCTACCCGCGTGGCGAATCAGCTCTTTCAGCATCGGGATCAGCGAATCACCGCCTTCAAGAGAGAACCGCTTAGCGCCGGGGAATTTGGCACCAAGATAGCGTTCGAGGCCTTCAGCTGCGGTGAGCTCTTCTAAAAAGGTGAGCTTTTCTTCTTCGCTAAACTGCGGCTGTCCAACCACAGACTCCAGGCGACCTTGGATCCAGCGCTTTTCTTCGGTATCGGTAATGTGCATGTATTCTGCACCGATAGACCCACAATAAGTCTTCTCAAGCGCATCATACAGCTCGCCCAATTGCATATTGTCTTTACCAATCGCAAATGAGCCGACATTAAAGGTTTCGTTGAAATCCTGCTCATTAAGAGAGTGAAAAGCAGGTGACAGATCAGGTACAGGTTTACGTTTCCATAACCCGAGAGGGTCTAGGCTGGCCTGTTGGTGGCCGCGGAAACGAAAAGCATTAATCAGTTGAAGAACTTTGACTTGTTTCGCGTCTACATCTGGATCATTGACTGAAGCACTTGCACGCGATGTATCGGTAGCTAAGCGTCGAAAGTAATCACGAACACGAGAGTGAGGTTGTTCTACCGCGGTATCACTTACCACTGGCAGCTGGTCGAAAACCGCTCTCCATTCTTGATCAACTAACTCCGGGTCACTGAGGTACATTTCGTAGAGGTCTTCTACGTACGTTGCATTGGCGCCAGCCAAATGAGAAGACTCTAACCAAGCCTTCATCACGCCATTTTGCATTGTTATCCCTTAACCACTAGTTATTTATCCAAACACCGGTCTGAGGCCGGGTTACCTGTTATTAAGCCCCGTCCGAGGACGGGGCATTTTTTTCTACGTTATTGGTTCAGCGTTTTAAACGCCGCGCTGAATCAGCATAGACTTGATATGCCCAATTGCCTTGGTTGGGTTCAGTCCCTTTGGACATACACTGACACAGTTCATGATCCCGTGGCAACGGAAGACACTAAAAGCGTCGTCTAGATCAGATAACCGCTCTTCGGTCGCTGTGTCACGGCTATCCGCCAGCCAACGGTAAGCGGCAAGCAAGCCCGCTGGACCAACAAACTTGTCAGGGTTCCACCAAAATGAAGGGCATGCGGTACTGCAACATGCACACATAATGCACTCATACAAGCCATCAAGTTCCGCGCGATCTTCCGGCGCTTGCAAGTTCTCTCGCGACGGTGGCGTTTCATCATTCATCAGGTAGGGTTTGACACGCTCATAGTTCTCATAGAACTGCCCCATATCAATAATAAGATCACGCACCACCGGTAGACCGGGTAGCGGACGAATCACGATTTCGGACTTGTCCATCAGTGAGGACAGCGGCGTGATGCATGCCAGGCCATTTTTACCGTTCATATTGACGCCGTCAGAGCCACAGACACCTTCACGGCACGAGCGACGGAAAGCCAAAGTAGGATCTTGCTCTTTAAGCTGAATGAGCGCATCCAGCAGCATCATGTCAGACCCTTCAGGCACATCCAGCGTGTAGTCTTTCATGTATGGCGCATTATCTACATCTGGGTTGTAGCGATAGATAGAAAACTTAACATTCATCGTTCTCGACCCCCTTAGTAACTGCGGACTTTCGGTGGGAAAGCCTCACGGTGCACTGGCGCCATATTGACGTCGCGCTTCGACATGGCTTCGGTTTCTGGGTTATAGATGGAGTGGCATAGCCAGTTTTCATCATCGCGGTCTTGATAGTCGAAACGCGCATGTGCGCCACGGCTTTCAGTACGATAATGGGCTGATACCGCCGTTGAATACGCGGTTTCCATCAAATTCTCCAGCTCCAAACATTCGACACGCTGGGTGTTGAACTCGGTTGACGTATCATCAAGACGCGCCGACTTAAGGCGTTCGCGAATTTCCTTCAGCTCTTTCAGCCCTTTTTCCATCGCCTCACCTTCTCGGAACACAGAGAAGTTTTCTTGCATACAAGCTTGCAAATCTTTGCGGATCTCAACCGGGTCTTCACCCTGCTGGGTGTTATTCCAACGATTAACCCGTGCCAGTGACGCCTCAATGTCTGACTCGCTCGCATCGCGCGCTTCTACTTGCGCGGCGAGTGTCTCGCCAAGGTGCAGGCCGGTCGCTCGGCCAAAGACAACCAAGTCGAGCAATGAGTTGCCGCCCAAGCGGTTGGCACCGTGAACAGACACGCTGGCAATCTCGCCACAGGCAAACAAACCTTGTACTTCAATGTCATTGCCGAGCGGGTCTTGCTTGATTGCTTGGCCAGACACTTGTGTTGGAATGCCCCCCATCATGTAGTGACAGGTTGGGATCACCGGAATCGGTTCTTTGATAGGATCGACGTGCGCAAAGGTACGCGACAAGTCAAGAATACCGGGGAGACGAGACTCGAGCACATCTTTGCCAAGGTGATCGAGCTTCAGTTTGAGGTGTGGGCCCCATGGGCCGTCACAGCCACGCCCTTCTCGGATCTCGATCATCATTGAACGCGCCACCACGTCACGCCCTGCCAAATCTTTCACATTGGGGGCGTAACGCTCCATAAAGCGTTCACCATCTTTATTGAGCAGATAACCGCCTTCACCACGACAACCTTCCGTCACCAATACACCCGCTCCAGCAATGCCTGTGGGGTGGAATTGCCACATTTCCATATCTTGCATTGGCACGCCTGCGCGCAGCGCCATTCCCACACCATCGCCAGTATTAATATGCGCGTTGGTGGTTGATTGATAGATACGACCAGCGCCACCTGTCGCAAGCACGGTTGCCTTGGACTTAAAGTAACAAATCTCGCCTGTTTCCATACACATGGCGGTCGCACCAACAATCACACCGTCTTGGTTCTTCACCAAATCCAATGCATACCACTCAGAAAAAATGGTGGTTTTGTTTTTAATATTTTGCTGATACAAGGTGTGCAGCAGTGCGTGCCCGGTCCGGTCAGCAGCCGCTGCCGTTCTCGCTGCTTGCTCGCCACCAAACTCTTTGGACTGGCCACCAAACGGGCGTTGATAGATGGATCCGTTTTCGAAGCGAGAAAATGGCAGCCCCATTTTTTCAAGCTCAATCACAGATTGAGGGCCTGTCTTACACATGTACTCAATGGCATCTTGGTCGCCAATATAATCCGACCCTTTCACCGTGTCATACATGTGCCATTGCCAGTTGTCCTTGTGCGAGTTACCCAATGCTACCGTAATCCCACCCTGCGCGGACACAGTGTGCGAACGAGTTGGAAACACTTTAGATAACAGTGCACAGGTTAGGCCCTGCTCTGATATTTGCAGTGCGGCGCGCATACCTGCGCCACCTGCGCCAATGACAATTGCGTCAAATTCGCGAACTGGAATACTCACTTACACACCCCACAATACAAAGAAACCGGCGAAAACATAGATCAGTAGCATGGCCACAACGCCCAGTTGCAACATGCCACGCAGCAAGGCTGGCTTGATATAATCAGTCAATACTTGCCACATTCCGATCCAGCCGTGAATCAGCACGGAGACCAGGGCTAACATGGTAAAGACTTTGGTACTGGTCTGGCCGAAAAACGCTGTCCATGAGGCATACGTAATCTCAGGACCAAAAACGGCAAAACCGACCATATAAAGTGTGTAAAGTGTGATGAGAATCGCAGTGGCGCGAATCAGCACATAGTCGTGCACACCATTGCGCCCGACCGATGAGATGTTTTTAGTTACCATACTAAAACCCCCGCCAACACAGACAATACGCCAGTGATAACAAATGCAACCTGCGCACTTTGCGCGCCAGACTCCAGCTCTTCAAAATAACCCATGTCTTGGATCAAATGACGGATCCCGCCAACAATGTGATACGCCAGCGCCGTCAAAATGCCCCAAAGGATCAGTTTGACGAAAAAGCTATCGACAATGGCAGCAGCGGATTGAAATCCATCAGGAGAAGAGAGAGACAGGCTAAGCAGCCATAGGAGGATGGCGATCGAGACAAAGGTGATGACACCTGCCACTCGATGCAATATAGACGCAATCGCTGTTATCGGGAAACGAATCGTCTGGAGGTCGAGGTTTACGGGTCTTGACTTTCTTTCTTTCACGATATTGCCCACTCAGCTCCATTGAGCATTTATAGTTATTACACTCTCTGAACCTCAGTACTCAAAGCGTAAGACCTGCAACATCTGCGTAACGCGCTTCATGTACCTTATTGCTTATAACTGCAATTCTTGGCGAATGGATCACGTCAGTTAGGAAAGGTGTTTGAGCCCCTAAACGCTCTAGGATACTGATTTGCCCAGAGACCTCGAAAAAGTATACGTGGCGTAACAGACAATTACAAACGCACAAAATTGACCGGAATCTCACAACAGATATTTAACTCGCATTGCAAATAAGTTATTAACTGACGCACACATCGATAGGTTAAAAATTGACATCATTAGGGTCGATCGGTACAACGGTCGAGTCCGTATCCTGGATGGGATTATAAAATAACAAAGGAGATTGTTATGGCAGAGAAGAAAGCTACCCTACATATCGAAGGGAAAGCACCAATCGAACTGCCGATTATCGAGGGCACCGTCGGTCCAGAAGTCATTGATGTGCGCCAGCTGGTAAACGAAGGCTATTTCACCTTTGATCCTGGCTTTGTCGCAACGGGTTCGTGCAATTCGCAAATCACCTACATCGATGGCGCAGCCGGCGTATTGCTGCACCGCGGTTACCCGATAGATCAACTTGCCAATAACGCTGATTATTTAGAAGTCTGTTATATCCTGCTCTACGGTGAAGTCCCTACCCAAAAGCAATACGATGAGTTTCGCTCAATGATCGTGCGCCACACCATGGTGCATGAACAGATTGCAAGCTTCTTCCACGGCTTCCGCCGTGACGCTCACCCAATGGCCGTAATGGTCGGGGTTGTAGGTGCACTGGCCGCGTTCTATCACGACTCTCTCGACATCAACAACGATCAACACCGAGAAATCACGGCGTTCCGTTTACTGTCGAAAATGCCAACATTGGCTGCAATGTGTTACAAGTACTCGATCGGGCAGCCATTTATTTATCCACGTAACGACCTCGACTACGCGGAGAACTTCCTACATATGATGTTCGCCACGCCATGCGAAGAGTATGAGGTCAACCCTGTGGTTGCGCGTGCAATGGATAAAATATTCACGCTGCACGCCGATCACGAACAAAACGCATCCACATCAACAGTACGCCTTGCGGGCTCGTCAGGTGCGAACCCATTTGCCTGTATTGCGGCAGGGATTGCCTCGTTATGGGGACCCGCCCACGGCGGTGCGAATGAAGCGTGCTTGCGTATGTTTGAGCAAATCGGGCATGTTGATAACATTCCTGAGTATATTGCTCGCGCGAAAGACAAAGATGATCCATTCCGCCTGATGGGCTTTGGTCACCGCGTCTACAAGAACTACGATCCTCGCGCAACCGTGATGCGTGAAGCCTGTCACGAAGTGCTCAATGAGTTACAAATACAGGACCCACTGCTTGATGTAGCGATGGAGCTAGAGCGCATCGCATTGTCAGATGATTACTTTATCGATAAGAAACTTTATCCGAACGTTGATTTCTATTCAGGCATTATCCTGAAAGCGATCGGGATTCCCACGTCGATGTTTACAGTGATCTTCGCGATGTCTCGTACCATTGGTTGGATTGCTCACTGGAATGAAATGCATACCGACCCACACAAGCGTATTGGGCGCCCGCGTCAGCTTTACACAGGCTATACGCAACGCGAGTTTACGCCGATGGACAAGCGCAGTTAAGCCGCGAATGTCATATAACAAAGCCGCCAATAGGCGGCTTTTTCTTTATCATCAGCAGTTTATCACATTGCTGCGTCTACCTTTTATCGCACTTAGCCTCAACGCCTAGGCGTTACGCTGGATTGTCGATATCAATAAAGTGCACATTCAAACCATGCTGCTGGGCAAGCCACTCCCCTAGCGCTTTCACGCCATAACGCTCGGTCGCGTGATGCCCTGCCGCGATATAATGCACACCTTGCTCGCGCGCCGAAAAGGTTGTGCGCTCAGAGATCTCACCCGACAGATACGCATCCATCCCTTGTGAAGCGGCCAAGTCGATAAAATCTTGCGCGCCACCAGTACACAGCCCAACGGTTTCAATCCGCGTTTGTTGGCCACCGTCAATCACAAGGGGCGTCCGGTTAAGCACCGTGGCAACTTGTTGCTCAAACTGAGCCAACGTCATGGGCGTTGAAAGCTTTCCATAAACAGGAATCGAGACAGAGTTGTCAGGCTCCAATCCCCCAAGCAGCTCAATGCCTAAACGTTTGGCAAGTTGCGCGTTGTTACCCAGCGTCGGGTGAATATCCAAAGGCAAGTGATAACCGTATAGATTGATGCCATGTTCAATCAACATCTTGATACGTTGGTACTTCATGCCGCGAATTTGCTGTGGTTCGCCGCGCCAGAAGTAACCATGGTGCACCAAGATGGCATCCGCATTCTGCTCAATCGCTGCATCAATAAGATCTTGGCAAGCCGTCACCCCTGTGACGACAGTGTGAACCTCATCACGCCCTTGCACTTGCAGTCCGTTCGGGCTGTAGTCTTTGATGCTATCCGGTTTTAGTTCGGCGTTGAGCAATGCTTCCAGTTCAAAATTATTCATAGCATTCACATCCACTTGCGAGACAATGGCAACAGTGTAACCTGACAAGCAAAAATAAAAAAAGCGGCGAGCACGAATGGCTCACCGCTTATCTAATCGCGACCTATCTGTTCGGCTGCATCTATACGTATTTATGGCTTATACGATAGGCTAAGCCTTGATGAGGTAAAGGTGGGTTAGAAAAAACCACCGACCTTTTCCGACTCAGCTAACCAGACTGGCTTGGTGCTGTCTTTAAGCCAGACTTGATGTAAATGGCTATATAAACGCGATGCCATGGGCGGCACAATCAGTGTTGGCAGGCAAGTGATGCCCGCGATCACAACCGCGCAGCGGCGCAACACAACACGGGTTTTATCGAACGGTGTATACATAATCAACCTCACTCATCTGACCAGTTTGCAAGTATGGACGTAGTGTACCACCCGTTTTGTTTTTTTACTACATAAATGGTTATTTTTCACCCAAAAATTACCAGATTCAGCTTTAACAGTCTTTTAACAAGGTAATAAAATTACATCATGAGTGACACCGATCCGCTATTTAGCAACCAAGATCAAATCAATGCCGACTTTAGCTGGTTACAAAATCAGTTCTCACTACTCAGCGACAAGCACTTCCCGGTTGTGCCTCATCATCTTTGGCAACACAAATTACTGCCATCTCCCTCGCCCTATAAGGGACCAAAGCGTATCGGCTTTTACTATCAGTGGCTGCTCACTCAGCTCATTGATTGTCACCCGCATTTGGGGTTAGAAGCTGAGGAAATACAAATTAATGAAGGCGGCAAGACGCGAGGTGCCATCGACTTTTTAGTCAGATATCAGGGGCAACTAGAGCACTGGGAGGTAGCGGTAAAATTCTACCTCGCCCATGACAACCGTTGGTTAGGCCCCAATGCCAAGGATGCGTTAGATATCAAAGTGGCGCGAATGCTTGACCACCAATTGGCGCTATCCAGCCACCCAAGCTTCTGTCAGCAATACCCACACTGGCAACCGAGTGAGAAGCGTTTGATGGTGCAAGGAAGGTTGTACCGCCATTATCATCATGGCGAGCAGCCCCTACCAGAGTGGCCCCCCGTCAATCATGACAGCATTGGGGGATGGTGGTGTTGGCCAGATGCATTACCAACAGACAGGGAATTTGCCGTATTGGCCCGCGACCAGTGGTTGTCACTGCCCGCTTTCGCTGATTTGCCCAAGCTCGAACGCGCATCACTTGATGAGCTATCTCGCACCTGTCACTTGTTAGATGACTCACTCACCCCTTGGTTCGTGGTACCCCGCGACTGGCCAGAGACGATACCCGCGTTACCCGCTTTGAAATAAAAAACGCGCACATTGTCTGTACGCGTTTTCGACTACAGCGTCACGACGAGATGCGCTAAACGCCTTGAGCGTTGAACACGCGGTCAACAATTTGTTGCGCTTCTTGCTCAATCAAACGCAAGTGCTCATCACCTTTAAAGCTTTCACAGTAGATTTTATAAATATCTTCTGTCCCTGATGGGCGCGCAGCGAACCAACCAAATTCCGTGACCACTTTCAGTCCTCCGATGGCAGCGCCATTCCCCGGCGCATGCGTCAGTTTGGCGGTGATGGTATCGCCCGCCAAGCTCTCTGCCGTCACCATCTCGGGGCTGAGCTGACTGAGCACCTGCTTTTGCGCTGCATTGGCAACCGCTTGTAATCGGTTATACGACGGATCACCGTGCTTGTGGGCAAGTTTTTGATAATACGCCTGCGGCGTAAGCCCCGTTACCGCCAGGATTTCTGCTGCCAGTAAGCAAAGAATGATACCATCTTTATCTGTTGACCATGGCTGCCCATCAAAGGTTAAGAATGAGGCACCGGCACTTTCTTCCCCGCCAAAGCCAAGCGTTCCTTCACTCAAGCCAGGCACAAACCATTTAAAGCCGACGGGCACTTCAACCAGCGGACGAGCGAGATCGCCAACCACCTTATCAATGATCGCACTGGACACCAGGGTCTTACCCACGCCTAAATCGGCTGACCACTGCGGACGGTGGCGGAACAAATAATCGATGCACACGGCTAAATAGTGATTCGGGTTCATCAGTCCTTCGGGAGTCACGATGCCGTGGCGATCAAAGTCTGGATCATTGCCAAATGCCAAATCATAATCATCTTTGTACGCCAATAGTCCGGCCATTGCGTATGCAGACGAGCAATCCATACGAATCACGCCATCGCTATCGCGCGGCATAAAGCCAAACGTTGGGTCGACATGATCGTTAATCAGGGTAATATCCAGTTGATAATGCGCGGCAATTTGCTGCCAATAGCGGATCCCTGCTCCCCCCAAAGGGTCAACGGCAAGTTTTAAACCCGCTTTTTGAATAGCCTCGATATCAACAACCTTGGCCAGCCCAGAGACATATGGCGTCACAAGATCTTGCGCTTGGTAATAGTCACTGTGCATCGCCGCATCAATCTCCGAGCGTTTAACGCCGACGAGATGGGTTTCGATATAGTGATTCGCTCGCGTTTCTATTGCTTTCGTGATTTCGCCTTCGGCGGGTCCACCATGGGGCGGGTTGTATTTGATGCCCCCATCTTGCGGTGGGTTGTGCGAGGGAGTGATGACAATCCCGTCCGCTTTCGCGTCATGCGCGCGGTTGTAGGCGAGTATCTGCTGCGATACCCCTGGGGTGGGTGTATACCCTTGCTCAGCTTGGCCAATCACCGTAACGTGATTGGCCGTTAACACTTCAACCACGGCATCGAATGCTGGTACTGAAAGCGCATGAGTGTCTTTTCCGACAAAGACCGGGCCAGAAATGCCGCGCGCGCTGCGCTCATCACAAATTGCTTGTGCAATCGCCAAAATATGATCGCGGTTAAACGTCGTGTTCAACGCGCTTCCACGGTGTCCTGACGTCCCAAACGCAACACGTTGCGACGGATGACCTGGACGTGGTTGAGCCTGGAAAAAACGCGTCACAAGCGCCGGGATATCACACAAATCTTGCGGATTTGCGCGCTGTCCGGCTTGAGGATGCACTGCCATAATTCTCTTCTCCCATGAGTGGCATAGATTAAATCGCGTTCACAACCTTCTCAGTCAAATCACTCGGGAACTGCATTTTTTCCATCAGCTGCTCCACCATCTGACGCTTACGGCCAGTATTCGTGTTGGTGATGACCCAAAAAGGGGTGTCTGGAATCTGCTTGGGTTTGGTGGTTTTGCCGCTTTCTAATAAAGTTTGTGGATTATCGGCAAAATACAGACGGGTACGCCCTTTTAGCGCCATACCATCTGCGAATCCTTGTTGGTCAACACGGTATAAGGTGGTGAGGATCAGCATAAAACGGCCAATCGCTCGTTCTTGAGCCGCAAACTCATCTGAAATCAATAACGTTCGCATCGCTTTGACACGATCAACGGACGCACTGCGCCCAGCGTCTTTACTGACAACAATACCGCTAGAACGAGAGGGCGTCGTCGGCGCAGCCTGGGTTGGCTGCGGTGCCGAGTCCGACAGCAGTAAGCGACGCAGGATGTCTGATGCGCTTTCGCCAATATGCTGGGTTTGGCTGGCAATATACCGGTATAGATCGTCGTCAACCTCTATCGTCTTCATTGTTTTTCATCGCGTCCTGTTTATCGTTTAACGGGGCGATTATACAGAGATAGATAGGTATACTCTACGTTAAAGCCAGTAATCTGAGAGAAAAGCAACGTGTTGTTAAACGGAAAATCTCGCGGTGAGGGCTCACCGCTCGTATTGATCCACGGTTTATTCGGTGATCTCGATAATTTAGGCGGGCTCGCTAAGACACTGGTCGACCATTTTTGTGTTTATCAAATTGATCTACCTAACCATGGTCGCTCCTATCATACACAGGACACAGATTATCAAAGCCAGTCCGATGCCGTGGTCGCGTGGATGGATGCACAACAGCTTGAGTCAGCCATTATCGTTGGTCATTCAATGGGTGGCAAAGTGGCGATGGCCCTCGCCCAGCGTTTTCCTGAGCGCGTAGAACAATTGGTGGTGATGGATATTGCCCCAGTCGATTATCAAGTTAACCGACATGACAATGTTTTCAAGGCATTGCATCAGACACAAACGGTGACACTGGAAAGCCGCCAACAAGCGCAAACCATGATGAATGAATCGATTGAAAATCCAGGCGTGAGCCAATTTTTATTGAAATCACTCTATAAAACCGATCACGGTCACTACGCCTGGCGCTTCAATATTGATAATCTTTATCACGGCTATCGTAACATCATGGGATGGACAGAGTTTGGCCAGTATTCGGGCCCAACTCTGTTTGTCAAAGGGCAGAACTCTGAATACATTCTGCCAGACCACCGCGAGGCCATTGTTGCTCAGTTCCCTCATTCAAAAGCGCATATGGTGGCAGGCACGGGTCATTGGCTACATGCTGAAAAACCGGCGGTGGTTGCCAGCGTCATAGAACGTTTTTTAATGCCGAGCGAGCGTTAACAGTTAAGTGACCCTTGTGATATATTGCGCCGCATAAGTCGGTGCTCAATGGAGGCACGCATGCTTTACGAGCACTTTCAATTGCTCGAGAAAATAGGTCTAGATCTCGTCTTCGCCGCGATTTTCTTTTTTATCGGCATGGCAATTAAAGACGTGTTACGTGAGGGCAATGTGCCAGTATTCGGCCGACGGATCGTCTGGTTTGTGCTCACACTAGGCTGTGTCGGCTTTATCGTAAAAGGTGTGATTCAGTTGGTTTGGGAAGGGGTCGGCATCGGCTAACCCTAGCACTGAAGTCACTGGTTAATCATATAGGTTTGAAAAAGCGACGCTTTTTCTTTAATTCGAGTTAGTTGCAAACAGCAACCCACTGACAAAACGGGTGTTTTTTATATGGCGAGTGTAGGTCTCTTCTTTGGTAGTGACACGGGAAACACGGAAGCAATTGCAAAAACCATTCAAAAGCAGTTAGGCAAGCAAATGGTTCACGTGCAAGATATCGCGAAGAGCAGCAAAGAAGATATTGATAACTTCGATTTGCTGCTGATCGGTATTCCAACATGGTATTACGGTGAAGCACAGTGCGACTGGGATGACTTTTTCCCAGAGTTAGAGCAAATTGACTTCTCAACAAAACTCGTGGCTATTTTCGGCTGTGGTGACCAGGAAGATTACGCAGAATACTTCTGTGATGCCATGGGCACCGTCCGCGACATCATTGAAGCGAAAGGCGCGACCATCATTGGTCATTGGCCAACTGAGGGGTATGAATTTGAAGCCTCACAAGCATTGGTTGATGACAACCATTTTGTTGGCTTGTGTGTGGATGAAGATCGCCAGCCTGAACTGACCGACGAGCGTGTGAGCAAGTGGGTGAAACAAGTTTACGAAGAAATGTGTCTCGCAGAGCTTGAAGACTAAGTCTGGCTTATCAAACGCCAAGGGGACTCAACCTTGGCGTTTTTTATCTAACCGGCGCACAACGGGCCGATCATGCGGCTTGTTTGCTGGCTGTATCTCGATACTGGCGTTTTTTTCTCACATAAAGTGTACGCCTTACTTCAGCAACCACCTCGCCATGCGCGTCTTTGACGTGGACAACAAACTCGGGCAATACCTTATCGCCTCGCCCTGCTTGTTGTTGGATATCGGTTAACACCGCATCACTGATCACAAAATCTGCGTACAAGTCCGTGGTTCCCGGCTTAATAAAATTGATATCTGCTTGTTTGTCCCAAACATGGTACTGAGGGCCGAGAATCCCCATTAACATGAGCGCATAGACAGGATCGGTTAAAGAGAAGATGCTACCGCCATACTGGGTACGATTGGCATTTTTATTCCACCAGCGGAGTTTCAAACGCATGTTGACGCGTTTAAAATCCTGGCTAATCGCATCAATATGGATCCCTGCGCCCCAAAACGGTGGCCAGCTGTTAAGTGCCCACTTAACAATACGTGGTTTGTAGAAGCGATACATGTAAGTTGACATCCTTATCTGGTCTAACCAGATAATAYTCACATCTCGTAAACATTGATGCAACCACAAATGATCAAATTTCGTCCTAAGAATACATGTCGAGAGTAGCGAGAGCAGTGCAATTTTGATAGGCTTATAAGATATTTTCCTTGCTAATCCAACTGTCTTAACTCAGGCAGAAAACAGGTAGATACACATGTCAGACAATAACCAGGCGTTGAAGCAAGCTGGGCTCAAAGTCACCCTCCCACGGCTCAAGATCCTAGAAGTGCTGCAACAGCCAGATTGCCAGCACATCAGTGCCGAAGACCTGTATAAGAAATTAATTGACCTAGGTGAAGAAATTGGCCTAGCAACCGTGTACCGCGTATTGAACCAATTTGACGATGCAGGCATTGTCACGCGTCACCATTTTGAAGGCGGAAAGTCCGTATTTGAATTGGCGACACAGCATCATCATGACCACTTAGTCTGCCTTGACTGCGGTAAAGTGATTGAATTTTCTGATGATTTGATTGAAGAGCGTCAGAAAGAAATCGCCGCACGCTTTAATGTGCAACTGACAAACCATAGTTTGTATTTGTATGGTCACTGTAAGGAAGGCGATTGCAAAGCCGACCCATCCATTCATAACGCTGATTGATTCAGTGTGAACGTTCGAAAAAAGCCGGCGTGGTCATCACGCCGGCTTTTTATTATTTACCTTCTATCTTCGCCCAGGTATCACGTAAACTCACGGTCCGGTTGAAGACAAGTGCATCTTTACGGCTATCTTTATTATCTGCACAGAAATAGCCTGTCCGTTCAAACTGATAACCCTTCTCTACTGGCGCATTTTGCATACTTGGTTCAACAAACCCCTGTTGTACCTGCAATGACGCCGGATTAATCGTCTCAGCGAAGTTRTCCGCACCCGCCGGATTTGGCACCGTGAATAAACGGTCGTACAAACGGAATTCAGCGGGTAACGCCTCAGCAGCAGAGACCCAATGGATCACCCCTTTCACTTTACGCCCATCGGCAGGATCTTTACCGAGGGTGTCTGGATCATAGCTGCAATACACAGTGGTAATATTGCCATCATCGTCTTTCTCACAACGCTCTGCTTTGACCACATAGGCATTGCGCAAACGCACTTCCTTGTCCAGCACCAGTCGCTTGTACTTCTTGTTGGCTGATTCACGGAAATCTTCACGTTCAATCCAGATCTCGCGCGAAAAGGGCACCTGACGCGTGCCCATCTCGGGCTGATTGGGATGATTTGGCGCATCAAGCCATTCGACATCATCGGCTTTGTTTTCAATCACCAGTTTAATCGGATCGAGCACCGCCATTGCGCGTGGCGCATTTTCGTTCAAATCATCGCGTACACAAGACTCAAGCGCACTCATCTCTATGGTATTGTCTTGCTTGGTCACACCAATACGCTGGCAAAATTCACGAATCGAGGCAGGCGTGTAACCACGACGACGCAAGCCAGAGATAGTCAGCATACGCGGGTCATCCCAACCGTTCACTAACTGCTCTTCCACCAGTTGGTTCAGCTTACGCTTGGACATCACGGTATACTCGAGATTTAAGCGGCTGAACTCATATTGACGCGGCGTACAGTCGATGGTGATATTTTCCAACACCCAATCGTATAGGCGTCGGTTATCTTGAAATTCAAGGGTGCAAAGAGAATGGGTAATCCCTTCTAGTGCATCCGAGATACAATGAGTAAAGTCATACATTGGGTAAATGCACCACTTATCCCCAGTCTGGTGATGATGCGCAAAACGCACGCGGTATAAAACCGGATCACGCATTACCATAAAGGGTGAGGCCATATCGATTTTGGCACGCAAACAGGCTTTACCCTCTGCAAACTCACCAGCACGCATTTTTTCAAACAATGCTAAGTTCTCTTCAACCGAACGTTCGCGATAAGGGCTGTGCTTGCCCGGCTCGGTCAATGTTCCACGATACTCTCGGATCTCATCGGGCGTCAGCTCTTCGACGTACGCTAGCCCTTTTTCAATAAGTTCAACCGCGTAACCATAAAGCTTATCAAAGTAGTTTGAGGAGTAACGCACCTCTCCTGCCCAGTCAAAGCCCAACCATTGCACATCACGCTTGATAGACTCAACGTACTCCACGTTTTCTTTTTCTGGGTTGGTATCATCAAAACGCAGGTTGCATTCACCCTGATAGTCTTGTGCGATCCCGAAGTTCAAACAAATTGATTTGGCATGGCCGATGTGCAGATAGCCATTCGGCTCTGGTGGGAAACGTGTCACGATCGCTGTGTGTTTCCCTTCCGCCAAGTCTTTATCAATGATTTGGCGAATAAAGTTAGTGGGACGAGCTTCAGCATCACTCATCAAGGTTACCTCGTATCAAAAATGCGAATTTTAAAGCTACATAGATACTATGATCTCCTATTCCGCGCTGCGACTCAACCCGTTGTTGTCATTGTCATCGCGGTGTAGGCCTATTTGTTACTTTTTTGCGCGAAAGCGATGACACAAACCTAAAAAAACGCCCAGCTGTTGGGTGGGCGCTTTGTTCAGATCATTGTCGTACAGTGCCTCGTTTATGGCAGCGCGACGTTTGACAAATCTTCATCTTCTGGAATTTGTTTCAGCTCACCGGCAATGATTTCTGCTAGAGGGCCAAGAATGACCTGCAAGTTGTTCTCGCCAAGCTTGACGACTCCCATCGCCCCAATGGCTTTCAATTTCGCTTCATCAACCACCTCGCGGTCGGCAACCGACAGACGCAGACGGGTGATACACGCATCAATCGATGTTAGGTTTTGATGACCACCAAGGGCTTTAAGGTACTTGCGTGCAAGCTCGCGATTATCGCTCGCTTCACCGGTATTGGCGCTCGCCGGTGCACTTTCTACTGCGTCATCTTCTCGACCTGGCGTTTTCAGATTGAGCGCTGAAATCGCGGCGCGGAATGACACATAATAAAGCGCAAAGAATACAAGGCCCATGATAGGCAGCATGTACCACTGGTTAGCCACCGGGTTTTTCGACGACAACACCAAGTCAACTAAACCTGCCGAGAAGCCGAAGCCTGCCGTCCAGTCGAAAGTGGCCGCGATAAACAAGGAAACACCGGTTAATAGCGCATGCAACACGAACAACAAAGGTGCGACAAACAAGAATGAGAATTCAAGTGGCTCGGTCACCCCAGTAAAGAAAGACGCAAAACCAGCAGCAATCATGATAGACGCAACACGTGCTTTGTTCTCAGGACGCGCTGTGTGATAAATCGCAAGCGCTGCACCCGGTAGACCAAACATCATGACGGGGAAGAAGCCTGCCATGTACATGCCTGTGGTCCCTTTAATCGCTTCGCCTGTTTCAAGGCCTTGTGCCCCCATCCAGAAGCGGCCCAAGTCGTTAATACCGACCGTATCGAACCAGAATACGGCGTTAAGCGCGTGGTGCAGACCAACAGGGATAAGTAAGCGGTTAAAGAAGCCATAAACACCGGCACCCGCGGCACCTAGGTTGGTGATGCTTTCACCAAAGTGAACCAAGCCACCAAATAACACAGGCCAGACAAACATCAATACAAACGAGATGATGATCGCCACAACAGAGACCAAAATAGGCACCAAACGCCGGCCACTAAAGAACGCCAAGGCTTTAGGCAGCTCAACACCGCTATAACGGTTGTACAGCTCAGCAGACACCACACCGATCAAGATACCGATAAACTGGTTGTTGATTTTGCTGAACGCAAGCTCATTGTTGCCCACTGAAATATCGACCAAGCCAATTTGGCTTACCGCACCCGGCGCACACAGCGTGGTGATCACCATAAAGCCAACAAAGCCTGCCAGAGCGGCGGCGCCGTCTTTATCTTTTGACATGCCATATGCCACACCGATGGCAAATAACACTGACATATTGTCGATAATCGCTGCCCCTGATTTTATCAAGAAAGCAGCTAGGGCACTGTTGCCCCCCCATCCAGTTGGGTCAAGCCAGTAGCCGACCCCCATCAAGATCGCAGCCGCTGGTAATACCGCAACCGGTACCATCAGCGCACGACCTATACGTTGTGCATAACCAAGAATATTCACCGTCGTTCCCCCTTTATATTTTTCAGTGCCCCACCACGCTAGCGCTTGCTCCGCGGCTGGGCATCTAACTTGGACGCTTGCCCAAGGACTTTTGTTAAATCACTTCTTTTGTAAAGCAATGTTAGTCAATTGCAGTTTATGTCAATAAATTCGCCTCGCAAATTAAACCCGCGTTATTTGTGAGAATCATCACCAAACCCACCCATATACAGAGAAAATTGTTAGCCTGATCATAAAACTTATTTTATGATGAAAATAAATGAGCATATCCGTTATGCTATGGCCACGAACTGAGCATTGATAGAACGAGGTGACCGATGCGACTCATTCCTTTACAAACCAGCCAACAAGTCGGCCTATGGTCGGCTCGCTATATCGTCGATACCATCAACACGTTTTCGCCGACTGCCGATAACCCCTTTGTTCTGGGCTTACCCACAGGGGGGACGCCACTCAACACCTATAAGCAACTCATTAAGCTCCACCAGCAAGGCGAAATCAGTTTTGAGCACGTGGTGACCTTTAATATGGACGAATACTGTGGGATCCCTGCTGATCACCCACAAGCGTATCGTACCTTTATGTACGAAAACTTTTTTAACCATATTGATATTCAAGAAAAAAACATCAACTTGCTTAATGGAAATGCGACCGATGTCGATGCCGAGTGCCAACGTTATGAAGAAAAAATCAAAGCGTACGGCAAAATCCATCTCTTTATGGGTGGTGTAGGAAACGATGGTCATATTGCGTTTAATGAACCCGCGTCATCATTAGCATCAAGAACACGGATCAAAACCTTGACCGAGGATACCCGTGTGGCAAACTCTCGCTTCTTTGATAATGATATCAGTCAAGTACCTAAGCATGCGCTCACCATTGGTGTCGGCACCTTGTTAGATGCAGAAGAAGTCATGATCCTAGTGACAGGACACAACAAAGCCCAGGCACTTGAGGCCGCGGTAGAAGGGTCAGTAAACCACTTATGGACAGTATCAGGGCTACAACTGCACCCAAAAGCGATGATTGTGTGCGATGCACCTTCAACAGCAGAACTAAAAGTAAAAACTGTGAAGTATTTTCAAGAGCTTGAAGCCCAAAATATACACCATTTATAAGGAATTGAAGCATGTATGCGTTAACCTACTGCCGGATTTTTACTGGCCATGAGGTGTTGGATGATCATGCCATCGTGATTCGAGAAGGCCTGATTGACGCCGTCTGTCGACAAGACGCCCTGCCCAATGATATTGCCACGCGCGCGCTCGACGGTGCATTAGTCAGCCCAGGCTTCATTGACCTTCAGCTTAATGGCTGTGGCGGCGTGATGTTTAATGATGCCATTACCCCTGACACCATCGCGACCATGCATCAGGCTAACCTTAAATCAGGTTGCACCAACTTTCTCCCCACCCTGATCACTAGCTCTGATACCGATATGCAAGCCGCCATCAACGCCATGCGTGCTTACCAAAAACAGCAGCCCCATCAGGCGCTGGGGTTACACCTTGAAGGCCCTTATTTGAATATCGAAAAAAAGGGGATACACAGCGCTGACTATATTCGCCCAAGCAACGATGAGATGATCAACTACTTATGCGAAAATGCGGATGTGATTGCCAAAGTCACCCTCGCGCCTGAACTGGCGCCCGCGTCGCATATTCAAGCCCTGAAGCAAGCTGGTATCGTGGTCTCTGCTGGCCATACCAATGCCACTTACGCACAAGCTAAGCAAGGCTTTACCCACGGCATTTCCTTTGCCACGCACCTGTTTAACGCAATGACCTCTATTTCAGGCCGTGAGCCAGGTGTCGTCGGTGCCATCTACGATACACCTGATGTATACACTGGTGTAATTGCTGACGGCTTTCACGTCTCGTACCCTAATATTCGTCTCGCACATAAAGTAAAAGGTGAGAAATTAGTGTTGGTTACGGATGCGGTTGCACCAGCAGGAGCCGACATGGATCACTTTATTTTTGTAGGTAAGAAAGTATATTACCGTGACGGTAAGTGTGTTGATGAAAATGGCACGCTTGGCGGCTCGGCACTGACGATGGATCAGGCGATTTATAACAGTGTTGAGCATGTAGGGATCGCCTTGGATGAAGCTTTGCGGATGGCTACGCTCTATCCCGCTCGCGCAATCGGTATCGAACAACACTATGGCAGCATTCGTCCGGGGAAAGTTGCGAATCTTGCCATTTTCGACCGTGCAATCAACGTTCAAGCGACGATCGTAAACGGACAATATCTACAAAGCTAGGACACCTATGACTGGCGGAAAAATCGGGAATGTCGATCTTGTAAAGCAACTTAACGGAGCTGCCGTTTATCGATTAATTGATCAACAAGGGCCAATTTCACGCATACAAATTGCCGATGTAAGCCGATTGGCGCCGGCAAGTGTGACCAAAATTACCCGCCAACTGCTAGAAAGAGGCCTCATTAAAGAGGTGGCACAACAAGCATCGACAGGTGGACGTCGTGCCATTTCTCTCACCACCGAGTGTGCGCCCTTTCATACCCTTGCGGTACGATTGGGTCGTCATTTTATTGAGTTGTCTTTGTATGACTTGAGTGGTGCCTCTTTGGCCGAACACGGCGAAACCTTCCACTACCATGATCAGGACGAGCTTGTTCAAGGCTTGATTCATATCGTTAGCCAATTTTTGGAAACGCACCAACACGCACTCCGAGAACTGATTGCGATATCCGTGGTCATGCCTGGCTTGGTTGACCCTGATTCAGGGGTGGTCGAATACATGCCCAACATCAATATCAAACAACTTGCACTTGCTGATACCTTGCGCGAAGAGTTTGGTGTGCAGGCTTTCGTTGGCAACGATATTCGCGGTCAAGCGCTGGCGGAGCACTACTTTGGGGCGAGCCAAGACTACTATGACTCTATGCTGGTCAGTGTGCATCATGGTACTGGCGCGGGGATCATCGTCAATGGGCAAATTTTTCTTGGCCATAACCGCAATGTCGGTGAGCTCGGCCATGTGCAGATCGATCCACTGGGTAAAAAATGTCAGTGTGGCAACTTTGGCTGCTTAGAAACCGTGGCCTCAAACGAAGCCATCATTGAGCACGCCCAACAACTGCTTGCGCAAGGGCATCCCAGTAGCCTCAGTTATGATCAAAGCCTAACCATCGAAGCCATTTGCCAAGCCGCAGAGCAAGGTGATGAGTTAGCACGCCAAGTGTTGGTTAAAGTTGGCAATCATCTGGGTAAAGCGATCGCGATGACCGTAAACCTGTTTAATCCGCAACTGGTGGTGATTGCTGGCAAAATTACCGCGGCAAAAAGTGTGGTGTTTCCTGCCATTGAGCGCTGTGTAGAGAATCAATCACTGCCAAGTTTCCACGAGAAGCTGGCGATTGTTAGCGCAAATTTGGAGGCTCAGCCTACAATGGCTGCGTTTTCCTTAGTCAAGCGGGCGATGCTTAATGGTGAGCTCCTACAAGAGCTGTTGGAGGAGTAGTTTTTCACTACTTGGATTGACATGTTGAGTGATTAAAACGTGTCAGTTAAAGCATCGCCGTTAAACCTAGCCGAGTCGTTAATCCCTAACCGTTGGTCAGCCAGCGGTTAGGATAGCGGGCATCTTCTCTCGCAACGTCAGTCTTCTCTGCAAATGTCGCCTTGCCTCATCTTATCTTCACCGGCCTTTTCTCACGCTTCCTTATTTTACATTCACATACTGACCACAAAACGTGTACATTATAGCCACGTTACCGACAATGCCTTGTCTCACTCAACTTTAGAATAAGTACAAGATATGGAACTGGTTTTTATTTCCGCTGCATTTATCAGTGGCTATGCATTAATGCGCTGCCACCTCCCGCCATTGGTTGGCTTTCTTATCGCTGGCTTTGTTCTCCATGCCATGGGCTACCAGTCGACACCGGTGATCACGCAGCTGGCCGACCTGGGTGTCACATTGCTGCTGTTTACTATCGGCTTAAAGCTTGATGTCAAAACCTTGCTTGCGAAAGAAATCTGGTTTGGGGCCACTGCCCATAATGTCCTGACAACCGCGTTTTTTACCCTGGCGCTAATGGGCCTTAAAGCACTGAGCATTCCTATGCTGTCAGGCATGAGTGTGCCTGAAATGCTACTGCTTGGCTTCGCGCTATCGTTTTCTAGCACCGTCTTTGCCATCAAAGCGCTGCAAGAAAAAGGTGAGCTTAATGCCACCTATGGCACCTTGGCCATCGGCATGCTGATCATGCAAGATATCTTTGCCGTGATTTTCCTCACCGCCACATCGGGAAAAACCCCCGAACTCACCGCCCTCCTCCTCTTTGGCTTACCTCTGCTAAAACCTCTATTGGGTAAGCTTTTGGACAAGGCAGGTCACGGTGAAATGTTGGTTCTTTATGCCGTGTTCCTCGCCCTAGTGGCTGGCGCTGGATTGTTTGAGGCGGTGGGGATTAAACCTGACTTAGGCGCACTTATTCTCGGTATGCTGCTTGCCAGTCACCCACGTGCATCCGAAATGGCCAAGTCACTGTTTAATATGAAAGAGCTTTTTCTAGTTTGCTTTTTCCTCAACATTGGCTTGTCCGAACAGCCTACCTGGCAAAGCTTTAGTTTTGCCCTGATCTTGATGTTATTACTGCCCATCAAGGGCGTACTCTACTATTGGATCGTTAATGGGTTCCGTTACCGCGTCCGTACTGCCTTATTTACCACGCTCACCTTATTCAACTTCAGTGAGTTTGGACTCATTGTGGGTGGCTTGGCGTATAAAACAGGACTGATGCCCGGCCCGATCTTGGTCTCCATCGCCATCGCGGTATCACTCAGTTTTGCCTTTTCCGCCCCGCTCAATACCTTTAGTAATCAGCTGTATGGTTGGGCATCACGCTGGCTACCTGAGCGTGCACCCGACAAACTTCATCCCAGCGATCAACAAATCAATCTCGGTGATGCCAGTATTTTAGTATTGGGGATGGGACGTATTGGCTCAGGCGCCTACGACGAACTCGCCACCACACACCACCAACCCATAGTGGGGATTGACACACGAGAAGACTCTGTCACTCGTCATCAGCAAGAAGGAAGACGTGTTATTTTAGGCGACGCGACTGATCCCGACTTTTGGTCACGAGCCGTGTCTGATGGCAATATCTCGCTCATTTTACTGGCCATGCCTCACAGCCACGCCAATACGTTGGCACTCGAGCAAATTCGACAAACACAATTCAGTGGTAAAGTCGCTGCCATCGCCAAATATCAAGATGAGCTCGACCAACTCAAAGCACTTGGCGTGGATGAAGCCTTTAATATCTATCAAGAGGCAGGTAGTGGCTTTGCGCGTCACGTAAGAGACCGCTTCTCACATCCGGATACCTAACCACTCTGCCACCCTCCTCACGCACAAGTGATGCTTCACTTGTGCGTTTTTGTATAAAAACTGGACCATCTTTGAATTGTATTCATTTTTCATGGTTTTTATTAAATAATATTTACCACAAGGTCAGTTTGGATAACGAATTTGTTTTATCTACTTGTGTCTTTCTCTGCCACAGGGCAGAGTGTGATTAACAGGTCGCCACCAGTGGTCCTTTATCGCAGACATGCCACGGCGAAAACACCGTATAACACAAACAGAGAGGAAGATTATGTGTTCAATTTTTGGAGCGCTTGACATTAAAACCGACTCGCAACAATTGCGGGAAATCGCGTTAAAAATGTCGAAGACCATGCGTCACCGAGGTCCGGACTGGTCAGGGATTTATTCGTCTGAAAAAGCCATTCTCGTTCATGAGCGCCTTGCGATTGTCGATCTTAACAGTGGGGCACAGCCACTTTATAACCAAAACCAAACCCAAGCCCTCGCAGTCAACGGTGAGATCTACAATCACAAAGAGCTCCGCGCTGAATTCGCCGCCGATTATCCGTTCCAAACAGAGTCAGACTGCGAAATCATTCTCGCCCTATATCAAGAGAAAGGGCCAGAACTGCTCGATTATCTCAACGGTATCTTTGCCTTTATTTTGTATGATGAAGAGCAGGATGCGTATTTAATTGGTCGCGATCATATCGGCATTATCCCGCTTTATCATGGGCACGATGAACATGGCAACTACTACGTTGCTTCGGAAATGAAAGCACTGACGCCTATTTGTAAAACCATCAGTGAGTTCCCCCCGGGTCACTTTTTATGGAGTAAACAAGGTGAGCCTGTTCGTTATTACAAACGCGCATGGATGGAATATGACGGGGTAAAAGATAGCACCACGGATAAAGCGGCACTCAAAGAAGCCCTAGAGAAAGCGGTTCACCGTCAACTTATGACCGATGTACCTTATGGCGTTCTGCTATCTGGTGGGTTGGATTCATCGGTGATTTCCGCAGTGACCAAGCAATATGCCGCCAACCGTATCGAGGATGACGATCAAAGCCAAGCTTGGTGGCCACGTTTGCACTCGTTTGCTATCGGCCTGGAAGGCGCGCCGGATTTGAAAGCCGCCAAAGAAGTCGCCGACCACCTTGGCACCGTTCACCACGAATTTACCTACAGTATTCAAGAAGGCTTGGATGCCATCCGCGACGTGGTGTATCACATCGAAACCTATGATGTGACCACTATTCGAGCATCAACCCCCATGTATTTGATGTCACGTAAAATCCGTGCGATGGGGATCAAAATGGTGCTATCGGGGGAAGGCGCCGATGAGGTATTTGGCGGCTATCTGTATTTCCACAAAGCGCCCAACGCTCAAGAGTTCCACGAGGAAACCGTTCGCAAACTGCTCGCGCTCAACATGTTTGATTGCGCCCGCGCGAACAAATCGATGGCCGCCTGGGGCGTTGAAGCGCGTGTCCCCTTCTTGGATAAAGAATTTTTGGAAGTGGCGATGCAAATCAAACCGGATGATAAAATGTGCGGCGAGGGCAAAATGGAAAAGCACATCATTCGTGAATGCTTCGGGGATCTTTTGCCAGAATCGGTGGCATGGCGTCAAAAAGAGCAGTTTAGCGATGGCGTCGGTTACGGCTGGATTGATACCTTGAAAGCCATTGCCGATGAAAAAGTCAGCGATCAACAGTTGGCAACGGCAGCCTTCCGTTTCCCATACAACACGCCGACCACCAAAGAAGCGTATATGTATCGTGAGATTTTCGCCGAACTCTTCCCTCTGGAAGATGCCGCGAAGTGTGTTCCTGGCGGCCCGTCGATCGCCTGCTCAAGTGCCAARGCGATTGAATGGGATGAATCGTTCAAAAACCAAGCCGACCCATCAGGTCGTGCGGTCCGCAACGTACACGAAAAAGCGTATCAATAAGCCCACGCCTCACGACCAATAATAAAAAACCGCCAACATCAATTGGCGGTTTTTTATCTTTTATGGCAATGAGATTAACGTTCCCAGTAAGCCTCTTCCAAGCTATCTTCGCGCTCCGGCAAGCCACGTGACAAACGCGGAGAATGCTGCGCCAGCACCTCATAGCTAACACGGTTGGCGTATTTGCACACCTGAGAAAACGATGAGTAAGTTAAAAATGGATACTGGTGTTTGCTCGAATTAGGCACGTTATCACGGTGGTAACGATTCGCTGACATATCGTGCAGCAACGCAGACAGTGCACCGTCTCCCGCGCCATTGGTGTTTTTGATCCGTTCCGGCCCACCCATGTATGGGGCAATGTGCGAATAAATTTTGATTGGATTTTCGCAATCGGCTTTGATCATTGGACGGCTGAACTCATACATATTGAATTCGGGAATGGCGCCGGGTAATAAAGGCAGTGAGGTTTCGCGTTTGGCTTTATCTTCACTATAACCCGCCATGTAGAGGCCAATCGGACCGGCGGTGCAAAGCACCATATCTACCCATTGTAAGGCGGCGTCGGCCGCGAGCAGCGGGTCACTTTCACCCGTGAGCGCTTCACCCTCATCTTCGTTCATCGCCACCACACTGACGTGCTCAGCTAGAAAATCACGCCACCATTGTGGATTTTGTTCAATCACATACTTGGTGCCCAACGTCATCACCACAGGCACGTTATGCTTTTTGGCATACTCGATGGCACGCATGGTCGCATCCGGCATCGGATCACCGTCCTTGCAACGTACCAGATAGGCGGTCAGGACTAAGGCAGACGCATGCTCAAAGATATGTTCCGGAATCGACTCAGGACGGAGCTGATTCATTAAGCCTTCGTTGATGGCAAAAGTACGTTCGCCACAATCGCCAATCAGTGCATAGCAACGGCCAATCGGGCCTTCGACAGGTTGCAGATAATTGAGGTCCATGCGGCTGGACGTGTTGCATAGATAGCGATAAGAGTAGCTCCCAATGCGAATATCCTGACTCATCACGCCAAGCAGAATCGATTGGTCGTCCGCTAAAGCGGAGTAGTTGTGCAAGGTATTGCCAATGGTGCCGCCGGCAAATTCATGCGTCACCAAATTGTTGTCTTTGAGCTCTTGATACAAAGCTTCAGCCCGTTCATCGTCAATCACTAACGAGTGGCCTTTGCTCAAACCATAACGATCCAGGAAGTCGTCACTCACTTTTGCTTCTATATCCACCAAGGTTTGGTCTATGCCAATCACATGAGGGCGTTTAAAGCCACGCTCACTGGCAGGGTTAAGCAAGGGATCCCGGGCGTGAACCGGAAAGTAGTGTTTAGACTTACGTTGTCCTGGAAATTTCATGGTTCGTGTAACTAGCTAATGGAAGGGAGGCGCGAATTCTACCACAGAATTTGCGCCTGCATAGCGTTGGAGAAACGAATTTTATCCGTCTACCACCCTTGGGTATGCTCTGCCACCAGCGTCGCCATTAACTCAATATGCGCCTCGTCATCATTCAAGCATGGGATAAAACGAAAGGCTTCGCCACCTGCTGCTAAAAAGATATCCCGACACTCGCCAGCAATTTCTTCCAAGGTTTCCAAACAGTCAGAAGAAAAGGCTGGGGTCATGATATCGAGGGTTTTAACCCCTTTTGCGGGTAGCCCTTCCAAGGTTTTATCGGTGTAAGGCTTAAGCCACTCTTCACGTCCGAAACGCGATTGGTAGCTCATCATGATCGCTTGGTCGGGGAGCCCAAGTTCCGCCTGTAACAATGCCGTGGTTTGTTCGCAATGTTGCGGGTACGGGTCGCCATTATCCGCGAAACGTTGCGGGATCCCATGGTATGAACACAGTAAGAGATCGCCCTTGCCGTGTTTATCCCAGTGGCGCCTGACGGAGTCTGCCAATGCGGATTGGTACGACGGATGATCGTGATAGTGGTGCACAAAGCGAAGCTCAGGAAGCAAGGGGCGTCCTTTTAGGGATTTGGCGACTTTATCAAATACCGCGGCGGTGGTGGTCGCAGAGTATTGCGGATACAAAGGCAAAACCATGACCTTTTCGCAACCTTGTTGCTGCAATTGCTCAATACCATCCGTCATCGAAGGTGAGCCATAGGTCATTCCTAAAGCGACAGGTAACCCCGTCTTGGCGGCTAAGGCATCACGCTGACGTGTAGCGTACACCATCAAAGGCGATCCCTCATCCATCCAAACACTTTGATAGAGCTTCGCCACCTTGGGAGAGCGTACAGGCAGAATCACACCATGCAGCAGTGGGCACCACAACCAACGCGTTAAATCAACCACCCGATGATCATGCAGAAATTCAGATAAAAAACGCTTTACAGAAGAAGAAGTAGGCGCATCTGGGGTTCCCAGGTTGACCAAGAGTACGCCAACTTGGTTATGCTTTTCGGTCATGTTTGTTGTCCTTGGCTTATTCGCGAGCCGATTATTTTTGTTGTACCTTTCCAATTTAACGTTATCTGATTAAATGGCTTGGAGAATGACGCGTAGCTTGCCATAAAAAAACCGGAGCGACTAATCGTCAGCTCCGGTTTCTGGCATCAGTCATACCGATGAGAACAGGTGTCAGCGCCTGAGCACTGACCCTTTAAACAAAAAATTAGCCGAGAACCTTTTGGATCTCTGCGCTGACTTGCTCAACCCCTTGTGTGCCATCGAAGGTCACAAACTGGGTGTTGCCAGCATCGGCTTCTTTTTTGTAGTAAGCAATCAGTGGTGCAGTTTGATTATGATAAACATTCAAACGCGCGCGCACCGTCTCTTCTTTATCATCATCACGTACCACTAGCGCTTCGCCAGTCACGTCGTCTTTCCCTTCCACTTTCGGTGGGTTATAAACAACGTGATAAGTACGGCCTGAAGCAAGGTGAGCACGGCGACCACTCATACGCTCAACAATAACGTCATCCGGAACATCGAACTCGAGTACGTAATCGATCGCAACACCGATCTCTTTCAGTCCATCAGCTTGTGGAATGGTACGTGGGAACCCATCTAGCAAGAAGCCGTTGGCACAATCATCTTGCGAGATACGCTCTTTAACCAAGCCAAGAATGATGTCATCAGACACCAATTCGCCAGCATCAATAACCGCTTTGGCTTGTTTGCCAAGCTCAGTGCCCGCTTTAATCGCGGCGCGCAGCATGTCACCCGTAGAAATCTGCGGAATCCCGTATTTTTCCATGATGAACTGCGCTTGCGTCCCTTTACCCGCGCCCGGTGCACCCAACAGAATGATGCGCATAGTGATCCCCTTTATGATTATTTAGGTTTCGTTAAACTGCGTCTATATTCGCAAAGACACGAAACATACACGCTTAACTAAACGCTATCAAGCCCGGCAATCCGGCCGGGCTTGTTCGATAGTCATTCAGTATGTGGTCTCGACAATCGCCTGTCGATTATACCTTAGTCAGAAGCTGGTTGACCGAGGCCAAGAAGTCTGACGGATCGTCCATGCTGCCTTTCTCTGCCAGCATCGCTTGACCCAGCAGCATTTCTACCCAGGTACCGAATTTCTGCTCATCGCGTTCATCTGCCATGCGCTTAACCAGAGCGTGCTCTGGGTTCAGTTCAAAGATGTACTTCACATCCGGCGCTTGCTGGCCAGCGGCTTCTAAAAGCTTCGCCATTTGCGTGCCCATTTCAAACTGATCGGTCACCACCACCGCCGGTGTGCCAGAGAGTTTAAAGGTGGTACGTACATCTTTAACACGATCACCCAAGTGCGATTTTACTCGCTCAATCACAGACTCAAACGCTTTTTCGGTTTCTTCACGCTCTGCTTTTGCTTCTTCATCATCGAATTGGCTCAGATCGAGATCTGCCTTGGTGATTGCCTGGAACGACTTACCATCAAACTCGGTCAGGTAGCTCATCAACCACTCATCGATGCGGTCATACATCAAGATAACTTCGATGCCTTTGGCTTTAAACTGCTCCAAGTGCGGGCTGTGTTTCGCCGCATTGTAGCTATCCGCGGTGATGTAGTAGATTTTGTCTTGCTCTTCTTTCATGCGCGACACGTAGTCGGCCAAAGAGACGGTTTGCTCAGCGCTGTCTTCATGCGTTGAGGCAAAGCGCAGCAAGCCAGCAATTTTTTCTTTGTTGCTGAAATCTTCCGCCGGCCCTTCTTTCATTACCAGGCCAAATTCACGCCAAAATGTCTGATATTTTTCAGCATCGTTTTTAGCCAGTTTTTCTAGCATTGACAACACACGCTTGGTGCACGCACCGCGCAGTGACTGGGTGATCTTGTTGTCTTGCAGGATCTCACGCGAGACGTTAAGCGGCAGATCGTTAGAGTCAATCAAACCACGAACAAAACGCAAGTAGCTTGGCATGAACTGTGACGCATCATCCATGATAAAGACGCGTTGTACATAGAGTTTCAGTCCATGTTTGTGCTCGCGGTTGTATAGATCCCAAGGGGCTTTTGACGGGATATACAGCAAGCTGGTGTAGTCGTTTTTACCCTCTACACGGTTGTGGCTCCACGTCAGCGGCTCGGCAAAGTCGTGAGACACATGCTTATAGAACTCTTTGTATTCGTCTGCCGAGATATCTGACTTAGCACGAGTCCAAAGCGCTTGCGCTTTGTTAACTTGCTCCCACTTACCTTCGCCCGTCTCGTTACCTTCCTCGTCTTTCTCTTGCGTCCACATTTCTACCGGAATACCGATGTGGTCGGAGTATTTACCGATCACCTCACGTAGGCGCCAATCATTGAGGAATTCTTTCTCGTCGTCTTTAAGGTGCAGCGTTATCTCAGTGCCACGGTCAGCTTTGCTGATAGGCTCTAGGGTATACTCACCTTCACCGGTTGATTCCCACTGCACTGCCTCGTCGGCCGCAAGACCCGCCGCTCGAGTGCTTACGGTTACCTTGTCAGCCACAATAAAGGCAGAGTAAAAGCCGACCCCGAATTGGCCAATTAGGTTCGAGTCTTTGCTTTGATCTTCGTTAAGCTGTTTAAGAAACTCTTCTGTGCCTGATTTTGCAATGGTACCGAGGTTAGCGATGACATCGTCACGGCTCATACCAATACCATTGTCTGAGACAGTTAACGTACCGGCTTCGCTATCAAAAGACAGACGGACACGCAGGTCACCGTCATTTTCGTAAAGCTCAGGCGCTGACAATGCTTTAAAGCGCAACTTATCGGCGGCATCCGACGCGTTTGACACTAACTCTCGCAGGAAAATCTCTTTGTTTGAGTAGAGAGAGTGGATCATCAACTGCAGCAATTTGGAGGTATCAGAACCAAACTGATGTTTTTCTGGGGTTTTCACGCTCATGTCAATCTACCTAACACTATGAGGATTAATGGCGACGCGGACAATCTGCCCGCGTCACAATGAATTCGTTGTTTCCGTCTCCTTGGATATAGGGATCCGGTACCACGCTTTCAAGGTCTAAGTGGTCAAATATAAGCCAGTTAGTAGTAAGTCGATAGACAATAAAAAAGAAAAGCCTAACCAGAGGCTAGGCTTTACACGTCAGTCGTGTGATTGACATCGCTGCTTTGACGGTGGGTGTTGCCACATTGTCTTGCCGACCCTCGCGGTGGAAGACAATGCCAGCAACGGTAGCTGCGGTCTCTGCACGTCAGGCGCTTCTAGCGATATTTCAACTGTTGGCGACCGATAATTGAGTGAGATAGCGTGGTACCGTCCACCAGCTCTAGCTCACCTCCCATGGGGACGCCATGTGCAATACGGCTCGCACCCACTTGGTGCTCTTGGCATAGCTCAGCGATGTATTGCGCCGTTGCCTCGCCTTCCACTGTCGGGTTGGTCGCCAAGATAAGCTCTTGGATCGGTTCGTGTTGCAGACGCTTTTCCAACACATCAAGGCCAATGTCTGCCGGACCAATGCCATCAAGGGGTGACAGGTGTCCCATCAAAACAAAATACCGCCCTGAGTACTGACCCGTGGCTTCCACGGCTGCAATATCTGCCGGGCTTTCAACCACACAAATCAACCCTGTTTCTTGGCGTTTCGGGTTATCGCAAATCGCGCACACGTCTTGCTCGGTAAAGGTTCGACATTGGCTGCAGTGGCCAATGTCAGTCATTGCCGTACTCAGTGCTTGCGCGAGGGCCAGCCCGCCTTGGCGGTTTCGTTGCAATAAGTGGTAGGCCATCCGCTGCGCTGATTTGGGGCCTACGCCTGGTAAACAACGCAGCGAGTCCATCAGTTGTTCAAGTAACTGGCTGGTGCGCATAGATTAAAAGGGCATTTTCATGCCTGGTGGTAACTGCATACCACCTGTCACTTCCGCCATTTTCTCTTTTTGTTGCTCCTCGACACGACGGGCAGCATCGTTGAATGCAGCCGCAATCAAGTCTTCCAGCATGTCTTTATCATCTTCCATCAAGCTATCGTCGATGTCGACACGACGGATGCTGTGGCTACCTGTCATGGTGACTTTCACCATGCCTGCGCCCGCTTCGCCTGTCACTTCCATGCTGGCAATTTCTTCTTGTACTTTTTGCATGCGCTCTTGCATTTGCTGCGCCTGCTTCATCATGTTACCCATGCCGCCTTTACCAAACATAATTCTCTCTCTTGGTTAGGTGTCTTAAATTGGTCGAATGCTATCTTCTTCTAACTCCGCCGCAAAGCGTTGAAGAATAAAAGTCACATTCGGATCATTATGCAGGCTGTGTGTCGCCTGCGCTAATTTTTGTTGATAGAGCTGTTCGCGCCGCTCTAAAGGTGTGATTCCCGCTTCCCCGAGCTGTACCTCCAAGGTTATGGGGGCGCCCAGCGCCGTCGTCAAGGCCTGAGTCAATTGCTGCTGCGCTTTTTCGGTATTAAGGTGCGATTGATCCGGGCGCAATGTAAGCTGTACGCGTTCGCCTTGCTGGGACATCGCCGCATTCAGTGCCATTTGTTTAACTAGGCGCTCTACCTCTAAACTGTCTGCCAAGGCACACCAAGGATCTTGTGCGTTGGTTTCCTGTACCAGTTTGTCGCGCATGGCGGGCGTTTTTTCATGTTCTAACGCCTGTTTCAACGACTTAGGTGTCAGTGAAGGCACCGTCTCGGGCTCCGGTGACACCGGTTGCGTAGAGCGCCACTGGTAAGGCTCTGACGACCCGTTAGTAGGTTCAGTCACGGGTGACAACGACACACTCGGTGTCTTTTGTTCAGGCGCGGACACAGGCGATGCACTCTCTGCCGCCGTCGCGACGCGATCGAGCACAGATAACGCATCAGTCTTGGCCGGTGTCCGCCCCGTCTTTTTTACCCCACTCCCCGATTGTTCAGATTGACGTTTCATACGACTACGCAACTGATTACGAGCCTGAATAAGACTAGAGGCAGGCGAAGAGGCAGACGGCTGATTCGCAAGTGATGACGCGGCATCTGGCGCCGAGTCATCGACTGCTGGTTGGCTCAGCTCGGAAACACTCGCTTCATGTGCCCCTCTGCCGGATGCACCTGCGCTAGGCACCTCCGCGCTAGTCTTTGCCGTCGCCTGCTGAGGAGCTGGCGCGCGTGTGTCATTGATATTTTGGGGACTTTCCGGCGTGTCTCGGTCATTGCTCTCCGGGGTATCGCCCATGGGCCGGTTCTGTTGTACTTCGTGCCCCTGGCTTGGTGACGACTGGTTTGGCGACGCCGCACTGGCCGATGAGACCTGCGCTTTCAACGCGTTCAGTGCTTGCGAGGGATCTTTTTTTACCGGCTGTTGTGGTGAAGATGCGGGATCGTGTGCCGGCACCGATATGGTAGCCGGTTCATACGGTACCGTTTTCACCGGCTGAAACGCCAACATACGCAGCAAGACCATTTCTAGACCGGCCCGCCCATCAGGGGCATAAGGCAGGTCTTGCCGTCCTTGCAGTGCCATTTGGTAACACAGCTGCACATCTTGTGGCGCAAGCCGCGAGGCCAAGGCGTGAATCCGTGCTTGCTCCCCGCTGTCATCATCATGGGTCTGAGGCAGTGCTTGGGCAAGCGCCACATGGTGAAGCTGGCTGGCTAACTCTTTGAGTAAACCATCCCACTCCACCCCGACGTGCGCAATCTGCGCCAGCATGTTCATCAATTCAACCGCATCATGATTCGCCAAGGCTTCAAGGAGCAAGAGTGCGTTATCGGTACTCAAGGTCCCCAGCATGTCAGCGACAGCTTGGGTGCTGATGTGGCCATTTCCGAGCGCGATGGCCTGGTCGGTTAAGCTCAAGGCATCACGCATACTGCCTTCCGCAGCCCGTGACAATAGCATTAAGGCACGTGACTCTGCCTCGACACCTTCTTGACCAAGGATATGCTCTAGCTGCGTCTGAATCTGGCTCGCATCAAAGTGTTTTAGGTGAAATTGCAAACAACGCGATAAAATGGTGACCGGCAGCTTTTGTGGATCCGTGGTCGCCAATAAAAACTTTACGTACTCAGGCGGCTCTTCCAGCGTTTTTAGCAGCGCATTGAAGCTGTGCCGTGACAGCATATGGACTTCATCAATGAGGTACACTTTGAAGCGGCCACGTGCGGGTTTGTATTGGACGTTATCGAGCAGCTCTCGCGTGTCTTCCACCTTGGTCCGGGACGCAGCGTCAATCTCCAGCAAATCAACGTAACGTCCCTCGTCAATTTCAAGGCAGGTTGCGCACTGACCACATGGCGAAGAAGACACCCCTTGTTCGCAATTGAGCCCTTTGGCAAAAATGCGCGCAATGGTGGTTTTGCCCACACCACGAGTACCACTGAACAAATATGCGTGGTGCAAGCGGTCATGATCCAATGCATTGGCTAAGGCCGTCAGCACATGACTTTGACCGGCAACAGACTCAAAATTATGGGGTCGCCACTTGCGAGCGAGGACTTGGTAACTCATGTCAATCCGCTTCCTGTATGCTTATTGCTAACGCGGGACCCTGCATATAGCCTGGCATTAATGGCCTGCAAATTCGCACAAGCTATAAACGTTGATCCCAAGCGCGGCCAGCTTTTCTTCACCGCCGATATCCGGCAAGCTTATCACAAACCCAGCATGCGCCACGGTGCCGCCTAAACGGCGTACCAGCTTCACGGTGGCTTCTATGGTGCCGCCTGTCGCCAGTAGATCATCAATCACCAGTACTTGATCCCCCTCAGCAATCGCATCACGATGGATTTCCAGGGTATCTTCACCGTATTCTAGCTGATAGTTTTCGCTGATCACCGCGCGTGGCAACTTGCCAGGCTTACGCACTGGCACAAACGGGAGCCCTAGCGCAAGCGCCAATGGTGCACCAAATAAAAAGCCACGTGACTCGGTACCAATCACCTTGGTAAATCCATGATCGCGGTATTGCGCAACCAGGGCATCAATGGAGGCTTGGTAGGCAGCAGGGTCTTCCATTAAGCTGGTGACATCGCGAAATAAGATGCCAGGTTTGGGATAGTCTGGGATGGTTTGAATACTTTGTTTGATGACATTCAAGCTGTCGGTGCTCATGGCCAATTCTCGCCGGTAAAAAACGCAAACCGTCATGTTATGAATTTTCGGCCGAACCAGCAACAGATTCCGTTTCAGGTAGGCGGAGAAACCAGCATAAGAGCACAATTAGGCAGGTAACCAGTAACGCTTTCAGCCACATCGCCCCGACGATATAAATGGAGAAGCTAAAACTTGCCACTATCATGACGGTCGCGCGTCGTTTTACTTTGCGACTAATCGCGCGCTTTTGGTACCAGTCCGTCAATATCGGCCCGAACGTTGGATGGGCGTGGAGCCAGTTAGCGATACGAGGAGAGCCTCGCATAAAGCAACCACTGGCGAGCAGCAAAAACGGCGTGGTCGGGAGTACCGGCAAAAAGGCGCCTGCCGCACCCAGCGCGACCCATAACCAACCTAACCCGTTCCATAACCAACGCCATGCGGCTGTCGGTGCTTGTTGCATAGTCTCTATTACCCTTCGATTACCCTTCGATTCGAGATGGTCGCGCTTGTTCACTCATGCTAAGTGTAGTGTCAGAGACGATGGAGGTACAGGGTGGCGAATAAGGAATGCCGCACGGCGAGTGAATAAGGCGGTGATTAGCCGCCAAAAATAATGCCAAGCCAAGTGAGACTGGCAGGTAAGGTCGGGATCAGTAATACCAGCAGGAAGCCGATGAAGTACTTGACGTTATAAGGCTCTTTAAAATCATGTTCCATTTTGTTACTTCACTCACAACAGCATAACAACAGTGAGCGGGTACTATAGCTCAGGTCAACACCGCTAAAAACGGACTCTTTGTAAGGTTTTAGCCGGTTCATTGATTTACATCAGGGTAACAACTTGTGTGACTGCGTCATGATAAAAGTCATTTTAGCCAATCAAGCGAACTGACCATGGATAAAACAACCCTTGCTCAGCTGGGGCGTGAACTTAACCGCGAACGCACTGAGCTAGTAGCAACATTAACCACGCGATTGCGTGAAGACTGGGACAAGCATTGCGAGAACCTCACCATTTCGGATCTGATTAAAGAAAGCCAAGGGGTACCTGGCGCCATCCGATGCCTCGGTGAACGTTTAGAAAAAGTCGATGCGGCTTTATGTGCCATGGATTTGGAGATTTATGGCTTGTGTGCCGATTGTGAAAGTGAAATTCCACTGGATGATTTAATGAAAGACGCCGCCGAGCAGCGCTGCCCACAGTGCCGTGCGTCAAATTATTATCATCACGATCCAGCCACTCGCCGAGCCACAGCTGGAGCACGTAAAACCGTGTGATCGCGAGGTTGACTTTCGCTTGTCTCATCGTGGCTTAAACGGAACGCGCCCAGCATCAGCTGGGCGCGTTTTTTATTGACTGTTTAAAGACCAACGATCACACATCATCCTAAGGCGCTTAATCTTGGTCAATAATCCAACGACGGAACGACTTACGCTCTTGGTCACTGGCTTTAGTATACCAAAGCTTTAACTGCGACAAGGCATCACCTTTGATCGAGGCTTTACCTTGATCATCCACCTCGACCAATACATCGTTGAGGTTCTTGCTTTCACCTTGGTCGATAATGATGCCATTCTCACGGTTGTACTCCGCCACCAAGGCCTCCATATCGGCATAGGCGGCAAAACCATCCCCTTTTAACTCGACGGCCTCTAAAGGCATCACATCACCGTTATCGAACTCGGCTTGCCATTGAGCATCGTCAAAATAATGCTCTGCTTGGACTTTTGTTTTTAGTCGAGTATCGAGATCAATCGTCGTATCACGCCCATCAACGTTGAGTTCAAAGAGGTACGGTCGTGATGTAAAGACAAGATCTCGACTACCTCGCTTCACCTCACCCTCAAATCGCACCACAATTTGATGGTTGCCATCCGGCAACTCAATTGTCTGAGTTGGAGACCAGTTGTCAAACGTTACTTTTTCGCCATCAACAACAACGAATTCGATATTGCGTGCTGAGGTAATCTCTGCGGCATTAATCACACCCGATGCCATGAGAGTACATAGCACCAAGCTCACACCTACTATTTTTTTCATCTTTTCTCCAAACCGTGATAATAAAAAAGCCGCCCTAAGGCGGCTTTTGTAACCAGTGCTACGTTTAGCAATGATGGTGTAAGTTCAATTAGAACTTAACTTCCATACCAGCTACGTAACCCCAGTCTTGCTCGTCACCGTCGCTGTCACCTACTTCAGCGTACACTTTTGCGTTGCTGTGCAGTGCGTAAGTAACGTTAGCGTAGTAACCGTTTACGTCGTCTTGTTGACCGTCAACATCTTTGTTGTCAAAGCCGATTGCGTAAGTAGTTTTACCCATGGTGTAGTCAGCAGCGATAGACACATAATCAGTGTCAGTATCTACACCATTCAAGTCTGCTGATTTACGACCAACAGAAGCTGCGATGCCCACGTTTTCGATACCTGCGTACTCAACTTCGAAGTTGTAGGTATCAACTGAGTCATCGCTATCACGGTTGATGTTGTCAGCTTTTTGATAGTAAACACGTGCGTCGGCGTCAGCTACGCGGTAGCCTAAACGGCCTTCGTAGATTGCGATGTCATCACCAGCGCCGTAGTAACCGTCAGTGCCAGCAGTTTGAGAATCGTCTTCAAAGCCGTCGCTCTTATCAGTATAAGTCGCCGCTGCGTAGAAAGTACCGTTGTCGTAAACGTACTTGCCTACTTGTTGCGCGTGAGTGTAGTCAGAGCCAAACGAGTTTACAGATAGCTCGTAGTCTTTAGTGATACCAGCGTCATCCATCAGCAATAGCTGACGACCCGCGGTGAATTGACCCCAGCCACCTTTCAAACCAACGTAAAGCACGTTGTTTTCAACATTACCGTTTGTGCCGGTGTTGTCGTCTGCGCCTTCGAATTCGAAATCAACAGCAGCGATTGCGCTCAGTTTGTCAGAAACGCTTACTTCAGTATCAAACTGAACATCACCGTCGTCTAGACGCCATGCACCGTCACGGTCGTTGCCGATTTTCTGGATGTACTGAACTTCAGCTGCACCAGAAACGTCTACTTTAACGCCTTCTGCGTCATACAGGTTGATGCTTGCTGATGCTGAGCCAGCAGCCAGCAGAGCTGGTACTGCCATTGCTAGAATAGTCTTTTTCATGGTTAATCCACTGCCTTTTCTATTTAGTCATTATGAGTTCCTTCATGGAACTCTGTTTTATGGTGACTGTCACTCTATTATCAGCAGCAAACGCTGCGAAGAACAAAATGCCAGTTCACTGAAACTTCGTGGCTAATCGTGCAGAACAAATGTGGTTCTGTCAACTCGTCGGAAGCGCATTACAATCTAGGCAAAAACCGCTTAAAAACAATAATATAGTGACATTTACTGAACTGAGATCACAGTTTAACTGACTCGACACCCGCCTTTTGATGAAAATAAACAACAAACACTAACAACACAAAACACCAAAAAATGTGATTTTTTCCTCTTACATTAGAATAAAAAACTAATCAGTAGCTTAAATCAGGCGTTTTGTTAATCAAACGGCAGATCAGCAAGATAGCGAAGAATGGTTCAAATTAAATTCGTGACCAGGATCTCATATCTGTAAGGAAATCTTGCAGTTCGCGATCGTTTTCACGTTTTTGCCCCGTGTTATACTAGGCGTCAACCTTTGCAACTCGGACCTGTTGATGCTCAGCCCTGCCGTAAAATCAGACATTCGCGCGTGCTATCAAACGCTACAAGATCAACTTCCCCACTTTATTCCCCGTAAAGCTCAGAACTATTTGGTGGCAGAGCTCGCGAAAACCCTAGCTGGCGATTACGCGCCTAAACGGCGACTATTAGTGGCAGAAGCAGGCACAGGGGTCGGTAAGTCGATGGCCTATCTGATGGGTGCGATCCCGTTTGCACTCAACAACAATAAAAAAGTGGTGATTTCAACCGCGACGGTGGCGTTGCAAGAACAGCTTGCCAATAAAGACATCCCGTTTTTTCATCGCATCTGCCCCAAACCGTTCGATTTTATTTTAGCCAAAGGGCGTCAACGCTATTGCTGTGCACATAAGCTCAGTGCGGTAGCGGACATGGAAAGCATTCAAGGGGCGCTATTTACCCAAAAACCCAAGCGCAGCGAACAATCTTTACTCAACGATCTCTACGCTGCGCTGAGTCGGGGTAAGTGGGATGGTGACAGAGACAGTTGGCCAAAACCCATTGCTGATCATCTTTGGCAGGCTATCGCCTCTGATAAGCACACTTGTCATGCCGGTTTGCCCGCCCACCGTGCTTGCCCGTTTGCTAAAGCACGAGAGGCGATGGATAAAGCGGATGTGGTGGTGGTGAACCACAGTTTGCTGCTCGCCGATCTCGAACTCGGCGGCGGAGTGATCTTGCCCGARCCGGAGCAATGCCTGTATATGATTGACGAGGCTCATCACTTGCCCACTGTCGCGCGAGACTTTTCGGCCGCCAGTGCCAGCCTGTTGGGTGTGGTCAGCTGGTTGGAAAAGCTCAATCAAGCGACGACCAAGTTGGGGAATACCGCTGATATTAAGCGCGCACATCGGTTTGTGGATAGCTTGCTAGACGCGATTCAAACCTTAATCCCAGGCTTACGCGAGGTTAAACAACAGCTCAGTCAATTGCCGCTCAACGATGATGGTTGCTACCGCTTTGCTGATGGCGAGCTCCCCGATGCGCTTATCTCACCCAGTGAGCAACTCAAAACGGCGAGCAAAAAAGCCCATCAGGCATTGGGAAAAATTCATGATTTGATCAATGAACGTCTGAAAGAAAATGACATTTCGGCCAAACTGGCTGATCCGGCGCTCGCGGAAACGGCTTTTTTCCTGCAACGGTTAGAAAATTTAGAAAAGGTGTGGACCTTGATGGCTCAACCTAATTCGGATAAAGGCGCCCCCTTGGCACGTTGGGTGCGAGCGTGTCGCGAGCGCGAAGGCGACCTTTGGATCCATGTCTCCCCCTTGGAAGTGGGTTGGCGTTTAGACCAAATGCTCTGGTCCCGTGCAGCCGGGGTTGGCCTCTTTTCCGCGACCTTACGTGCACTCAACCGGTTCAGTTATTTCTGCCGTCAAGTGGGCTTGAGCGAAACCGACGGCTCGCGTTATTTAGCCTTACCTTCGCCATTTGATTACCCCAACAAAGCGCGCTTGGTGATCCCGACGATGCCTTGTGAACCTCAAGCGAGCGACTTTACGGATGTGCTGAGCGATAAAATACTCGAACATCTGGAAGGCGAACGCGCCTCTTTGGTGCTCTTCGCCTCCTACTGGCAAATGCAGCAAGTGACAAAAGCGATAGAAAGCACCTGCAAGCAACGGGGCTGGCAGCTGCTTTGCCAAGGGAGCCAGTCGCGTACCGGATTACTAAAGGCGCATCAGCAAGCGGTTAACGCTGATAAAACCAGTATCATTTTTGGCACCGGCAGCTTTTCCGAAGGCCTGGACTTACCGGGCAACTTATTGACCAACCTCATTATTACTAAGATCCCTTTTGCCGTGCCCACCTCGCCGGTTGAAGAAGCGCACGCGGAGTATATCGAGCGCTGTGGTGGCAACCCGTTTTTACAAATCGCGGTGCCAGAAGCGAGTAAAAAGCTTGTACAATCAGTCGGTCGTCTACTGCGCAAAGAAGAGGACTCTGGTAAAGTAGTGCTTCTTGACCGGCGCATTATCACCCGTAGATATGGCCAATCCTTACTCGACTCGCTACCTCCCTTTACACGCGTGATCGAACCTTAAACTGACGAGTTAACATGCTGGAACTGATTGACCTCTCTACTTTAGTTATTCTGGGGCTAACCGCGTTTGTCGCTGGATTTATTGATGCGGTAGCTGGCGGTGGCGGCATGCTCACTGTCCCTGCCCTATTATCACTTGGCCTGCCGCCGCATGTTGCGTTAGGCACCAATAAGCTGGCCGCGACCTTTGCGTCGAGCACCGCCGCGTTCACTTATTATAAAAAGCGCCTATTTTCTCCCTTATTTTGGCAGCATGCGTTTTGGGGGACCTTAATTGGCGCCACGGCCGGCACCCTGCTGGTGGACGTTCTGAGTACCGAATGGTTAGAGAAGGCCATTCCCATTGTGGTGTTGGTCGCCGCGGTGTATACCATCTGGCATCCACACCCTAAAGGCGATAACAACCAGCTACCCGCACGTTGCCCAAAGCTGCCCATAAAACAGTGGAGTCAGGGTTTATCACTTGGCTTTTATGACGGAGTGGCAGGCCCGGGAACCGGCGCGTTTTGGACGGTTTCCACCATGTCGCTCTATCGGATGAATATTTTGCTATCTTCGGGATTAGCAAAGGCGATGAACTTTACCAGTAACTTCACCTCACTGGTGGCGTTCGCGCTGTTAGGCCATGTAAGCTGGGCGCTGGGCTTAACCATGGGAGCCTGCTTAATGCTAGGGGCTTTTATTGGCGCTCACTCAGCCATCCGCTTTGGTAGCCGTTTTATTCGCCCTATTTTTATCACCGCGGTGGTTATTCTAGCGGGCAAACTCGCCGTTGATGCTTGGTTCTAACCCTCATTGAGAGAGAAAACATCATGAAAGCGCAAATCGATGCCATGGCTCAACATTTAGATCAACTCGCCGTTCAAGCCGCAGAGGTTGATCGTCGCCGAGGAGAAGCCAAGGCACCGCTATTTGCCACGCCACTTTTTCACTGCAAAGGTAAGTTATTAACGCCCTGTGTTAATGAAGCACAAGGCCTGTTAGCCGTGATGCGCCGCGAWCATCAGCAAGGGGTACTAACGGATGCGCGAGCCACCCATATTTGCGAAACCTTGTTAGCACAAATCACCGCACTCCAACGTGAACTTGCCACTCAACCTTTACGTAAGCAAGAACAAGCACGTCGTGGGCCAAGACGCCAATCTATCGGTGAGCTCTATCAAGACTTGGCCAAGCATCAAGACTGGGAGCGGCGTCTCGCCGACAAACTCCGTGATGCCAACGCCAGTGTTGAGATGGCCTCCAGTCCGGCTGTACGGCAACAGCATCAAAAGCAAGTTCTCGCGCTCGAGCAGCGTCTAGCGCGGTGCACCAAAGCTCGAGAACGTATTGAAACCACCATTACTTACCGGGAAAAGCGATAACGTAAGGAGCGAATGTGCTACCACTGATATACCATCCCATTTACTCTGATTTCCCGCTTCCCGAGGGTCACCGTTATCCACTGCAAAAGTACCGGCTGCTGTTCGAACGATTGCAAGCGCTTGGATTGCCGGTTGAGTTTTACCAGCCCACCGCCGCGCACAGAGAGATCATTGACGCGATTCATGACCCCGCCTATGTGAGTCAATTACTCGAGGGCAACTTGCCTTTGGTAAAAATGCGCCGTATTGGGTTTCCTTGGAGTAAGTCGCTAATAAAGCGCAGTTTAACCTCACTGGGTGGCACCACCTTAACGGTGGATCAGGCATTGCGCACGGGTCTGGCTATTCACCTTACCGGCGGCTACCATCACGCCCATTATGACTTTGGCAGTGGCTTTTGTTTATTTAACGACTTAATGATTGCTGCGCGTCATGCCCTCACGCAGCCGGGCATAGAGACAGTGATGATCGTCGATTGCGATGTTCACCACGGTGACGGCACCGCCGCGCTAGCCTCCTCACATCCAGATATTGTGACCTTTTCCGTCCACTGTGAGAAAAATTTCCCCTCGCGAAAGCCATCATCAACGCTTGATTTACCCCTCCCGATTGGCACCCAAGATAGCGACTATCTCGATGCCTTTTTGCCTTTACTCGACCTTGCACTGGCTCAGCACCGCCCCGACATGGTGATCTATGATGCGGGTGTCGACGTGCATAAAGACGATGCGTTGGGGTATTTGTCACTTACCGCTGAGGGTATTTTTCAACGCGACACAGGCGTGTTATCACGGTGTGCCTCCCACCAGATACCTGTCGCTGCGGTCATAGGAGGAGGCTATCATGACACCCATGAGCAGCTAATCCCGTTGCACGAACAACTGATACAAGCCGCGCTCACCCACTTTCCCGACTTTTCCGCCAGCCTGGAGGCATCATGACCGACTCACATTCTTCCTCGTCAAAAGCACTCGAAGAGGCCCCCGACGACGTTAAACTCGCCGTCGATCTTATTTACTTGCTTGAAAGCCATGCTATCGATACCGACACAGCGCTCTCCGCGATCGATATCGTTAAGCATGATTTGCTGACCAAAAAAGCGGCGTCATCCAGTGAATAAGTCACCTTTATCTACCGGTTCGGGCAAATTCGTTCGACAGTCGGTACGATAAATCGGCGGTAATATGAGGCATTGATCACATTTCGTTCAGCGCGCAAGAAAACGTTATTTAGTCAAAAAATACGGAGTAATATGCGAAAAGCGTCGAGATGACTGCTTTAACATCAAGTAATTAGCATGCAACCCATTACATTCTTGTTACAGTTTTTAGTGCTGTTATTAACACCCAAGACCGCTCAAAAWACCAACAGATCAATAATCATCTAGTGTTTTGTCTCACAAATGTCGGTATTATCCGGCGTGCTCCACCTAGTGTATTGATGTGCTAAGACATCGCTATCACTGGCAACGGCGCACTCTGGCAACAGCCGAGCATGGATTCAAAATGCTGTTGCAGATCCAACATCGCGCGTCATAGCAAGCCAGATGTTTTGGTGCTATCGCGCGTTTCGTTGCTCACCTGCATGGACGGCAGAGATCTCACATGGACAGTGGTTGTCGACCCTCGCTCTTTCACGATGAACCTGAGTTCACGTGTTTATCGAGTTAGGCGTCTCCCAACAGACAAAACAGAGTTTAATGATGGAACAACTTAAAAATCTATTTGTGTCCATAGTCGATACAGGTAACGGCCTCCTTTGGGGCAGCGTACTCATTTATCTTTTGATTGGCTTAGGTTTGTACTTCACCGTACGATCTGGCTTTATTCAATTCCGTAACTTTGGCCACATGTTCAAACTCATGGCCAACAGCCGCGATGGCGCGTCAGGTGGTATCTCTTCTTTCCAAGCCTTTAGTACCAGTCTGGCAGCGCGCGTCGGTACCGGAAACATGGCCGGTGTGGCCGTCGCACTCTATCTGGGTGGCCCTGGTGCTATCTTCTGGATGTGGCTAACGGCATTGGTCGGCATGGCAACCAGTTTCGTCGAGTCCACCTTGGCGCAGGCGTACAAAGTTAACCACAACGATAAGACCTTTCGCGGTGGCCCGGCTTACTACATTGAGAAAGGCTTAGGTCAGCGCTGGTTAGGTATTGCGTTCGCTATTTGTCTGATTATCGCCTTTGGTCTGGCGTTTAACGGTGTCCAGTCCAACTCGATTGCTGCAGCAATGAATACCGCGTTTGGCTTTGATGCCTTAGCGGTTGGCATCGCCCTTGCCGTAGTGACCGCACCCGTGATTTTTGGCGGTATGCGTTCGGTTGCGCGTGTGGCGGAGCTGATCGTGCCGTTTATGGCACTGGCGTATTTGCTGGTTGCGCTTGTCGTGGTTGGCATGAATATCGAGCAGCTACCTGCTGTGATCTCCACCATTGTTAAAAGCGCGCTCGGGCTTGAACAAGCGGCGGGTGGTGCAATGGGTTATGCGATCGCGCAAGCGATGATGCACGGTATCAAGCGCGGTTTGTTCTCAAACGAAGCAGGTATGGGTTCAGCACCGAATGCGGCCGCTACCGCAACCACCAAGCCAAATCACCCAGCGGCGCAAGGCTATGTTCAGATGCTGGGTGTTTTTGTCGACACCATCGTTATCTGTACCGCGACAGCATCGATCATCTTGATCTCCGGTATGCTTGAGCCAAATAGCGGCCTAACGGGTATTGCGCTTACCCAAGAAGCATTGGTTAGCCAAGTGGGTGACTGGGGTGCGGCGTTTATTGCTATCGCAATCCTCTTATTCGCTTTCACCTCTATCATTGCCAACTATTCTTATGGTGAGTCAAACATCGAGTATATTTTCCGCTCGAAAAACGCGATTCTACTCTACCGTATTGCTGTGCTAGCTATGGTGTTGGTGGGATCGATTACCGACTTACCGTTAATCTGGAGCTTTGCTGACTTGTCGATGGGCATGATGGCCGTGATCAACTTGGTGGCGATTGCGCTCTTGTCGGGTGTCGCCTTCGCGCTGATGAAAGACTATGAAGACCAGCGCCGTGCGGGCAAGAACCCAACCTTTGATCGCACCAAGTTCCCGAAACTGGATAAGCAAATCGATAAAGACGTTTGGTAATCCCCTACGGGTCATACGAAAAAACCACCGAGAAATCGGTGGTTTTTTGCACTCACTTTTAAGTCTTAGGCTTGCGCTGTCGCCGTTATACCAAAGTTTCTAAGGCTACACGCTCAACCAATAGCCAATGAGTAGGGCGAAAACAAGACACGCGCCCGCATAAAACCCCAACTCAATCTTACGTGCGGTCATGTCCTCAGCCTCTTCAGGCTTTAAAGTGATCCCCCAATACGCAAAGCCAATGGACGATGACAGCAATAGCACACCGAGACCGAACGCTAACCCTTCAACCGCATGGATCAATGTCATTTTTCCTCTCACTTTCGTCACTGACTTGTAGCACGTTGATTATACGCCTTATCAGTCATTACGAAAACCATCAGCAAAGGGTTCATTGTCTCGCCACGAGCCTCTACTTTAGTCGCGAGGACCGTTCCCACGGTTAGCGCCATAGTTCACTGATGGGCGTGTCCGGTGAAAAGTCATGGGCAATTTGCGCTTGCAGTAGTTCAGCCGTTGCCATCGCATCCGTCAGCGCATGGTGGCTCTGGTAAAAGGGTAAGTGATAACGATGACGACTATCGGCTAAACGAATCGACTCAGGCGGGCGACGGGCAATCCAATCCATAAAGCTGCGTTTACCGTTTCTATGTTTGCGCGCTTCTAATTCCATGGTATCGACCATTGGGAAAATGATCCCCTCGCCTAGGCGCTGTTTGATCGCACGGTCCAGAAACTCCCGCTCAATACGGCGATAATGAACCACGACTACTGAGCCGGCTAGCGCGCTCAGTAAAGGTTCAATCACATGCGAAAAGTCAGGGGCATTCACGATATCTGAGTGGGTGATCCCATGAATGACAATCGACGACTCTGCCAACGGCCGGTTAGGGTTAACAATCCAGTGTTGCGCATGCTGACAACGAATGCGATTCAGGGTAAAGGGCACCAAGCCAATACTGACAATCGCATCTTGCTGGCTATCAAGCCCTGTGGTTTCAAAGTCTAACGCCACAAAAGACACCTGGGAGACAGGCGTATCAGGCGATACCCAGCCTTGCTGATAAAACGCTTGCAACGTCTCATGCTGGACCGTCTCACGTTTGGTTTCCAGCATGGCACGCCAATCCACGTCGTCGGCATCCTCTTTTTTTCTCAAATCGAAATGAAGCATACCCTCCCCTTAAGACCGATTCGGCTGATAGCGGAATTTCAAGAACTTCTGCGCGTTACTTAAGATCTGAAATGCATCTTTTAAGTTTCGACGTTCAAAGTCAGATAGGTTCTCTGGCTCGATGTTGTTGTCCGGCTCGCGACCCGCTTCGATGTCTAACGCTTGATGACGAATGCGCACCATAGAGATAAATTCCATTGCATCGCGTAAGTCTGGGCCTCGACCTTTAGGCAAGATCCCCGACTCGATAATATCGTCCAAACGCTCAAAGGAGTTTTGCGAGCGTGAATCGATCGCCAATGAATGTACCCGAATTAGATCGGCCAAAGGTGCCGTGCCACGACGTTTTAAGTTAATGGAATTGTTATGACGCCCGTCTTGCTCCATGACAAAGTCTTTGAAAAAGCCCAGTGGCGGTGTGCGATTGAGCGCATTGCGTGCCATCGCCGCCAAGAAGCGGTTGTTGCGGCGCGCACGACGACCAATAAAGGCTTTAAGTTGCTCTGCCCAGTTGGTGCGACCATGGACGCCATCAAGGTCAAAAAAGATATTGCTATCAAGTAGCGATCGCGGACTGGGATTATCAATCCAATCAGCAAAGCATTGCTCCCACTCTTTCAGCGTTTTTCGCCACTCAGGGTTAGTCGCCATAATATTGCCGGTGCAATACGTATACCCACACGCATTCAATCCATCAGAGACACGTTTAGACAAGGCTTCAAAATACGCATTGTGCTGACTGTGATCATAACTATCGTCCAAAATAATGGCGTTATCTTGGTCAGTAACAATTAACTGCTCGTCACGTGCCATTGACCCCATGGCCAAAAAGCAATACGGCACTGGCGGCTCACCGAGCTCTTCCTCAGCAAGCTCAAGCAAGCGCTGTTTAAAACTACGGCCAATCACCGACAACGCGGAGCCTATCATATGTGAATTCGCGTCTTCGTTGACCATACGGACAAAGCAATCTTTCACTTGTTTAGACAAGATGACCAAATCATCCACAGATTGTTGGCGGAAGATACTCGCCACCAAGAACAAACTGTTTTGCGACTCATAGCGCGCGATATCAGACAGTGCGACCACACCAATCGGCTTACCGTGTTGAATCACGGGCACATGATGAAGGTTTGAGCGCAAGATGGTCAGCATTGCCTCAAAGATATACGCATTGTGGTCAAGCGTGATCAGCTGTGGTGACATGATTTCTTGCACTGGCGTCTCATAAGGCAACCCTTCCGCTAAGACGCGATTACGTAAGTCACGATCCGTTATGATCCCCAGTACCGGCTTTATACCAGTATCAGGATCTGGCTCATCGCCCATCACCAGAATAGAAGAGACTGTCTCTTGTGACATGACCTGAGCAGCGTGCTGAACCGAGTCCGTACTGGATATCATTACCGGGTCACGGATAATCAGTTTTTTCACTTTTGAGGTGGTCAAATCATTGGCTTCGTTGTGACTCGATACCGCTTGGCGCAATCGGGTTCTGTCCTCTACCTCAACAAAATCAGCAAAGTGCTCAAAGTCATCAAAGAGCCGGTTGAACATCGCCTCTGGGATAAAATAGACCAAGGTATCCTCGATCGCTTTGGCGGGCATCCGGACGCGGTTGTTCATCAAAAGGCCCATCTGACCAAAGATATCGCCTTCTGAAATACGGTTGTACAAGGTTCCATTCCGGCGAAAGAGCTCGACCGCGCCACTGCGCAGGATGGCTAAATCGTGAATTTCATCACCGTAAGCAAAAATATCGGTGCCTGCACGGTAGTAACTGATTTCAATACTGGTTGCTACCTCAGCCACCACCTCTTCCGGCATTGCGTCAAAAGGGGCGTACTGCGCAAGAAATGTCGCGATTTCAATTTGTTCAGCTTCCATAATGCTCACCTAAACCTGCATTTTATTGAAGGGCTCCCCTTTGGGGCATCCGTTCTTTCGCCAGCGGCACAGCTCAAGCGCTGGCCGGGTAATAAAAAAGGCAGCCCCGAAGGCCTGCCTTTCCTATCTTAGCTAACAATCAAACAGTTAGCACACCTGTTTATTTCGCGCGTGGCTCAGAGGCCAAGCCTTTAAACAAGGAGACAGTCGCTACCAGGAGCACCACGGCGAATGGGAAGCCGGTGGAGACAGCCATCGCTTGCAACGCCACCAAGCCGCCGCCAAGGATCAGCGCCACCGCCACTAAACCTTCAAAAGTGGCCCAGAACACCCGTTGTGATACGGGTACATCCATTTTTCCACCCGCCGAGATGGTATCAAGCACTAAAGAGCCTGAGTCGGATGACGTGACGAAGAAGACAATGACAAGAATAATACCAATGAACGAGGTGATCGTCGCAAGTGGCAGGCCTTCAAGCATCGCAAACAACGTCAGAGACAGCTCGGCATCGACAACGGCGGTGTATCCGTCGTTGACAAACTGGTCAATCGCCGTGCCCCCGAATGACGTCATCCAAAGCACACTGGCCGCCGATGGGATCAACAACACACAGGTAATGAACTCGCGTACCGTTCGACCCCGAGATACGCGCGCGATAAACATCCCGACAAATGGTGACCAAGAGATCCACCACGCCCAATAGAAGGATGTCCAACCTTGGGTAAAGTTGGCGTCATCTCGCCCAAATGGCATCGCCAGTGCTGGCAAATTTTCTAAATAGGCGCCGAGATTACCGAAGAAACCGGTCAGAATTGCGAGCGTCGGGCCAACCGCAATCACAAACAGCAACAACAAGAACGCAAGGATAAGATTAAGCTCAGATAGGCGCTTCACCCCTTTATCGACGCCAGCGACAACGGAGAAAATCGCCATCGCGGTGATCACCACCACCAAGATGATCTCGGTCGTTGCGCCTAACGGCGTATCGAACAAGTAATGTAAACCGCCGGACGCTTGTGAGGCACCAATACCGAGCGAGGTGGCAAGACCAAAGAGCGTCGCCACAATAGCTAAAATATCAATCACATGACCGGTCCAGCCCCATACGCGCTCACCAAACAAGGGATAGAACACCGAACGGATAGTCAACGGCAACCCTTTATTGTAAGCAAACAGTGCGAGACCAAGCGCCAGCACCGCATAGATGGCCCAAGGGTGCAGTCCCCAGTGGAAAATGGTCGCGGACATACCTAAACGACGTGCCGCGTCTGTATCCCCCGCGGCACCGCCTAACGGGGCCCAGTCAGTCCGGATACCATTAGCATTTGTCGACGTGCCATCGAGCGCGGTTTGAAAATGCGTCAACGGCTCTGACACGCCATAGAACATAAGACCAATGCCCATACCCGCGGCGAAAAGCATCGCGAACCAGCCACCATAGCCAAAGTCCGGCTTGGCTTCTGTGCCACCCAGCCGCACTTTTCCTAACGGCGAGACAATCAGTATTAAGCAAGCAATGACGAAAACATTACCTGTCGAGAGGAAAAACCAATCGAGATTTGCAGTCAGCCAAGCACGTAAATCGCCAAAAATCGGCCCCATTTTATCTTGAAAGGCCAAGGTCACAAAGACAAAGGCCATAATCGCCAGCCCTGAGACCATAAATACACGGTTGTGAATATCAAAACCAAACGGGCCGACTTTCAAAGCGACGTTATCCTGACCCACTTGGTAGTCAGTGTCGATCGGGTTCACCTGACCGTCTGGTGTCATCATATCTTCATGGCTTTTATCGCTCACGCGTTAACTCCTTAGTCCGTCGATTCACAAGCCTCTCTGTGTTGCTGAACACTGCCGAAGGTTGCTTGGTATTTAAGCGTGATAAAAACACCAAAAAGGGTGGCAATGACAACACGGTCAGCAACAATACCATAGAGCGAACGCGCTTTAATTAGGCCCCTAACCGCTTGGTCACTTTGTCATCAAGGTTGTTACACACATACCTTGCCAGCACAGCTTATTTACAACGAAGCAGATCCTTTGAACTCATTCTTTAACAGTTATAACGATTGGATAAAGGTGCTCGCTTTTGGCGCAATCAGGGAAGAAAAACACAATAGATAGGAAAAAACGTAACCAATAAAAAAAGCAGCCCACATGGGGCTGCTTATAAAACCTTAACGCGACGTTAAGTGTTTGGCTTACGAAGCACGAGGCTCTGAGGCCAAACCTTTAAACAGTGACACGGTAGCAACCAGCAACACAATCGTGAATGGGAAGCCTGTCGACACCGCCATTGCTTGCAGGGCGACCAAGCCACCGCCAAGGATCAGCGCAACGGCCACCAAGCCCTCGAAAGAGGCCCAGAATACACGCTGTGGCACAGGAACATTCACTTTACCGCCGGCAGAAATGGTGTCGATAACCAATGACCCTGAGTCTGACGAGGTGATAAAGAACACCATGACCAGGATAATGCCGATAAACGAGGTGATCGCTGCTAGTGGCAGATCATCTAACATCGCAAACAGTTTCAGTGACAGCTCTGCGTCCACAACGGCTGTGTAGCCTTCATTGACGAACTGACCAATTGCGGTGCCACCAAAGGCAGTCATCCACAATACACAGGCTGCTGATGGGATGATCAACACACAAGTGATGAATTCACGCACGGTACGGCCACGCGATACGCGCGCAATAAACATACCGACGAATGGGGACCAAGAAATCCACCATGCCCAGTAGAAGGATGTCCAACCTTGAGTAAAGTTGGCATCTTCACGGCCAAATGGCATTGACAGCGCAGGCAAGTTTTGTAGATACGCGCCCAAGTTACCAAAGAAACCGGTTAGGATAGCGATGGTTGGACCCACTGCAATCACAAAGATGAGCAGCAATAGCGCAAGCATCATGTTGATTTCAGATAAGCGCTTGACCCCTTTATCAACACCAGCCACAACCGAAAGAATCGCGGCGCCTGTGATGCCCATTACCAGCAACACTTCTGTGGTATCACCTAGCGGTGTATCAAACAGATAGTGAAGACCCGCTGATGCCTGTGAGGCACCCAAGCCAAGCGATGTTGCAAGACCAAACAAGGTCGCGATGATTGCCAAAATGTCAATCACGTGGCCCGTCCAGCCCCAAACACGTTCACCGAACAGTGGGTAGAACACAGAACGCATGGTCAAAGGCAAGCCTTTGTTGTACGCAAACAGTGCCAGGCCTAACGCCAATACCGCGTAAATCGCCCATGGGTGCAAGCCCCAGTGGAAAATCGTGGCAGACATACCCAAGCGGCGCGCCGCCTCTGTATCACCGGCTGCCGCACCCAAAGGCGCCCAGTCAGTGCGAAGACCATCAGCGCCTACGGATGTCCCGCCTAACGCTGTTTGGAAATGCGTCAATGGCTCTGAAACCCCGTAGAACATCAGACCAATACCCATACCGGCTGCGAAAAGCATCGCAAACCAGCCGCCGTAGCTGTAATCGGGCTTAGCTTCGGTACCACCGAGTCTCACTTTACCCAGTGGAGACGCAATCAGCACTAGACAGGCAATAACAAAAATGTTTCCTGCTGAAAGGAAGAACCAGTCTAGGTTTGAAGTTAGCCATCCACGTAGATCCCCAAAAACAGGACCAATTTGGTTTTGAAAGGCCAGGGTGACAAAAATGAAGGCCAAAATAGCCAGCCCTGAGACCATAAATACTCGGTTGTGAATATCAAAACCAAACGGGCCGAGTTTCAGTGCCACGTTATCCTGACCGACCTGATAATCAGTATCGATCGGGTTAACCTTCCCGTCTGGTGTCATCATATCTTCATGGCTTTTATCGCTCACGAGTTAACTCCTTAGTCCGTTTATTCGGAAGCCTGTGAGTGTTGGTGGTGCGCCCATTATTCATTGCTGTTCAAGCCATCTTTACCAGCAATAAAAGACCAGCTGTCACCACACAATCAACTACATTACCACATCTGAGAAAAAATTTAATTAGGCCCCTAACCAAATGTTTACTTTCTAACCACGCACCCAACACCAACTTCCCTCCATGCCCCGATTTTACTGGCTTTCCCGGTTATTTGAACTCTTTATTTCAGAACAATAAACAATTTGGTTAATAGCGTTTTAGAACGCCTAACACCCTTTTAAAATCATAGTCGTATTTTCCACCATTGCTAAGCAAACATAACGATCGTGAAAGTCATCACGCTTGGGCAACTCGCTTGCTCATATCAAAGACACCATTGATGAAACAAAATGCAAACACAAAACACACAAAGTGACACTTGTCACATAAGAAAAACCACGTACAATACCGCCGCAATCGTTTTCCATCTCAAGTTTAACGTTTGCGGAGCAACATCATGCAGTTTGGCATTGGCCTGTTGGGGATTAGCGTCCTCTTTCTTATCGCGATGGGTTTTTCTGAAAATCGATCCGCGATTAACTGGCGCACCGTTGGCGGTGCATTCCTCATACAAATCGTCTTTGCTGGCTTTATCATCTCGGTTCCCCTTGGCCAGCGTATTTTGGCCAACGCGTCTGACACCGTCTCTGCGATCATCAGCTTTGGTGACATAGGCGCAGAGTTCCTCTTTGGCGATCTCGCTAAATTCAAACTCGGTTTTATATTCGCCTTTAATGTATTGCCCACCATCGTTTTTTTCTCTGCACTGATCGCTGTGCTGTACCACATTGGGGTCATGACATGGGTCATTAGCCTGATTGGTGGACTACTACGACGTGTACTCGGCACGTCGCGTACAGAATCAATGTCTGCCACCGCCAATATTTTTGTTGGCTCTGTTGAAGCGCCGCTGGTTGTTCGGCCTTTTCTTGCTGCCATGACACGCTCAGAGCTGTTTGCTGTCATGGTGGGTGGGCTCGCCTCAGTGGCTGGCGGCACCATGGTAGGCTATGTAGGGCTCGGTGTGGAAATGAAGTACCTTATTGCGGCGGCGTTTATGTCGGCACCGGCAGGACTCATGATGGCCAAGATCATCGTGCCACAAACCGAAACACCGATGACCCCGACGCAACATCAATCAGTGCAAGACACACAGGACAAACCAGTGAACCTGATTGATGCCGGCACGCAAGGCGCCTTAAGTGGCTTACAAATCGCCATGGCAGTGGGTGCCAGTTTATTGGCCGTGATCAGTATGATTGCGCTCATCAATGGTGGGTTAGGTAAGCTTGGTCCTCTTTTGAACCTGCCTCAGCTGAGCCTTGAATGGCTGTTTGGCTACCTGTTCGCGCCGGTGGCTTGGTTAATTGGCATTCCTTGGCATGAAGCCATGACCGCAGGCACCTTGATTGGTAAAAAAATCGCGGTGAACGAGTTTGTTGCTTTTGCCGATTTTATGAACTTAAAAGGCCAATTATCCGCCCACAGTCAAGCTATCGTGACGTTTGCGCTGTGTGGTTTTGCCAACTTGACCTCCATTGCCATGCTGATGGGAGGCCTAGGCGGCATCGTACCCGAACGCCGGGGCGATATTGCGACACTTGGTATGCGAGCCATTCTCGCGGCGACACTCGCCAACCTGATGAGTGCGACCTTGGCAGGTCTCTACCTTTCCTTGTCATTCTCATAGCGTATGCGCTCGCGACCACTCACGCTGTTTATCACCATGGACGGTGAGTAAACAAAAATGGACTCGAAAACCGCACTGGCACTCTGTTACACTTAGTTAACTTCACGTAAAGAGATGTAATAACATGCGATACCCATGGGTTTTATTCGATGCCGACGAGACCTTGTTTCACTTTGATGCGTTCTCCGGCTTACAACGTCTGTTCTCGCATTACGATGTCGATTTTGATCAGCAGGCGTTTGCCGAATACTCCGCACGCAATAAACCACTGTGGGTACAGTATCAAAATGGGGAAATTGATGCCCAGACTCTACAGACCGAACGCTTCACGGACTGGGGAAAGCGCTTAAACGTCGCCCCTTCTTCCTTAAACCAAGGTTTTTTAGATGCCATGGCAGACATCTGTGAACCATTGCCAGGGGCTCGGGAACTCATCAACGCCATTTCCCCGCATGCTCATATTGGTATCATCACCAACGGGTTTACGGCTTTACAAGATATCCGTTTAGAAAAAACAGGATTGAAGGCGGCGATCTCTACGTTGGTCATTTCTGAGCAGGTCGGTGTCGCTAAGCCTGACCCACGTATCTTTGAACATGCGTTTGAAAAAATGGGGCATCCGCCTAAAGAGAAAATCTTGATGGTGGGTGATAACCCACATTCTGACGTTCTCGGTGGCATGCAAGCCGGCATCGATACGTGTTGGCTAAATGTTGATAATACCCCAGTCCCTGAAGATATTGCGCCGACACACCAAGTTGACTCTCTACATCAATTAAAAAATTGGCTACTGCCAACCTAAACAGTGACAAAAAAAAGAGAGCAAACATGCTCTCTTTTTATCGGCACCGCCATTGTTAACGGCGGCTTGAACTCAATCGCGCGTCTTTTAGCTGTGGTCGCCTTTGATGAATGCGGCTTGCTCTACACGCTCACCTTGATCGGTGCTAGCCACAAAGTTTATTGAGCGGCTGTTTTGGTTCTGAGCATGGATAAATACACGACCAGACTCATCCGTTACCTTCGCATCAAGACCCGACTCATTGGCGACTTTAGCGCCTTTTACCGCTTGGCCTTGTTCAGTGACCGTTACCCAAGCGCCCCCTTCTGCAGGGTCTACATCGAGGTTCAGACCACCAGCCATGACAGACGTTGAAGCGAACGTTAGGGCAAAGATTGCAGCAAGTTTTTTCATGGTTTGTTTCCTCTTTCGTAATGGGTTGACAGCTATTAAACGCAAATTGTGCCGGTGATTTGTCACCTCAATGTCTCCATTTCTAAAAATCTGTCTCCAGAGACTCATCAAGGCGCAATCACGGTTCGACATTGTCATTGCGCTATTGCCGTGGAACGAGAATGAGATTACGCCTGACAGACCGTGACGACAATCACAATAATATGAATGACTCGTTCGAAAAATTTCACAAGACGGCGGCGGTTATTAGGCGTAGAAAAGAGGAAGATGGGGAATATTCTCCTTACCAGTGATCGACTTCGCTTCCGTCCTCGTTTTCACCCTTGCAACAAGTTGATACTTCCCAAGTCGTCACCAAGGGTTGTAATAAGGCAACTTATTGGGTGGGGAAACGAACGCAAAAGGGAGAACAATGATGTTAACACGCACGATCACGAAATTAGCCATCACTGCGACATTGCTGGTTGGGATGGGAAACGCCGTCGCTGCCCACCACAAAGGTGAGCATGACATTGTTGATACAGCAATGAAAAATGACGACTTTTCAACATTGGTGGCAGCCGTTAAAGCCGCGGACCTTGTTGATACATTGAAAGGAAAGGGCCCGTTTACCGTCTTTGCCCCCACGAACGCGGCTTTCGATAAGTTACCTGACGGCACGGTGGACACCCTACTCAAGCCAGAAAACAAAGACAAACTCACCGAGATCCTGACCTACCACGTCGTCCCTGGAAAAGTAACGGCAGAGCAAGTGATGGGAATGTCTTCCGCGACCACAGTGCAAGGCAGTGACGTAATGATCAAAACATCGTACGGGGATGTCAAAATCGATAACGCTACCGTCGTCAAGCCCGATATCATGACCTCCAACGGCGTAATCCATGTGATTGATACCGTGATAATGCCCTAGTACTTTGTCCATCTCGCTCAACAAGGTCGCTCGTGAGGCGATATGAGTGAGGCACCAAACCTCGGTACACACATAGATACGTAAAAAAAACAGCCTGCTCTTGGAGCAGGCTGTTTTATTCATCTGTCTATAGACAAATCATACACCGAATGTCACGCCGCTTTATCAGTGCACTTTTGTTGAAACTTACCTAACAGCGCGTGGTAGAAGTCATGGTCAGATAAGGTACCAACCAGTTTCCCTTCTTCGATGAGTAACACTGGCTTAACAGTGTGATAGCGAATTTCAATCGCATCACGCATTTCAATGTCAGGCGAGGCAACCACAATAGTGTCGTCTCCAACTTGTGACAGATCTTGAACGTCTTTTTCCCATTCAACGACTCGTAGGGGCTGTGAGCCTGCAGCGGCTGACAAGCGACCGCCCTGCTCTGCGGTGACCCAAATATCACGCTGCTCACACACTTTCCAACGGTTGTCGACATGAGGTAAGTCGTCAACAGACTTCATCATCGAACGCCCTTTCAACACGTTCAATGGATTAGTATGAGCAACAAAGTCACGCACGTAATCCGTCTCAGGACGCAGCACAATGTCTTCAGGCTTACCATGTTGAATAAGCTGGCCTGATTCCATAATGGCAATGTTATTACCAATTTTCAGGGCTTCGTCCAAATCATGGCTCACAAACAAAATCGTTTTATTGAGCTTTTTCTGCAGCTCTAGCAACTCATCTTGTAGCTGCGCACGGATCAGTGGATCCAGTGCCGAGAAAGGTTCATCCATCAGTAGAATATCACTGTCCATCGCGAACGCACGGGCCAAGCCAACGCGCTGCTGCATACCACCAGACAGCTCATGCGGATATTGATAAGCCCAGTCGTCCAACCCGACCATTTCTAGCTTTTCCAGCGCTTGTCGACGACGCTCTTTCTTGCTGATACCTTTCATTTCTAGGCCAAAGGCGACGTTATCAACCACTGTCATCCAAGGCATAAGCGCAAACTTTTGAAACACCATAGATGCACGGTTAGTACGAAGGTGGCGAAGCGTTTGCGAGTCAACTGTTGCCATGTCGACCATTCTGTTGCCATCACGGACTTCAAGACTACCGCGGCTGATGGGGTTCAATCCATTCACGGCGCGCAGTAGACTCGATTTACCTGAGCCAGATAAACCCATCAAGACGCAGATTTCACCTTCTTTCACATTGAGTGAGACATTGTCCACGCCCACAACTTGACCGGTTTTCTCGATAATCTCTGAGCGGCTTAATCCATCATCAAGCAGATCCAGTGCTGGCTTAACATTGTCGCCAAACACCACGTCTAAATTTTTAATTGCGATTGCGTCCATGGTTTCCCCCTTATTCGTTGCCTTGATTTGGTGCTTTACACAGGCGGTCAAGAATGATGGCTACCAATACAATCGCCAGACCCGCTTCAAAACCCTGAGAAATGTTGACGGTATTCAGTGCACGAACCACTGGTTTACCGAGGCCGTCAGCACCTACCAGCGCCGCGATCACCACCATCGACAGTGACAACATAATGCACTGAGTCACACCCGTCATAATGCTAGGCAGTGCCGCAGGAAGCTCCACTTTAAACAGTAGTTTCATACGGTTAGCACCAAATGCGCGTCCTGCCTCTACCAACTCTTCCGGTACACGGGTAATGCCGAGATACGTCAAACGAATCGGCGCCGCAATAGCAAAAATGATGGTTGAAATCAGACCTGGGACAATGCCCAAACCGAACAGCACCAAGGTTGGGATCAAGTACACAAACGGCGGTACCGTCTGCATCAAGTCCAATAAGGGCCGCATAATGGTGTACACCAAGGGCCGATGCGCGGCCATTATCCCAAGCGGTATGCCAATTAATACGGAAATCGTTGTCGCGGCAAATACCAGAACAAAGGTTTCCAGCATCTCTTGCCAGTAGCCCAGGTTGAGGATCAACAAGAGCGCACTCACAACAAAGATCACGATGGAAATTCGACGCTGCAGGTACCATGCTAAGGCGGCTGTCATAATGATCGGCCCTGCCGCTGGCATCCATTTAAAAATGTCGACTAATAGTGTGATGGTCGTATCTAAGCCAATTGAGATCGCATCAAAAAAGCCGGCGGCGTTCATGGTTAGCCAGTCAACACCATTTTCCATCCATTGACCGAGTGGGATCTTGTTATCTGTAATAATATTCACAATAAAACCTTAGGGGCGGCGTTAACACCGCCCTCTCCTTCTACACTTTTTTTATTTACGCTTCAGTCTTTTTCAGGTACTCAGTGACCGCTTCAACCGCGTTCTCACCATCAACGGTGGTCACGCCGTCCAGCCACTTGTTCAGCACACTTGGGTTATTACGCAACCACTCGCGTGCCGCGGCCTGAGGCTTCTCTCCGTCATTAAGGATTTTGCCCATCATTTCGTTTTCCATCTTGAGGCTGAACTCAAGTTGCTCAAGCATTTGACCGACGTTCGCACACTGCTCGACATAGCCGCTACGTACGTTGGTATGAACCGTGGCACCACCATAGTTAGGACCAAAGTACTCGTCCGCACCAGATAGGTATTTCATATCAAAGTTGCTGTTCATTGGGTGCGGGGCCCAACCGAGGAAGGCAACCCACTTGTCACGACGAACGGCACGAGACACCTGAGACACCATGCCAGCTTCACTGGATTCGATAAGACGGAAGTCACCCAGGTTGAAATCATCGGTATCGATCATTTTCTGGATCTGGCGGTTACCGTCGTTACCTGGCTCAATGCCATAAATGCGTGAGTCGAACTTGTCAGCGTATTTCGCGATATCTGCGACGCTAGTAACACCCGCATCGTAAACATACTTAGGCACGGCGAGGGTATATTTGGCACCTGTCAGGTTGGCGCGAACGCTGTCGATCGAGCCTTCGTCAAGATACTTTTTGATATCGCCTGTTTGCGTAGGCATCCAGTTACCGAGGAATACGTCGATGTCGCCCGACGCAAGTGATGAGAAGGTTACCGGCAAAGACAATAGATCGGTTTGTGTCTCGTAACCCATGCCTTTCAGCACTTCAGTAGTGATGGCAGTCGTTGAGGTCACGTCCGTCCAACCGATATCCGAAAAGCGGACTGTCTCACACTGATTAGCCGCGGCGCTAAAGGCGACCATGGAGCTCAAACCGACTGCGGTCATCAGAGTTTTGCTGGTTTTACGTTTATTCATTGACATTTTAGTTTCCTTGTAATGCTTACTGATTAGTTTCAAGTGCGTGCTCACCGACGGTGGCATCGTCACTCTGCGCGTTTTGATTGCGTTGCTTGTGCTGCCACTCAGCCGCAATCCATACTGGCACCTGCTCGGCAGGCAAGAGTGGCTTTTCAAGAATCATGTCAGCGGCGCGCTCCGCTACCATGATGGTTGGGGCATTCAGGTTGCCGTTAGGGATGGTTGGGAAGACAGACGAGTCCACCACACGCAGCCCTTGAATTCCGCGTACACGGCATTGCTCATCGAGCACAGCCAGTGCGTCATCATCCGCACCCATCTTGCAGGTGCACGAGGGGTGGTAGGCGCTTTCCACGTTATCTTTCACCCAACGGTCAATCGCTTCATCAGACTGAACATCATTGCCCGGCTGAATTTCATCACCGCGGAATGCATCCATCGCGTTTTGCGCCATGATTTCACGGGTCAAACGGATGGTGTCGCGCCAGTCTTGGCGATCTTGCTCGGTGGTAATGTAGTTAAATAAGATTGACGGCTTATCGTGCGGATCGGCTGATTTGATCCGAACGTGGCCGCGGCTCTCTGGTTTATTAGGGCCAACGTGTACCTGGAAGCCGTGGCCATCAAATGCGGCTTTGCCGTCATAGCGCATCGCTGCAGGCAAGAAGTGATACTGAACGTTCGGCCACTTCAACCCCTCGCGAGAGCGAATAAAAGCGCATGACTCAAAGTGGTTGGTAGCACCCAGCCCCTTGCGGGTTAAGATCCACTCAGTGCCAATCATGCCTTTACTGATAAGACCCAACTTGCTGTTAAGCGTAATAGGCTGTTTGCAGTGGAACTGGAAGTAGACTTCGAGGTGATCTTGCAGGTTTTCACCCACACCCGGCAGCTCATGCTTAACGTCTACACCGGCTTTCTCGAGCACATCACGCGAGCCAATCCCTGATAACTGGAGCAGCTGTGGCGATCCCACAGAACCGGCACTCGAGATCACTTCTTTGTCAGCCATCACATGTTCAATATTGCCGCCTTTTTCAAACTCCACGCCCACCGCGCGCTTGCCTTCCAGCAAGATGCGGCGTGTGACCACACCTTTTTTCAAGGTCAGGTTGCTACGCTTCAGTGCGCGGCGCAGGTAAGCGTTGGACGTTGAGGCACGCACGCCCTTGTCGACGGTCATATGCATAGGGCCAAAGCCTTCTTGCTGATAACCGTTGTAATCTTTGGTTTCTGGGTAGCCCGCTTCGACACCCGCATCAATAAAGGCTTGATATAGCGGGTTTAATTTCATGTCGTTGCCGTTACATGTGCCTACCGGGCCGTGGCCACCACGGTAGGTATCAGCACCGCCAGACCAGGTTTCTGCACGCTTAAAGTACGGTAAGCAGCTTGCGTAATCCCAACCGTTGGCGCCGTGCTCTACCCACTCTTCAAAATCACAAGCGTGACCACGGACATAGACCATGCCATTAATCGATGAGCTTCCGCCTAGCACCTTGCCGCGAGGACAATGCAATTGACGGCCATCAAGGCCTGGCTCAGGCAAAGATTCAAACTGCCAAGCGTAGCGTTTGGTGTTCATCGGAATCGATAGTGCTGTGGGCATCTGAATAAAAATGCTCTTATCGGTACCACCAGCTTCAAGCAATAACACTTGGTGTTGGCCTGACTCGGTCAGCCGATCAGCCAATGCACAGCCGGCCGAACCCGCGCCGACGATAATATAATCGTAGCGTTGTGACATATTGGTCGCTCCGTTAGAAATTAGGCGTAAGGGCTGGCGAAGTCGCCAAGCTCGATTAACACACTCTTGGTTTGGGTATAATGCGTGAGGGTTTCGACACCATTTTCACGCCCCACTCCTGAATGCTTATAGCCACCGACAGGCATTTCAGCCGGCGAATCGCCCCAGGTGTTGACCCAGCAAATACCCGCTTCGAGTTGATGAATAATGCGATGTGCACGCGATAGGTTCTGTGTGAACACGCCAGCCGCCAGGCCATAGTGCGTGTTGTTGGCACGTGCCACGACTTCTTCCTCGTCCGAGAAACGCAGCACCGACATCACAGGGCCGAAGATCTCGTCGCGAACATGCGCCATGCTGTCATCACAGTCAGTGAAAATGGTGGGGGCCACAAAGTTACCTTTATCGAGGCCGTTTTCAGTCACACGATACCCCCCCGTGAGCAAGGTCGCGCCGCTTTGTTTTGCGGTCTCGATAGCCGTCATCACTTTTTCAAGGTGATCGGTTGAGATCAGGGCACCAATTTGGGTATTCATATCGGTTGGGTCGCCGATAACGAGTTTTTCAGTGCGATGTTTAAGCTGTTCAATAAAACGGTCATAAATACTGTCATGAACAAACACGCGAGTACCGTGCGTACACACTTCACCTTGGGTGTAGAAGTTTGCCACCATCGCCGCGGATACTGCGTTATCCAGATCGGCATCATCAAACACGATACATGGCGACTTGCCGCCTAGTTCCATAGTGACTGACTTCAGGGTCTTCGCGGCGTCACCCATCACGGTTTTGCCTGTACCCACTTCACCAGTAAAGGAGACTTTGGCAATCTCAGGATGTGCCGTCAGCATTTGCCCCACACGATAATCACCCTGCACCACATTAAATACGCCGGCAGGCATACCCGCTTCTGCGAAGATCTCTGCCAGTTTCAGTGCGGTCAGCGGGGTTTCTTCCGAGGGTTTGAAAACCATGGCATTACCCGCGGCCAAGGCAGGTGCTGACTTCCACATGGCAATTTGAATCGGATAGTTCCAGGCACCAATGCCTGCACACACGCCAAGTGGCTCTCGACGGGTATAAAAGAATTGGTTGTCCGATAGCGGCTGCTGTTCACCCTGCATTGACGGTACCAAGTTAGCGAAATACTCAATCGCATCCGCACCGGTCACCACGTCAACCTCTACCGCTTCTTGCATCGGCTTACCGGTATCGAGCACTTCAAGTTTGGCCAGCTCATCATTGCGCTCACGTAATAACGCAACCGCTTTTAATAAAATACGGCTACGCTCCATAGCAGTCATACGTGACCACACCGCAAAACCTTGCTTGGCCGCATCGACCGCCGCTTGTACATCGTCTGCCGAGGCTTGGCCAATTTGCGCCAACGTCTCACCCGTTGCTGGGTTAACCGTTGCAAACTGCTCACCGCTTGTTGCAGTGGTTAGCTGACCGTTAATAAAAAGCGTTTTCGCATCCATGATTAATCCTGAATTCTTTTCTGTTCGAGTGTGCATGTAAGGCTCTGTTGAAGCTTAGCTCTGAGGACGACCATAAAAGGTCAATTGCTTATCTAAGTAGTCATTGATGATGGTGCGCGCGTTGTTGGCATCAATACCTTTAGGGTTCAATGCACCACGCAACCAAATACCATCAATCAATGCGGCAATCCCCTGAGCCACCATCGCCGCCTGCCCTTCTGGCAATAATGCGCGAAGTTCAATGCGCAAATGTGACAGCAAGCGCTTCTCGTTCACACGTTGTAAACGATGTAACTCATTGTCGTGCATGGCATAAGACCAGAACGCCAGCCAAGTGATAACCACATCAGACTTGGCCTGAAAACCTTCAAAGTTGGCATTAATAATCGCGTTAATACGCGCCTGGTGGTGATGACGCGGGATCTCTCTTAGTGCGTCGATCACAGTGGCTGAAAGCTCGCGTAATACCACACGCATCGTCTCTTCCAGCAAGCCATGTTTGCCACCAAAATAGTGGTTGATAATGCCTGTCGATACGCCGGCTTCCTTACTAATCAGAGAAATACTTGCCGCATGTAGCCCTACCCGACCAATCACCGTCATGGTGGCTTTCACTAGCTGCGGTTTTCGTACTTCCGGCATCCCTACCTTAGGCATTTCGTCTCCCATTCGTTTTTAATTGAACGATTAGTTAAAGATAATCTTACACGCTAATCTTTAGATCTCAAACATTATTTTTAACCAATTTGTCACACCCACCCTCACGAGAAAACAGTTAGATAAAGACAAAACAATGATTTAAGTCAATTTTGACCCTACTGATTCCACACCTAATATTTTGTACTGATAGCACTATTTGTGAGCAATTTGCGCAAAAATCCATCTTCAAAACCAATGAAAGCTCGCTTTAATAAGGGGCATAAAGAAGAGAAATGCCCTCCCTGTCTCGGTCATCGCGCACCTCTTCCCCACCAAAGAAATGAAAATGACTGCAAAAAGGCAGATATTTGTATCAAATGGCGACAACTTATCGACACAAACTGAAAAGAAAATAACAGATACAGTAAACAACACAGCGAAAGAGGCCGAAGCAAACACACCACAAACAAATGAGATGTAATGGTTAATCTCGTAAATGTTTAGGGTGACAAGGTTTATAAGACCGAGGGGGAATGTATCAATAGATGGGAGGGCCTTTGGACACCACAGAGTGAAAGCGTGTCAGTGGCCAATAGAGGAGAGATAATAAAAAAGCGCCCAAGCCTTTCAAAAAAGCCTGGGCGCCTCGATTGCTATCTGAAGTATGTTACTCGTAGTTTAGCTCAGTCGCTTTCCCTGAGAAGACACGGTACACAAACAGGGTATACAAGAAGATCATCGGCAAAACGAACATAGCGCCATAGCCCACAATCAATAAGGTACCCGGCGCGCTGGCCGCCTCTTTCGCCGTCATTACCCCGGGAATGATATCAGGGAAGAAGCTGTACGCGAGACCAAAGAAGCTCAATGCAAATAGGAATATCGCGCCAATGAATGGGAACTGGTACCCCACATCATTTTCGACCGGCACGTGGCGCAGGTAGCGATCTACAAGCAGCATGATGGCAAGACAGACCAATGGGACGGGCGCGAGTAGCAAAATTTCAGGGAAGCCAAACCAGCGCGCTGCGACTGTCTCACTGACCAGAGGGTTAACGATACTGATCGCTAACACTCCGAGGGCCGCTAGCCAGCCCCCGCGACGTGACCATTTCGCAGCCCGTTTTTGTAAATCCCCTTCTGTTTTCATCACCAGCCAGGTACCCCCGATGTAGATATACGCCGCAGTGACACAGAGGCCGCTTAATAGCGCAAACAAATAGGAGCCTGTGCTCTCATCAAAGGCCAACACATAACGACCAATCATGTACCCTTGCGTCATTGATGCGATAAAAGACCCAGCTTTAAAACAACGGTCCCAGAGATCTTTACGCTCTGGCTTCACCTTGGCACGAAAATCAAAAGAGACACCACGCAAGATAAGGCCTGCGAGCATCACAGATGTTGGCAAGTACAACTCAGTCAAAATCATGCTGTGCGCCGCAGGGAAGGCAATCAGCAACAAGCCCACCGCCAACACCAGCCAAGTTTCATTGGCATCCCAAAAAGGGCCAATCGACGCAATCATACGGTCACGCTGCGCTTGGTTACAGCTTGGTAGCAACATGCCAACCCCGAGATCATAGCCATCGAGCACGGCATACATAAAGACCGAGAAGCCAAATAACAACAGATAAATTTCAGGTAAATACGGCGTTATACTCATGCGGATACCTCTGTCTCAGTCTGAGCGTGATTGTCTGATTGGTATTCAGGCAGGCGTTTTTTCGCCAAAAAGAATAAGGTACGGATATACGCCACCATTAGCACCGCGTAGAGCGTCAGGTAAATGGTTAGGCTAATCCCCACGTTCGAGCTGGCGACCGGGGTAACCGCATCGGCGGTTTTAAGCACGCCCTGTACTAGCCAAGGCTGACGACCAATCTCCGTCACATACCAGCCAGAAAGCGTAGCGACCCAGCCTGAGAACGTCATCGCCACAAGGCTGATTAGGTGCCACTTAGGCATCGGTTGGTTACGCCATACGCGATAAGCCGTGAACCAGCTAACCGCCAACATCAGAACACCGACGCCCACCATAACTCGGAAACCAAAGAACAGCGGTTTCACCGGGGGGTGATAGTCAAAGCTTTCCAAGCCCTTGATTTCACCGTCGAGCTGGTGAGTCAAAATCAAGCTCGCTAGATTCGGGATCCCAATTTCAAAGTCGTTAGAACGGGTCTCTTCATTCGGTACCGCAAACAGCAGCAAAGGCGCCCCCTGCTCCGTTTCCCAAACCCCTTCCATTGCTGCAATTTTCTGCGGCTGATGCTCAAGCGTGTTAAGGCCGTGCATATCACCGACAAAAATTTGTAGCGGAATAAGGATAGCGGCTGCCGTGACCCCCACTTTTAGTGGTTTATCTGCCACACCTGATTTAGGCGACTTCAACTTCTGGTAGGCGGAAATACCGGCGATCAAGAAAGAAGCCGTCAGGCCAGACGCCAGTAGCATATGGCTTAGACGATACGGCATAGACGGGTTGAAAATCACCTCAAACCAACTGGTTGGGTGCACCACACCATCAATGATTTCAAACCCAGTTGGCGTATGCATCCAGCTGTTCAGCACCAAAATCCAGAACGCAGAAATGGTGGTACCAATCGCCACCAACAGCGTCGCTAATGTGTGCACCCAGTTCGGGACACGATTTTTACCAAACAGCATAATGCCAAGGAAGGTCGCCTCCATGAAAAAGGCGGTCATCACCTCATAACCCAACAGTGGACCGGCAATATTACCGACCTTTTCCATAAAGCCAGGCCAATTGGTGCCGAACTGGAAACTCATGGTGATCCCAGACACCACCCCTAGCGCAAACGTGAGCGCGAACACTTTTACCCAGAAATAGTAGGTATCCAACCAGATTTGCTCACCGGTACGGTTGTGCCGGAACTTGAAAAACACCAGCATCCACCCAAGTGCTATCGTGATGGTGGGAAACAGGATGTGGAAACTGATGTTGGCCGCAAACTGGATCCGCGACAACATTAATGTATCTAACATGACATTACCCTCAGGAGGTTAACTACCCGATTCTTCGTTGGATTTGCTGTGAAACAGCTTGCCGGACAGCTCAAGAAGCTTGCCGACACTGCTACCCAGCTTCATCAAGTTTTTTAGATGTTCAGGTTTCATTTGCTGCACATCGTCAAACCAGTGGTTAAACAGCTCTAGGAGATCGTGGATTTCGTGCAACTGTTTAACCGAGTGACTCTCTGCGTCGTCTTCACTCCGCATAAAGTGTGAGCGCAGCATAGATAAGGTAGGGTCGACTTCTCGCTTCTTCCTTTCGGCGAGAACTTGCTGCGCCAATTCCCAGATAGTGCCATTCGGCACAAAGTAGTCCTTTCTATCTCCAGGGGTGCGCTGCGAACGGATCAAGTGCCAGCCTTGCAGCTCTTTGGTTGCCATACTGACATTGCCACGAGAAATGTTGAGTGCCGACACAATGTCGTCTGCGCTCAGTGGATGCTCACTCAAAACAATCAGTGCCAGCATTTCGCCCACCGAACGGTTAAAGCCCCAACGACTTCCCATTTCACCAAAGTGCATCACCACATTACGTAGTTCTTGTGACAGCTCCATCTTGATCTCCCTCGCAGTGCCTTTGAGAAATAATACGGAGTTTCTTTGCGGGGGATCAATGAAAATTTGGAAATTTCAGAAATTATTGAAAATAGAAAAGCGAAGTTGTAAGCAAACGTAAGGAGAGGTTATGGATACGTTACAGTCGGCTATGATTAAACATGATCGAAGTCACACAGATTACGTATTCACAGACGCAAAAGAAAGGGGAAACACACAAACAGATACACAATTGAGAGGTTTATAAACATCGAGTCTCTCAACAGAAATGGTTTTTTATACTGGAAACCACGATATATTTGGGGACAATGTCACATGCGAGACATCGCTAGGCGCTATACTCCTCAGCGTGCGCGAACTTATAACGATTCGACATGGCGCACCAATGATTAATACCTGAACAAAAGGAAGTTTGCTGTCATGTTCAAAAAGACGCAGCGAGAGCTGGACACCTGCCGAGCAGAAAAAGCCTCGCTCCAAGCAGAACTCAACGCTATCCAAGCACATATTGCGACCATCACCTTCACACCCGATGGCATTATTACCGATGTTAATGACAAATTGCTAAATATCATCGGCTACACCTACGATGAAGTGATCGGACAGCATCATCGCACGGTCTGTTTCGAGGAAACCAGCCAAGCATCAAGCTATCGGCAGTTTTGGCAATCGCTCGCACAAGGAAAGTCACAAAAAGGGGTGTTTCGTCGCCGCCATCAGACCGGCGCGGAGATTTGGCTGGAAGCGACCTATGTCCCCATTAAAGATGCCAGCGGTAAGGTAGTCAGTATTCGCAAGCTAGCCGCGGATGTCACCAAGCCGCACCAGGATGCGCGTCGACAAGAAGCCATATTGGCGGCGATTAATCGCTCATTGGCTGTGATTGAATTTGAACCGGATGGCACGATTATTCGTGCCAACGATAACTTCCTCACCGCGGTAGGCTACCAAGATCACGAGATCAAAGGCCAGCATCACCGCCTCTTCTGTGATCAGGACTTTTATGATGAAAACCCTGACTTTTGGGAGAATTTAGCTCGAGGACAATTCACCTCCGGGCAATACCTGCGCCGAGACAAACATGGCAATGAGGTGTGGTTGGAAGCCACCTATAATCCCGTTTTTGATGTGGAGGGAAACGTGCGTCAGGTGATCAAGTTCGCTACCGCCATCACCGATACGGTGAAACGAAACCAAGCGGTCAATCAAGCGGCTGAACTCGCTCAAGCTTCGTCAGAACAAACCCTTAGCGATAGTGAAAAAGGCAGTGCACTGCTGCAAGAGGCCGTGACCTTATCACAAAGCGTGACCGACCAAGCGGGCGAAGCCGCGAATCAAGTCAATCAATTGAGTGAGCACGCACAAAGTATCGAAAACATCGTGACCACCATTAAGCAGATCGCGGAACAAACCAACCTCCTAGCATTGAACGCAGCGATTGAGGCCGCACGCGCCGGCGAACAAGGACGTGGTTTTGCCGTCGTCGCAGATGAAGTGCGCGGTTTATCACAACGTACCAGCCAATCTACCACCGAAATTGCCGATGTCGTCGATGAAAACCTACAACTGATCAAAGGGGTAAGCGCTGCGATGGCAAAAGTCACTGAACAATCTACGCTCGGACAGGAAAAGGTAACCGCCGCCGATACTGTGATGACCGATATTCATGCTGGTGCAGAAGAGGTCTCTGCTACCGTTCGTCGCCTGACACACTAACTGTCGGTCATTGCCATCCGGTCGCGATGAGCATCAAGGATAAGGAATAACATGCACACCCAAGCCAGCAGCGCCACACAGTTGAAATTATCGGAGCTCATTTTGGCGTTAAGTACCGCGTTGGATATGACGGAGGGGCAGCCTCCTGAGCACTGTATGCGCTGCACGTGGTTAGGAATGAAACTCGCTGACGCCTTAGCGCTCGATGATCAACAACGTCATGATCTTTTCTATACGTTGCTGCTAAAAGATGCGGGCTGCAGCAGCAATGCGGCACGGATCTGTGAGCTTTACCTCACCAACGACTTGGCCTTTAAACAAAGCTACAAAGTTGTCGATGGTAGCTTGTCCAGCGTACTCAACTTTGTACTTAAAAATACCGGCGTCAAACGCGGCTTCATGCAAAAGCTCTCGACGACACTTGATATCATCCGCAACGGTGACATGTATGCGCAAGAGCTGATTGAAACACGATGTACCCGCGGAGCCGATGTCGCACGCGATTTGCGTTTTAATGAAACCGTTGCTGAAGCCATCTATGCGCTGGATGAACACTATGATGGAGGAGGGCGTCCTGACCAGTTAAAAGCCGAACAGATCCCTTTGTTTTCGCGCATCGCATTGATGACACAGGTCATTGATGTGTTCCGAACCGAGTCCGGTGTCGACGCCGCACTCAGCGAGCTAAAAAACCGCCGCGGTACTTGGTTTGATCCGACGCTCGTCGACACCTTTTTACAGATAGCGCGCGATCCGCAGTTTTGGCAGCAGCTGGACAGCCCCGCATTAAAAGAAGACGTACTGTCGATGACGCCGGCAGACACATGTATCTGGGTCGATGATGACTATCTGGATGACATTGCGGCGGCTTTCGGACGCATTGTTGATGCCAAAAGCCCTTTCACCTCCGGACACAGCGAGCGCGTGGCCGTTTACGCCAGCTTAATTGCTGATGAACTTGGCATCAGTGAACAGGATAAAAAATGGCTAAAGCGTGGCGCGTTACTGCACGATATTGGCAAGCTCGGCGTGAGCAATGATGTGCTCGATAAACCGGGAAAACTGGATGACGACGAATGGGAGCACGTTAAACGCCATGCAGCACTGAGCAAAACCATCTTATCGAAAATCCACCAATTCGATCACCTCGCCAAGTTCGCCAGCGCTCATCACGAAAAGCTCGATGGTACTGGGTACCCTGAAGGTATCAAAAGCGATGACATTTCTTTGCTCACTCGCATTATCACCACCGCGGATATTTTCGATGCGATCACTGCAGAGCGCCCCTATCGTGGCCCTATTCCGATGAAAAAAGCCCTCTCGATCATGAAAGAGGAGACAGGGACTGCCATTGACACGCAATGTTTACAGGCGCTAATTGCTGGCCTCGAGCGACTGCCTGACCACTTTATTGTTCATGACGATACCTAGATCACATCATAGATATCACCTATCGCGTATATAGGTTAACTCCATTTTCTTTTTTTATATCGGGTAGTTACTCTATTTACATCGTTTGGAACGAACCGTTTCCAGTGCTTGGCACTCGCGATAAGCGAAGGGTCGAACACATTGATTTGCCACTAAGGAGGCATTAAATGAGTAAGCAAGCAGCATTGATTGGACTAGACAGCAGCAAAGCCGCCGATCTAGGCGCGCGTTTGGATACGCTATTGGCGAACTACCAAGTGCTATACACCAATGTGCGTGGTTTTCACTGGAACATCAAAGGCAACGACTTTTTCGAGTTGCATACCAAATTTGAAGAGATTTATACCGATCTTCAAACCAAGATTGATGAAGTGGCTGAGCGCATTCTCACCATCGGTGGCACCGCCGAGCATCGCTTCAGCGAGTACCTGAAGGTCAGTGAAATTAAAGAGCACGCACCCGAAGCGAATGGTCAAGCTGGCGTACGTGCGCTGGTCGAAGGCTTTAGCGTTCTGATTGGCCTACAACGCGATATCATGAACCTTGCTGGCGATGCCGGCGATGAAGGGACATCTGCTCTGATGAGCGATTACATCCGCGAACAAGAAAAACTGATGTGGATGCTTAACGCTTACCTAAACTGATCATGAATCAGTAAGATTCAGCGAAAAGCCCGCGAAAACGCGGGCTTTTTTGTGGCTCATTCTTTATTCACTGTTCGAGGCAGCGGCAACGCCAATCGCTCAACATAGTTGACTTTTATTGCGCCTTGATACTCAAAGTGACTGACAGTGACGCTTAAATGCTCCGCATTAACAAGCGATGAAGAGGGCAATTTTATCTTGGTTGGCGCGTGGGAGTTGTCTGCGCGGCCGGACAAATAAATCGGCGTTTGTTCGACCCAGCGATAGGCGTCATCAAGCCACAACCAGTGTGCAGCGGCTGGCGAACAACTCAAAGGCGTATCGGGCAAATCGATTGCGAGCTGTTGATCAGGATGACCTATCAGTTTTACCCAAGGGCGGCGTGGCAGCCCATACACCACCAAACTATAATGCTGACCACCCATTTTTAACTCATAAATACCAGGAATAATTTGGGTAAATAGTTGCCCTGATTCAATTTCTTGATACCCACTTTTCGCGTTCAAGATCTCATTGAGCACCGTTTGCCCGGTAGGGTCGGTGAGGGTTAGCAAGGTATCACGCTCGACCTGCTCGGCAGAAAGTTTGATTTCATAGCCAAGACTTGAGGCGCCTGCCCGTCGTACAAAGGCAATGGTCAACCCTTGAGGGATACCTTTACCGTTGGGCTCAGTTAACTGTTGGCCACAATCCGTTTGATTGATGATCGCGTACTTGATCCTCGCCCAATGCTCAGTCGGTATCTGCTGCTGAGATAGCGCAAAAATAAGCTCTTGCCACGCCACCTTGGGCCTATCTGCGAGGAGTGCCTGATAGGTTTCCTGCATCGGTGTTTTTGGAAACCAAACTTGCTCAGCGCGGACGCTGAAGCTGAAGCTGCATACCATGCATGCTATCACGAGTATGTGGTAGCCAAACCAGTTCATAGCACCACCAACCGATACCCGACACCGCGATGCGTCTCTATCGCTAAACCGGGCAACTTTTGTCTTAGCCGCAACACATGATTGTCAACCGTGCGCGTGGTAGGAAACGCCTGATACCCCCATATTTTATTGAGCAATTCTTCGCGATGAAAAACCCGCCCTTGGTTTTGTAACAGCAATAGCAATAAATCAAACTCTTTAGGCTTGAGCGTCACATCCTGATCTTGCCAATACACATGACGGGATCCAGGTTCAACCTTGATCTGCCCGTATACGAGTTGGCTTTCTCCTAAGGGCCGTAATTGGGCATAGATACGCGCCAAGAGCTCCTGATGTGAAAAGGGTTTAACCACATAATCTTTGGCGCCGGCCATTAAGCCCTCAACCCGTTGCTCGACCTCAACTTTGGCTGTCAATACGATCACTGGCACTGCTTTTAAAGACAGCCAATGAGGCAGATGCGCTAAACTATCGCCATCGGCGAGCTGGCGGTCCAAAATCACCAAATCGGCATGAAACCAATGCTTATCCACCTTATTACTCTCGGCCAGCCAGGTGCATTCAAACCCTTGCTGTTCCAAAAACTGGCGTAAGCCTTCCCCTAATAAGGTGTCATCTTCAATCAACAATAGATGGCTCATTGCGGCAACTCCAGAATACAGCAGGTTGGGTGGCGCTTGATCACTAGCTTCCCCCCCATTTGACGCATTAAACGCGCCACTAAAAACAATCCAATCCCCATGTTTCTTTCTGACGGTGACGACTTATATCGCCGCCACAGCCTTTGCCACCAGGATGGAAAAATTCCGTTATCATACACACAAACTCGTACGCGCTTATCCACGCATACACGAATCCAAATTTGATCACCGCCATGATGATGGGCATTTTGAATCAGGTTTTTCAAGCAGATGGATAACCAGTAGAAAGGCAACGTCAGTGTTTTATCTTGCTCAAGGGTGTAGTCAACCTCTAGGCAATCGCAAATATTATCCAGCCACTCCGATAAGGACGCAGTTTGTAACTTAAATTGCTCACGTTTATCGGTACTTAAATAGCCCTTACTGGTCTCTGTCAGCTGACTTAAGCGTTGATGATCCGCCAGTAATCGCCAAAGCACATCTTGCGTGCTAGGCTCAAGCAAATCGAACTGGCTGCGCAACATTTCTACCGTCATACCTAGGCTTGCAATCGGTGTTCTTAGCTCATGCGTCAGCAACTGGAGAATAAATTGGCGCTCACGGCGCTGCTGGTATCGATCGTATAGGCTACGCGCTAAACCAACTATCAGCGCACAAAAAACCGCTACCAACACCGCAATCATCACGCCACGATACGCCGGGTGGAGTTGATTACAAATATTTCCATAGCGGTAATCACACCCCGTCGTATTCGTCGATAAACTCAAACGATATTGCTCAGCAATTGGCGCCCATTGTTCATGAGATAGCGCCTTCCATCCTTCTTCGCCGTTAAGCCACAGGCGCCCGCCATCTAAATACGCACGGTAACCACTGAGTAACGCATCTCGGCCAGCCTGACTGAGGACATTCAGCGCAGCATGTAGAGGGTGCTCTTCGTTGGCTAAGGTAAAACGTTGTACCAGTTCAGGTGACGGCGTGGCGATACCACGCGCTGACACATAACGTTCAGCATAACTTCCACCGGCAGGATGGAGTAGCGGGTTTTGCTCAAACCACTCAATGGGTAAAGGCTCATCACGACACAAAGCCAATTCAAAACGCTGGGCGGCTAACAAAAGGGGGGACACGATACTGGGGGTCGGCTGGCACGTTTGCACCACTTGGTGTAGTGCGTTTAAGTCCTGCCAGTTAACATTCTCGAAATCAGGGTACTGCGACTGACTGACCAACAAAGCCTGCGGATAGGCATTTAATGCCGGCTGAGCAACCATCAAGGTGCCCGTTTGCCAGGCCTTATCATAAAATCCTTTCAGTTGCGTGTGCAGCTCACTGGCCACCGTTTGACTGCTGAGTAAAGCCAACAATAACGCTGCTAATGCTCGAAACACCACTTTGCCACCCTTATGGACCATCACACTTACGCTACCAGCGCTAATGATTAAATCATAGCTAAGCGGTAAGGGGCTGTGTCACCCGAGTGTCAACATTGTGAGGAGGCCAAGACGCTATGTGGCCATACAAACAACGAGAGGTATCGGTGGTTAATGAATGAGGCGATTTTCATGGCGCAGAAAGGGCGGAGACTTCCCCAGCTACATCCCGGCACACACGTCCCAAGCGCGGGCTGCTTCCTTCCGGACCTGACCCAGTACACAAGATAGTGTTGCGGGAGAACCAAGGAGGCCTCCATCGATATGTCGTTAAGCTTGCTTAACTGCGGGGCATTATGTGGCAAGGCTGGATGCAATGCAAGGAGGATTCATGACCTCATTCGTTAACTGTTTATCTTCTAGGCAATTTTCCTACTGATCGTCCGGCTCTTCCAATAGCAAATACTCACCAACCCAAATCGCCGCAAGCATGGTGGCCCACGCGACCAATAGCGACAGCGTGAGTTGTCCAGGAGTAATCCACGTAATCACCAAAAACGGAATACTCGGGATAAGATGCAAGGCAAGGTGACGTGAGCGAGCAAATTGTGGTGTGAATCCCACCCACTGTAACAACCAAATAATCATCACCGTTGTCGCACTCCATAACGCAGCAGGCCAGCCACTCACCGCCACTAATACAGGCAGTAACAGCCAGGCCCCGCGATGGGGAGGCTGGTAACCTGGCCAATATCTGATCGCAAGCCATAACCCCACGAGTGCTAGCGTTTGCAGCGCGAGAGTACTCGGTGAGCCACCCAATTTAGCTTCAGATTGCAAAGCCATCATCCCCGCGAACATGGCAACCATCACCGCACCGAGTAATAGCTTGACGTGTGGATGTCGGTCGGGATTGAACCAGAGAGACAAAGCCGGCAAAAGCAATAGCGTGCTCGCGGCTAACAGCGCAGGGAGATGTGGCAAGGTAAAGGCAAAAATCGCCATCGCTAGCGCTAAGCACCAACTCGCGAATTTATCTGGATAGAAAAAGAATAAAGCAGACGCGCCAATCGCTAGACTATTCAGGGAAAACGTGGCGCTAATCCCCGCGACAGCGATAACCGTCAGCACCAACACGGGCCAGAGAAACAGTGAGATTCGCATGCACACTCCTTGTGCGGATATCTCTCACCAGTGTAGCGATCAATGCCCCGCACGCACCAGTGTTAGCGTTGGATCATAGGTATGATTCGTATCCGTGATCACTTTATTGACCGTATTGGTAATAAACAGAGGCCGATCACTCACATCGATCTGGGCGGTGATCACATAATCGTGCGTCGTCGTAATTTGGCTCGGATCATAGTTGAGGGAAAAATGCAGAGGCGCTTGTTGCCCCTCCGTCACGAAAGACTGTCGACTGATCACTTTGCCTGGCGCATCGATGTTTTTAATCTCTACCAAGCGCACTGTCACACTGGCATTTTCGGGCAACGCAAGGCGTTCTCGATACACCAAGCTACCAGAAACATTTGCTAAATCATTAGGTTGGCTATTTCCAGAACAAGCAGTAAACACCAAAGCAGTGAATAAGGCGAACAATAGAAACGTTAGTTTCTTCATTAAAGAATCCTCACTGAAGCACGTTCAAATGCGGCAAAAACGCTAAGGTTATGATAGCTTGAACAATAACAATGGAAGCATAGCATGAATCAAGGACTTATGAGCCAACCACTGAAAGAACTCTTACAGCTGCTAGAGCTTGAGCGACTAGACACTGGCCTGTACCGCGGTCAAAGTGAGAACCTTGGACTCCCCCAAGTGTATGGTGGGCAAGTGATTGGACAGGCCTTATCGGCCTCCAAAACCTCGGTTGACCCTGATCGCTTTTTGCATTCATTCCATAGCTATTTTCTGCGCCCAGGCGATCCTGAGCAGCCGATCATCTATGATGTTGAGATACTCAGAGACGGAAAAAGTTTCAGCACACGGCGAATAAAAGCCGTGCAGTACGGCAAACCGATTTTTTATCTCACCGCCTCTTATCAAGAAGAGGAAGAAAGCTTTGAGCATCAAAACACCATGCCGACAGACGTGCCAGCGCCCGAGACCTTGCGCTCTGAGCAATCGCTTGTCAATGACATCGCTCACAAGCTTCCCCCTAATGTGGTCAAAGCCTTTGGGGGTGACAAGCCGATTGAAGTGCGGCCTGCCACAGTGATCAACCCACTTAAACCCCATTCCGCGCCGGCTAAGCAATATCTGTGGATCCGCGCCAATGGTGAAGTCGGCGACGATTTTCATGTCCACCAGTATTTACTCGGCTATGCCGCCGATTGGGGCTTTTTGGTCACGGCGTTGCAGCCTCACGCAGTGACGCTGCTTACGCCGGGCATGAAAGTGGCCACCATTGATCACTCCATGTGGTTCCACCGTCCGTTTAGAATGGATGAGTGGCTGTTGTTTGCGATTGAAAGCCCCTCCGCCAGTGGTGCGCGTGGCTTTGTACGCGGTGAACTTTTCAATCAGCAAGGCGATCTTATCGCCTCAGCCACCCAAGAAGGCTTGATGCGTAAGCTCTCCTAACCATCAGCGTCTCAAGCGTGAGCGAGTCTGAGCAATACAAAAAAGGGGCGTTACGCCCCTTTTTATCTGTTCCACCCATGACTGGGCCGCTACACCTGCGCCTCTTCCTCTAATGCGGCTAAATGCGCGCTGGCTTGCTGGAGTTGATACATCTGCCAGTAGCGGCCTTGCTGACGCAGCAGGCTTTGATGACGTCCTTGCTCAATCACTCGGCCACGATGCAAGACGAGGATGTTATCGGCCTCGGCAATGGTCGATAAGCGGTGCGCAATCACCACCACTGTCATCTGTTGGCGTAACCTGTTCAGCGCCTGTTGCACAAGCTCTTCAGTACCGGAGTCGATATTGGCGGTGGCTTCATCAAGGATGAGGATTTTCGGTTGACGCACTAACACGCGCGCCAGAGCCAACAACTGGCGCTGACCGGCAGAAAAGGTCATCCCGCCCTCACCAAGTAAGGTATCCAGCCCCGCTGGCAATCCTTTCACGTAATCTGCCAGCGCCACTTGCTCGAGCGCATGCCAAATTTTTTCATCGTCCAGCGTCTGTCCCAGCGCGATGTTTTCTCGCAAACTCCCCGTCAGCATGTGTGGATCTTGTTGCACCATGGCAACGCCCTCACGCAAGCTTTGATGACTCAAGCTTTCGATCGGTAATCCACCCAGCGTCAGCGTCCCCTCACCTGCGCGATAAAATCCCATCAGTAACGACGCCAAAGTTGATTTACCGCTGCCCGTATGTCCCACCAACGCCAGAAAGCCGCCGGCAGGGACGTCTACATTCACGTCTGACAACACCGGTGTTTCGCCATCATAGGAAAACGACACATTCTGCAGTGCAATGGCACCATCAGGGATCGGCGTGGTGTCATGACCATATTGCTCAGGCGGCGTATCCATCATTTCGAAAAGCCGCTCACCGGCCGAGATAGCCTGCTGAAGCAGTGACAGTTGCTGCATCATTTCAATTAATGGCTCGGTGATCCGCCCCAAATAGCTTAAAAAGGCATACAGCACCCCAACACCAATCACTGCTGTGCCGCTAAAACCGAAGATAGCCACCAAAGACAGCAAGGCGGCCCCCGCCAATAAATCAATCAAAGGGCGGAGATAGATCCCGTTAAGGCGCTGAATGGTGACCATGGCATCCAAGTGATCCGCCGTCATATCACTGAATCGCGAGGAGAACGCCCGCTCTTGCTGCATTAGCTGAATCAAATTCATGCCGAGCACAGATTCGTTCATCACCCCGTTGATATCTGCGAGTCGATCTCGCGCCCGACGATACGCAGGCGCTGAACGTTTTTGATAGCGCGCCATCACTAGCACCACACACGGCAGTAGCACCAATACCACCATTGTCAGTTGCACACTGAGCATCAGCATCGCCACCAGCATCACACCAATTAGCGCTATGTTACGTAAAAAGGTAGAAAGCACCGACACATACAGCTCTTTCAACGACTCGGTGTCGTTAGTTAAGCGCGATACAATTCGTCCCATTGGTACATAATCAAAAGCTGACAGAGGCTGTTTAATCACGTTGGCGAACACCGCTTTACGGATGCGTTGAATGATGGCCACCGCCATGGTGTTAAAACGCAGCTCGTACTGATACTGAAAGCCGGCGGAAACAATGGTCGATACGATGTAGCCGACTGCCAGTGCCCACATGATCACCGCCGGATAATGGTCTTTGGCGACATAGTTATCGAGAAAGATTTGCACCAAGTAAGGGCCCGTCACCTCTGCCACCGCCGCGACTAGCAAGAAAATCGTGGCAATCACAAATTGACGCCTATCGCGGCGCATGTAGCCTAGCAATCGAAATAAGATCTCTCGCTTAGTCATGACGCGGCTCCTCATCGGCTTCCAATGCCGCTTCCAGCTGCTGATATTGGTGCATTTCTTGATACCATCCTGGCTGTTGAATCAATTGGCGATGCTGGCCACGCTCTCGGACTTGCCCGTGGCTGAGTACCACAATTTCATCGGCGTTTTCGAGTGCCGATAAACGGTGGGCTATCACAATCGTGGTACGGGTGTGCTGATGCTGTTGCAGGTTCTGCAAAATGCGGTGCTCGGTGTCACCGTCAACGGCTGACAAAGCATCATCCAAAATCAAGCACTCCGCTTCCACCAACAAAGCGCGGGCAATCGAAATCCGCTGCTTTTGACCACCAGATAAGGTGATCCCTTTTTCACCCACCGCGGTTTGATACCCGTGCGGCAGCTGACGGATGTCTTCATCAATGCAGGCAAGTGTCGCCGCCTGTTCGATTTCCGCTTGGGTCGCATCCGGACGACCAAGGGCGATGTTTTCCGCAATCGAGCGCGAAAACAAAAACGGCGTTTGCGTCACCACCGCGAAACGTTGTCGCCATGACGACAAGTCAGCCTCCGCTATCGACACATCACCATAGCGAATATCACCATTTTCAAGCTGGGTCAGATGAAGTAGCAATTGCAATAAGGTTGATTTACCACTGCCGACTGGGCCGGCAATCCCCAGCATGGCCCCAGGCGGAAGCGTCACATGGATATCTTTGAGGGCAAAACTGTCATCCGGTTGCCACTTAAACTGCTCAATGGCCAGCGTCAATGGCTGCATGGTGTTAGGCAGCGGCGTGTCACCGCCAACAATATCCGGCTGCTCTTGCAGCAACGCATCAATCCGCGTCCAAGCGGCGCGCCCACGCTCAATAATATTAAATAGCCACGCCACCGCGAGCATCGGCCAAATCATCAAGCCTTGATACAAGGTAAATGCGGTAAGATCCCCAAGCGAAATATCACCAGTGGCGACCATGTAGCCGCCGCCAGACACGGTTAGGAAAAACGAAGCGCCAATGGTGCCTTGGATCACCGGCGAAAACAGCGCATCAACCCGTGCCACCGCGAGGTTTTTCTCCCCAGTACGATCGGCAACTTGATTAAACTGATTCATCTGGTGCTGCTCTAAGCCGAATGCACGTACCATACGCACTGCTGACAGTGAGGACTGACTCACCTCTGATAGCTCAGAAAACGCCGCTTGCGATTCAGTAAAGGTATGGTGCAAACGGCGACCAAAGCGATTAACCAGCACTGCCATTACCGGCATCGGTAACAGGGCTAAGAGTGTGAGCTGCCAGCTAATTTGGCTCACCATCACAATGAGTACGGCGACGCCTGTGATAATAGAATCCCCAGCGGTCAGGACCCCTTCACCGGCCGTCATCACCACCGCTTTCACATCATTGGTAGAACGCGCCATGATATCGCCACTCGGATAGCGACGGAAAAAATGCGGTGATTGGCGAGTAAAATGATCATAAAGCCGGTTGCGCAGCACAGTGCCAAGCTCAGCCGCAGCACCAAACAGCCAGACTCGCCACACAATGCGCAGCACATATACCACCACCCAAATGGCCAGCATACCCGCAAGTAGCCACATCAGTAGCTCAGTAGAAATCTCGCCCGCGACCACGCCATCGACCACATGGCCCACAGCCATCGGTGGAATGAGCTCAAAGACAGAGACAAATACCAAAATAATCATGGCGCCGACATAACGACGCCATTCACGTTTAAAAAACCAGCCTAACTGCCAAAACACCTTCATGAGGTCTCCTTTTTATCCCCGCCTTTTTATCGTCAGAGCGACCTATCGGATCGGTAAGGCGGTGGTGTACTTAAGCGCTTCCATGGCGAATGTTGATGTCACATTATTCAGACTTGGCACAGAATTGACCAGCTTTTTATAAAAATGATCAAATCGAGTCATATCAGCCACCTGCACCTTCATCATGTAATCATATTCTCCCGCCATACGGTAGAATTCCATCACCTCAGGGAACTCGGTCACCACCTCGGTAAAGGTCTTGTACCACTGCTCACTGTGGTCATTGGTTTTGATATGGACGAAAGCGGTAAATGCGAGGCCAACGGTTTCGGGGTCAAGCAATGCCACCCGCCCACGGATCACCCCTTGTGATTCCAGCCGTTTTAGCCGCTTCCAACAGGGAGTCGTGGTTAAATTCACCCGTTCGGCCAACGCTGCCACAGACCAGTTGGCATCTTCCTGCAGCGCCGCGAGTAAAGTGCGATCTATCTCATCTAAAGTGATAGTCATAAAAAATTTTTTCCATTAAGTATCATATGGGAGTTTATTTTTCTATTTAGGTGGCATTATAGAGCAAAAATAGCAAGGTTTTTATCCCACTCTTTACGTAAACTGGTGCTAATTACGCATTCGGAGACGCATGATGACAACTCCACAGCCTTGCCATACTTGGGTCGGTAACGCGATTCGCCTCATTGAAGCCGACTTTAAACGCTCTGCAGATACCCATTTAATTAAGCTCGATCTCCCCAGCTTTACAGACATTGATATCTATCTGAAAGACGAAAGCACTCACCCAACCGGTAGCTTGAAGCACCGCTTGGGGCGTTCTTTGTTTTTGTACGGCTTATGTAATGGCTGGATTGATGAGCACACCACCATCATTGAAAGTTCATCAGGCAGTACTGCCATTTCTGAAGCGTATTTTGCCCGCTTGCTTGGCTTACGTTTTATTGCCGTAGTGCCCAAAAACACCGCGTGTAAGAAGATTGAGCAAATCCGTTTTTATGGCGGTGAAGCGCACTTTGTCGAGCGGTCAGATCAGATCTATGCCGAGTCTCGTCGCCTTGCTAAGGAGCTCAATGGCCATTACATGGACCAGTTTACGTATGCCGAGCGAGCGACCGACTGGCGTAGCAATAACAACATCGCCAACCGCATATTTGATCAAATGCAGTACGAGCGCTTTCCGATCCCTCGCTGGATTGTGATGAGCCCGGGCACCGGTGGCACCTCAGCGACCATTGGCCGCTACATTCGCTATCGCTGCCAACCGACTCAGCTGATGGTGGCCGATGCTGAACATTCGGTGTTTCACGATTACTACCTCACCGGCGACAGCGCACTGACCACCGATAAAAGCAGTCGCATTGAAGGGATTGGACGGCCACGTGTCGAGCCCAGCTTTATTCCCGGCGTGATTGATAGAATGACCACAGTGCCGGACACTCACAGTATCGCCACCATTCACTGGCTAGAAAGCCAGCTTGGCCGCAAAGCCGGCGCGTCCACCGGTACCAACCTGTACGGCGTCTTGATGTTAGCAAATGAAATGCGCGCCAACGGCGAGAAAGGCTCTATTGTCACCTTGCTATGTGATAGCGGCGAGCGCTACCTAGACACCTATTACAACCCTGATTGGGTACGCGAGCACATTGGGGATCTCGACCAAGCGACTCATGATTTACAAACCTTGTTGGGGTAATAGGCACAACAGCCTTATGGTTTGTGGTAGCGACGCTCCGGGCGACCGACGCTACCATAAGCCACCTCAGCGCAAAGCTCATCTCTTCCGACCATATATTCCAAGTAACGACGCGCTGTTGTTCGGCTCGCGCCAATTTGCTGCCCAACCTGCTCGGCATTTAGCGCTATCGTGGGAGCATTTAAAACCTCACGAATTTTATTCAGTGTAATCGCGTCTATGCCTTTTGGTAGTCGCGGTGAATAAGGTTCGCTCTTCTCCTTTACGCCCGACGCCAGTAGGCCATCAACTTGGCTTTGAATGAGTGAATCCATATTTGCAAGCTTTTGAACATGCGTAGAATATTGGTTCAAAGACGTTTTTAATCGCTCGAAAACAACGGGCTTTAAAATATAATCAAATATACCGTTGTGCATGGCGGTGCGAAGAGTCTCTACCTCCTTAGCTGCCGTCACCAATATCACATCTGTATGCGCACTCTTGGCGCGCAATTCCCTCAGTAACTCCAGACCTGTGCCCTTGGGGAACTGATTGTCGAGAAGCAGTAATTGAGGTCGAAATACATCAAGCAAGTCTCTTGCATCATCCAAGTCATGGGCAATTCCCACTACATCAAACCCTTCGATTTTATCGATAAAGCGACGCTGAATCTCTGCAATTTTCGGATCGTCTTCTGCAATGACAATACTGATTAATTCTGTCATGTGTTGTCCTGATATGGATGTTGATCGAGCTCTTGCCATTTAGCTCTAGGTATATAAACCGTAAAGCGGCTTCCTGATAATCTACCTTGCTTATCACGCATATTCGGCTCAACTGTTACGATACCACCTAGGTGTGCAACTTGACGCTGAACTAAATCCAAGCCAATGCCATGACCATCGGTCTCTTTTGTTGTGTAACCACGCGTGAATATCGCCTCTGCTTGTTGGTGAGATAGACCTGCCCCCTGATCATTCACTTCGAAAATAAGCTCTTTACCGTAGTCAGAAAAACTCAGTGTGACTTGGCCATCGGGACCATAATGATCCAGCGTTGCTTCTAGGGCGTTATCAACGAGGTTACCTAAAATACTGACCAGCTGCTCACGCGGCAAAGCCTCTGGCAAATCCTGCATATGGCTTTCTTTATCAACGGTTAATCGTAAACCTAACTCTCTTGCTCGATTATATTTACCCAACAGGCATCCCGCCAGAATGCTATCTGAAGTGACCTGCATCACCCGTTGAATAAAGGATTGGTGGCCTGAGGTTTCCTGGCCGATCATTCGCAACGCCTCATTTGTCGCCCCCATGTGGATCAGTCCAGCAAGAGTATGTAATTTGTTGTTGTACTCATGTGCTTGGCTGCGCAAGGACTCCGCATACTGTTTGATTCGCGTTAGCTTACGGCTTACCAAATCCACCTCGTCTTTCAATCTAAAGCTAGACACGACCCCCGTGATGAGACCGTTTTGCCGCAATGGAATCCGGTTAACAATAAGATTGTGATGATGAAGCCAAATCTCTTGATCAAAATCAGGCTCTCCCTCCGCCAGGACAGTTTCCATTCCGGTATCGGGTAATACATCCGTAATATGACGACCAATGTAGAGTTGGTCTTCTGGCAGCGCTAGCGTCTTTATGGCTGCACGATTGAATGTCGTGATATATCCAGATTGGTTAATCGCAACAATTCCTTCGCGAACAGTTTCTAATGTCACATTACGCTCCTGAAACAGACGCGCAATTTGCTCAGGCTCGAGATTGAAAATCGCTCGACGAAAATGATTAGCGAATAAGATCGCGGTAATAACACTAAAGATAAAGGCTGCGAGGATGGCGAAGAACATTGTACTGGTGTGATGTATGACGATTGCATCAACAGTGTCTAGTAAGTACCCCACCGAGACAATGCCGATAATCGATTTCCCGTCAGGACTGAAAATAGGCGCCTTCCCGCGCACAGACCAACCCACACTTCCCTCGGCTTGCGCAATGTACGCTTGACCATGAATCAGCGCAGGGGCATTGGTATCTCCGTCATCATCGGCCATCGATTTCCCTAAACGATCAGGTAAAGGGTGAGCAAGCCGAATCCCCACCTCATTGCCAAACACGACAAACCGTGCTTGAGCCGAACGTGCGAGAGCAACACTTAAAGGTTGCAAAAATGTTGAGTTCTCTTTTGATACGGCTTCAACCACATCAGGCATCGCCGCGATCGTCATCGCGACCCGCATCGCTTGCTGACCAATTTGCTCATTAAGGACTCTATCGAGGTAATTGATAGCAAAGTAGCCAAGCGTCCCTGTTTGTAGGATGGCAATCACACCTAAAATCAATACCATGCGCTGCTTTAGCTTCAAGCGACGCAATGAGAGAAACTGACGCATTGTGGTGGCGAGCTCCTTTCACCCAAGCATTCTCATGTTCTGTTAGTTTATCTGCGTTATGTTTTTATTGCAGTGAACAATATGAACAAAACCACCAAAACATTTTTTATTCACATTATTTTTACAATATATGAAATACTCAACAACAGCATTAGAGTCCTCATGAGGAAGCAATCAATACATGAGGAAGCACAATGTTCAAGCAATATCGAAAAGGTAAATCAACAGCCATCGTCGCAGGTGTGATAGCAGCCGCGCTAAGCATTAACGTCCAAGCGAGCGTCGACAACATTCATTTTCTAGTACCAGGTGGCGCGGGTGGTGGTTGGGACAGCACAGCACGTGGCGTCGGGGAAGTACTTTCTAAATCTGAGCTTGTCGAACAGGTTTCGTACGAGAACATGTCCGGCGGTGGCGGAGGTAAGGCCATTGCGTACCTGATCCAAACCGCTGAGCAATCTACCGACACGTTAATGGTTAACTCCACACCGATTGTGATCCGCTCTCTTGCCAAAGTTTTTCCGCAATCGTTTCGTGATTTGACCCCAGTAGCGGCCACTATTGGTGATTATGCTGCGTTCGTTGTACCCAAAGACTCAAAATACCAAAGCTTTACCGATCTTGTGGAGCAATACAACAACGATCCTCGTTCCGTTTCTGTTGCCGGTGGGTCAGCGCGCGGCAGTATGGATCATTTAGTGGCAGCGCTCGCATTTAAAGCAGGTGGCGGCGACCCACGACAAGTCAAATACCTCGCCTACGATGCCGGAGGTAAAGCCATGGCAGGGTTGCTATCAGGCGAAACTCAGGTGCTCTCAACCGGTTTAAGTGAAGMGTTGACGCTTGCAGCAGCAGGTGAAGTTCGTATCCTCGCGATGACAGGGGAAGAGCGCTCTCCCGTTGCACCCAATGTGCCTACCCTCAAAGAGCTGGGCTACGACGCGACGTTTGTCAACTGGCGTGGCTTTTTTGGCTCCCCAGAAATCAGTCAAGCACGTGCGAAAGAGTATGCACAAGTACTGGGTGAGATGTATGACACACCTGAATGGAAATCCGTGCGCGATCGATACGGCTGGACCGAAATCTATAAGCCTGGCGACGAATTCATGCACTTTCTTGAACAACAAGAAAAAGAAATCGGCGCCTTGATGACTGAGCTTGGTTTCATGTAATCGCCTTACCGCAGCGTCGCCATGCTTCTTGGCGCGCTGCTTCTCCATTTTATTGGTTCATCTAGAGAGGGAGCTCCAATGACGATAACCAAAGACCATATCGGCGGCCTAATATTTCTGAGCTTTTCGCTTGCTTACGGTTATTACGCTAATCAAATAGCGCTTATTCCTGGCGATGAGTTTCAGCCCTTTCATGCCCGCACCCTCCCCAACTTTCTAGCCGTATTAGGGAGTGTGCTCGCGCTACTACAGTTGCTCACCGCCACAAAAAGTCGACACTCAACGCTTTCATTAGCCGGCTACGATTTTTGGCTTATGGGCAAACTTTTATTATTGATGGTCGCGTTTTCGCTTGCACTGAAATGGGTCGGTTTTTTGGTATCCACCGCGCTGTTTCTTGCTGGCGGTTATTGGTTGCTTGGTGAGCGGCGCCCCAAAGTTATTCTCTTGGCCTCCGTCCCTTTTGCTATCAGCTTCTGGTTTTTATTGACCCAAATGCTCGATATCTATCTAGCTCCTGGTCAACTTTTTCGCCTAGCACAAGGAGGGTAAACGATGTTTGATGGAATTATGTCTGGGCTTGGTACTGCTATCATGCCCTTCAACTTACTCATGGTAATTGTTGGCTGCTTTGCCGGCACCTTTATAGGGATGTTACCCGGACTCGGCCCCATTTCAGCGATTGCCCTAATGATCCCGATCACATACGGGCTCGACCCATCATCCGGTATTATTCTGATGGCTGGCGTTTACTACGGTGCCGTTTTTGGCGGATCTACTTCCTCCATTCTTATCAACGCTCCGGGATGTGCCAGTACCGTTGTGACCGCGTTTGACGGTTATCCATTGGCGCAACAAAAACAAGCTGGAAAAGCCTTGGCGCTTGCCGCCTATTCCTCTTTCACCGGTGGCACGATCGGCGCCATCATCTTACTCTTTGCCGCGCCTGCGCTAGCAAAAGTATCTTTGAGTTTTCAATCCAGTGACTACTTTGCACTTATGGTGCTGGGACTCACGGCTGTGGCTGCATTTTCCGGTAAAGGGCGCGTGCTTAAAGCCATGATGATGACTGTCTTTGGCCTGATGATCGCGACAGTTGGCATTGATGTGATGTCAGGCAGCCCACGATTTACCTTTGGAAATGTCGATTTAATTGATGGTATCAGCTTCTTATTACTAGCAATGGCAACCTTTGCATTAACGGAAGTTGTGATGACAGTGCTGAGGGGGGAGCACAAAGAAAAAGACGCGCAGATCGATATGACCTCACTCGGCAGCATGAAGCTAAGCAAAGAAGAAATAAAACACGTCGCCCCGACCGTCGGTCGCTCATCATTTTTTGGCTTTCTTGTTGGCGTATTACCCGGCGCAGGTGCAACGATCGCCGCCTTTTTAAGCTATGGCATGGAAAGAAACTTTGCGCCTAAGGCACTTAAAGAAAGATTTGGGCGCGGAGCGTTGCGTGGGCTTGCCGCCCCAGAGTCTGCTAACAATGCCGCCTCGACAGGATCCTTTGTTCCTCTACTTACGCTTGGTATTCCGGGCTCTGGCACGACCGCCATTATGCTCGGGGCACTAATCGCTTATGGCATTCAACCCGGTCCACGCCTTTTTATCGACAATCCTGATGTGTTCTGGTCCGTGATTATCTCGATGTACTTCGGTAATCTGGTTTTGTTAATTCTCAACCTACCGCTGATCCCTTACATCTCTCGTCTGTTGGTGATCCCACGCCCCATTTTAATCCCATTGATATTGTTTTTCTCCATCACGGGCGTTTATCTGGTCAGTTTTAATGCCTTCGATATCCAAATGATGGTCGTCATCACCATCATCGCCACCTTTTTGAAACTGCTAGACTTTCCAATGGCTCCCATGCTTTTAGGGTTTATTCTAGGCGATATATTGGAGAAAAATCTTAGCCGTACACTGACACTGACGGATGGTAGCTATGCATTCCTATGGGAAAGGCCACTAACACTTACCATCATGCTGTTAGCGGTACTCGCTTTGTTACTGCCTGGCTTTATCGCCGTCTGGGATAAAAAACGAGGTAAGAAAAGCAGTACAACCCAAGCGACCGAGCACGCGACAGATTGATAAAACACACAAAAGTATTAATGCGCTAGTCCGTATCTTTATCTATCCGCGTCTGCAGGGCATCAAACTTGTCGTGCAGGCGCATTAGTTCAAGCTCGAGTTTTAGATTGATTTCGTAGGTGGCTTTTTGCTCCATCCTGTCTTTTGCCGCTTGGCGGTTTTGCGACATCATGATGATCGGCGCTTGGAAAGCTGCCAGACTGGATAACCCAAGGTTCAGCAAAATAAAGGGATAGGGATCGAATGATGCATCTCCCACTAACCAGGCCGTATTCACGACAATCCAGCCAATGATGAATGCGAAGAAAAGCCCGATAAATGACCAAGAACCGCCAAATGAGGCAATTTTATCCGCCACCATTTGCCCGGTGGTCAGACTTTCATGAAAGGACTTGTTGACGTTCTCAGAGACAGACGTGTTGTTAGCAATACTCTCAATAACTTTCTTTTCTCCCGAGCTAAGACTACCAAACGGCTGGCCGAGCAAGGCTTTGGCTAAGTTCTCAAAATACTTTTTCATCTGTCACTCCATGCTAACGTGCACGACACCAACAAGGTATCGTGCAGACTTTATCATTAAGCCATTGAAATAGAGTAGATTAACTTAGAGGCTTAGCAAACAGAGTATCCTTTATCATGCAAACTAAATCCGGCGGGCGCGAATAGTGCGACCTTTAACTTTTCCATCATTGAGTTTACGTAATGCGGCTTTAACGCAAGATTGTGACACGGCAATAAACGCCACATTGTCGAGTACATTAATTTTGCCGACCTGCTTACCATCAATGCCCGCTTGGCCCGTCAGCGCACCTAAAATATCACCCGCGCGTACTTTTTGCTTTTTACCTGAGTCAATCATCAAGGTTGCCATCTCAGGCTGGTAAGGCGCAGTGTCGAGCAAATGCTGCGACGGCAAGGCTTCGGGGAGAAAATCACGGTCATACTGATCGCCAATCATCGCCAGCTTATAGTGCTCGGCATCGTTATATAGCGAACACGCCACCCCTTTTTTGCCAGCGCGACCGGTACGGCCGACACGGTGTACATGAGTTTGCGGATCGTGGGCGAGTTGATAGTTGATCACCATATCCATGTCATCAATGTCTAAGCCTCGCGCAGCCACATCAGTGGCCACCAGCACGGACGCACTTTTGTTGGCAAATTTTACCAAGGTGCGCTCACGGCCACGCTGTTCAATATCGCCATGCAAGGCAACGGCGCTAAAACCATCATCTTCTAGGTTATCGCAAACTTGTTGTGTTTGAGCTTTGGTCGTACAGAACACCACACAGCTTTGCGGCTGAAAATGTAATAACAGTAGCTTTAACGCTTGGTAACGCTGCTTGTTGTCATCGACTTTATAAACGTGTTGCGTGATTGTACTTTGCGTTTGCACCTCATCCACTTTAACGGAGACAGGGTGGCTCAGCACTCGCTGGGCAATCGCATTGATCGAGCGCGGGAAGGTGGCGCTAAATAACAAGGTTTGGCGATGAGCAGGAACACGCGCAATGATGGCATCCAAGGTATCTTGGAAGCCCATATCCAGCATCTGGTCGGCTTCATCCAACACCAAGGTCTCAACGTCATCGAGACGCAAGGTGCCTTTGCGTAAATGGTCATCCACACGCCCTGGAGTGCCAACAATAATGTGTGCACCATGCTCCAATGAGCCAATTTGTGGGCCAATCGATACACCGCCACACAGCGTCAGCACTTTGACATTATGGCGACCACGCGCCAACTTACGCATCTCAACCGCCACTTGCTCGGCCAGCTCACGGGTTGGGCACAACACCAAAGATTGCACGCGAAAGCGTTTCACGTTCAGTTTGGCTAACACACCTAAGCTAAATGCCGCCGTTTTCCCCGAGCCAGTTTTAGCTTGGGCAATAATGTCTTTGCCACTGAGCACAGACGGTAAGCTCTGCGCCTGAATGGGCGTCATCTGCGTATAACCCAAGGTTACCAAGTTATCGAGTAAATCAGCAGGTAACGCGAGCGAGGAAAAAGCGATATCAGTCAAAGTCGTATCCACAGCAAAAGTAAATCATGACGCGCCCAAGCACGGCCAAAAAGGGGGCGTATCATACCAGAGTCTGATTGCTGCCACATTAACCAATTAGCACCACACACTTGATAACCGCTTTGTCGCCTCATGTATTTTGTTGCGTAATTGTTAGACCAAGCTCCGTATTTACCTTTACGCGGCTTGTCTTGTCATTGTGCTTGGTGTGCAATCAAGGCACACAATTAAGGAGGATTGTCTTGTGGCAAATATCCCAGTAGAAAACTACCCGCTCTCTCATACGCAGGCGATTGTCTGGAACGACATGGATGCCCTGCAACACATCAATAACACCGTGTACTTTCGCTATTTTGAAGATGTACGTGTGGTGATGCTTGAAAAACTGGAAGTATTCGAGCTAGCCAAACGACTGCATGTTGGCCCCGTGGTCGCCTCAACCCGCTGCGATTATCGCGCCCCTTTGGTGTATCCAGATACCATCACCACCGTCGCTTGGGTCGAGGATATTCAAGAAAAGCGCTATGCGATGAAGTATGAAATCTACAGTCACAATCAAGAACGCTGTGTGGCCGAGGGCGAGGCCTTGATTGTCTATTGCGACTTTAAAACCGGTAAAAGCTGCCCTATCCCAGCCGAGACGCTCGAAGGGTTAAAAGCCTTTGTGGCGAAACAGTAAGCATAGAGACAAGCACTGCGCGTTGCCTGACGCGCAGTTGGTAATCAATAGCGATTTTTGAGTGTAATGACAGATTTAACGCGATAGTAAGAACTTACGTAGATCCTGCTCTGAACGCATGACGAATAAGATAAACACCGTGTCTTCTTCTTGCTTGTAGAAAATACGACAAGGGTTCACCACCACCTCTCGATAATTCAAGTGCGGTAGTTCAGGTGGCACTCGACCAGAATCAGGAAAAAGCACTAACCGCTCCACTGCGGTAAAGGCCGCTTGCACTAGTGCTTTCGCTGCAACCATATTGTCCAGTGCAATATATTCAGCAACGTCATTCAGATCCGCCAACGCAGGCTCAGTCCAAACTATTTGAGCCATTTGGACATTTGTTCCTTGGCATCATGATGACTCAAAAGCTTCTCTTCGGTAATGGCGCGCTCGCCACGCGCGATCCCTTCTAAGATAGCAAGACGGCTCTGCATTAATTCGTAATCATCCACACTTAATAAGTACGCTGAAGGCTTACCATGTTCGGTGATCAAAACTGGCTCTTTATTCGCCTTCAATTCAGACAAAATTTTGGTTGCCTGACGCTTCAGTGTGGTCACAAGTTCTACTTTCATCGCTCGCCCGGATAGTGGTATTAAAGTATCAGTATTATAGCACTTAAGTGTCACTGAAAAAGTTTTTTGATTCGCCTTATCAGCGATCGTCATTTCAAACTAATCTCTTCAGGCTCGCCCACTCTGGTCACGGACGGTGCGCCTGGGGCGTTCCAGCGAAACAAGGTGATATGCCAAGTGCTGGGATCTTTTCGCGACGGGTCAATTAAGCCAATTTCATTACCACTTCTCAGCGTATCGGCCACCCACCAACTGGATGGTGATTCACCTTTTGCCAAGGCGGCTTGCCAATCAATGCTGGATAAGGCTTTGTATTGCTGAAGTTCAGGATGACGCAAATCTACCAGCTCACAGCGGTCAACCTGATACCGCACAAGCACGCGTGGCGTTGTGATCTGGCTGGCGTGCTTTTGCATTGCCACGCTCGCACTCTCTACACTCTCAGTCAAATACAGCGCACTTTCACCCTGACGATTATACCGACCGTTCGGTCTGTCTTTACTTTCTCGCATCAAAGCGGCGTCTATGTGCTCAGGGTGACATACTCTGACAAAAATACCCGAGATAGGCGTGCGGCACAGGCGGGGGATTGCTTGCGGTTCAAGTACGTCCATAACTTGTGAATGTCCTTTATAAATCAACCATCAAGGCGTAGCTTAGCAAACAAAGAGGAGGCAAATTGCGTGCCGACTAACGGATTGCATCGTCGCGTCTGGCTTGCTGTCGATACCGCACAGGGGTACCATCCGTGCTCTGTGTAACACTGGGTAAGTAGCACCGCCAAAGGACAAACCGATGAAAAAAGCCGTTGTGGTATTTAGCGGAGGACAGGATTCAACCACCTGTTTGATTCAAGCGCAGGCAGAGTACGACGAAGTGCATTGCCTCACGTTCGACTATAACCAGCGCCACAAGCAAGAAATTGACGTTGCCCGTGAGATTGCTGCAAACCGCAACGTCAGTGCGCACAAGGTACTGGATGCTGGTTTGCTCAATGAATTGGCGATTAGCTCGCTCACACGCGACAACATTCCCGTTTCCAATGCACTGAACGAAAACGGCCTGCCCAATTCCTTTGTGCCGGGTCGTAATATCTTGTTTTTGACTTTGGCAGGCATTTACGCCTATCAAATTGGCGCTGAGGCGGTGATCACCGGTGTCTGCGAAACTGACTTTTCTGGCTACCCTGATTGTCGCAATGATTTTATTCAATCGATGCAGCAAGCCCTTGAGCAAGGCATGGACAGAAAACTCGCCTTAGTCACACCATTGATGTGGCTGAATAAAGCTGAGACCTGGGCACTGGCCGACCAGTATCATGCCCTCGATTTTGTACGCGACCACACCCTAACCTGTTATAACGGCATTAAAGGCACTGGCTGTGGCGAGTGTCCAGCCTGTCACTTGCGTCAGCGTGGCTTAGATGACTACCTCACCAACCAAGCGGACGTGCAAGCCGCACTACAACGCAAACAAGCCGAAAACGCGTAATAGCGCAGCGACAAAACATAAAAAACCGCCTCGCAATGAGGCGGTTTTTGTATCGATAATACAATAGCGGTTATTTATGCGGCTCATCATGCGGATGGGTATCAAACTCACCATGACTGGCCCGATGCACAGTTTCCATCGCGAGCGCTTTATCCAATTGCTGCGCCACATACTCAGGCGAGTGAGTATGAATGGAGAGCAAGCGATACATCGCCGGGATCACCAGCAAGGTAACAAAGGTCGCAAAGGCCATGCCGGTGAAGATCACCGTCCCAACCGCGATACGACTTTCCGCCCCCGCGCCAGTGGAGAGGATCAGTGGGATCATCCCCGCCAAAGTGGTAAACGCCGTCATCAAAATCGGTCGCAAGCGACGGACTGACGCATCGATAATCGCTTTATCAAATGCAATGCCACGGTCACGCAGTTGGTTGGCAAACTCCACGATCAAAATACCGTTTTTGGTCACCATCCCAATCAGCATAATCAAACCAATTTGGCTGTAGATATTGATCCCTTGGTTGGTCAGCCACAGGCCTAAAAAGCCGCCTAGCATCCCCATGGGCACCGTCAACATCACCACCAAGGGGTTGATAAAGCTTTCAAATTGCGCCGCTAACACCAAGTACGAAACCAAGAGCGCTAAACCGAACACCACCAGCACACTGGTTTGGTTGTCACGAAAATCTTTCGACTCCCCTGAATAGCCCACCGAGATATCGGCCGGCAGGTTCTCAGCCGCGATTTTATCGAGATAATCGAGTGCTTGACCCAGTGTCACATCCTCGCCTAAATGCGCCGATAAGGTGATCGACTTTTGCTTGTTGGTATGGCTTAAACGCTGCGCGGACGCTGTTTCTTCCACCGTGGTCACTGCATCCAGCGAGACTAACTTGCCGCTGCGGCTACGCATATAAATACGGGTAAGATCCCCTTTGCTGCTAAAGGCCTTTTCATCGCCGCGTACATACACATCGTATTCTTCACCACGATCCACATAGCTGGTCTGGGCACGACCACCGAGCATCACCTCTAAGGTATCGGAGACATCCCGCACCGAAATCCCAAGTTCAGCGGCGCGACGACGGTCTACTTTGACCACCAACTCAGGGGTGTTTTGGTTGTAGTCATAATCAGGGCTGTCAATCATGCCTGCCTCGCGGCCCATTTCGCCCAATTTTTCCGCCCAGCGATGAAGTTCAGGATAGTCTGGACCACTTAACACAAACTGCACGGGCTCTGAACTACCGCCCCCAAAGCCAGGCGCAAACGGGAACACTTGCACATCTGGCACACCATTTAACACCTGACGCACTTCTCCGAGAATGGCTTGAGCGGAGCGGTCGCGCTCATCCCAATCCGGCAATAGCATGATCACGAAGCCCGTTTGATCGCCGGCCCGACCACCAAACGCTGGTGTTTGTAAGCTGACCGAGCTCAGGGTCCCCGCCTCGACCAAAGGCATTAAGCGCTGCTCAATTTGCTCAATGTTGCCCACCATACGGTTGTACGCCGTGCCTTCCGCACCACGGACAAACGCCAGCAGCACCCCGCGATCTTCTTGTGGCACTAATTGCGACGGTAAGTGTTGCATCAGCACGCCACTGCCGCCAATACAGAGCAAGATAACCACAGGCGCAATCCAACGCCAACGCAGGACATGTGCCAATACTCGGCGATAGTAACTTTCAAGCACATCAAACCCACGGGTGATCACGCGGTTCACAGGACTAGATGTCACATTTAAGCGCAGCAATTTACTGCCAAGCACCGGCGTAAGCGTCAACGCTATTAAGGACGAACAGAGCACGGTGACGGCGAGCATCACTGCAAACTCGGTGAACAACTTACCAATCATGCCATCCATGTAGGTAATGGGGAGGAACACCATCACCAACACCGCGGTGGTGGCGATCACTGCAAAACCCACCTCCCGTGCGCCACGGTAAGCGGCCACCAAGGGTTTATCGCCTTGTTGTAAGTGGTGGAAGATATTTTCGACCACCACAATGGCATCATCCACCACGAGGCCTATCGCGAGAATAAGCGCCATTAAGGTCAGCAAGTTAATCGAAAAGCCCATCGCTGAGGCAACGATAAAGGCGGATATCAAGGATACCGGCACAGTCACTGCTGGGATCAAGGTGGCGCGCGCTTGGCCGATAAAGATATACAGGACTAATACCACCAGCGCCCCAGTGATAAAGAGGGTGCTATACACTTCCTCAATCGAGCGCTCAATAAATACCGTAGTATCGTAATCCACCCAAAGACGCGTACCTTCGGGCAGGAAGGCCTGCATCTCATCGACAAGCTTATGAGCGCGGTCAGAAATATCGAGCGGATTGGCATCGGATTGTGGGATCAGCGCCAAACTTAAATTATTGATACCATTGTTTTTATAGGTGGCATCTTCGTTGCGTGAGCCAATGGCCACCTCCGCCACATCCGACAAATAAATCGCGGTGCCATTCGCCGTGGTGCGTACCACCAGTTGTTTAAAATCCTCTGCGTCACGATATAAACGATCGCTACGCACTGGCATGGTCATCACGTCATTGCGGATTTCCCCGCCCGGACTCTCTAAGTTTTCATCCCGCAATGCGTCAAGAATATCTTGGGTGGTGACACCGTGCCCCGCCATTTGGGTGGGATCCAGCTTCACATACATCACTTTATACAGCGCGCCGTATAAATCGACCGAGCTCACCCCAGAGATCAAGCTGAATCTATCTTCCAGCGTACGTTGGGCGTATTCCGTCAGTTGGTTGCGGTCCATCTCTGACGAGGCCAAGTTGATATAAACCGCCGCTTCACCGGTGCCGTTGTCTTTGTACACAATCGGATCATTGGCATCATCAGGCAGTCCCCCTTGCGCGCGCGCCACGGCATCACGCACATCACTCACCCCCTCGGTCAGAGGGTGATCGAGTTTAAATTCCACCGTGATCCGTGATGAGCCATTGCGGCTGACCGAGGTGATCTCTTCAATGCCGCTAATGCCGGAAAGCTCATCCTCAATCAACTGCGTGACTTGGCTTTCCATAATGCTGGCCGAGGCGCCAGAATATCCGGTGTAAATACTCACCACCGGGCTATCGATATCAGGCATCTCACGCACGGACAAGGTCGAGAAAGAAACCGCGCCAAAGACACATAACAACAAGCTCAATACGATCGCCATCACTGGCCGTTTCACTGAGACATCAGACAACCACATTAGCTGGCCTCCGTCTCAGACACGGTATCATCGATACGGCTTTGGTCATCTTCTGGATTTTTCGGTGCTTCCGCATTTAATACAGACACTTGCGCCCCATCGCGCATATTCACCAAACCTTGCACCACAATGTGCTGACCGGGTTCAAGTCCTTTACTCACCACCACTTGGTTATCAATCCGCGCGCCAAGGGTAATTTCGGTACGATGGGCAATGCCTTCGTCATCAACGCGGAAGACATAGCGACGCGTACCGGAATACTGCAGAGCTTGCACAGGCACAATCACCGCTTGCTGCTCCGGCAAAGTCAGTTTCGCCTCCATCAGCATGCCGGGCTGCAATTGGCGTTCAGGGTTATCCAGCGCCACACGAACACTGACTGATAGCGCGTCTTTATCCACTCGAGAGTCCACCACGCTCACCGTGCCGGTAAAGGCATCATCGGGATACGCTTGCGAGGTGACCGCCACTGGCATATTGGGATAAAGCAGTCCGACGTATTGCTCTGGCACCTGAATATCAAGGTTCATGCGTGACAGGTTGTCGAGACTAAAAAGCGTTTCGCCCACATCCACGCGCTGGCCGACGCTTAAATCAAACAAACCAATGCGACCAGAAAAAGGCGCAATTAAACGGTGATCATCTAGATCAGATTGCGCCGATTGCAAACGGGCCTTGGCGATATTGACACTGGCTTGCTGCGCATCCAACTCGGTTTGTGTTAAGGCACCACGTTGCGCCAGCTTGGTGTACTCCTTTAGCTTGCGCTGCTCATCATTGAGATAAGCCGACGCTTCCAACACCGCCGCTTGGGCTTTGGCGCGATTAAAGGTCACCAAAGGCGCCCCTTTTTCAACCGTCTCGCCCGGTTTTACATGCACAGTTTCAATGCGCGCCGAGACTTCTGACTCAATATCAATCTGCTGATGGGCTTTAACATTGCCCACCAATGACAACGACGGCGCAACCGGTTTGGTTTCCACTTGTGCCGTCATCACATCCACAGATCGTGCCCCCGGTGGTGGCGCAGAGGCCTCCTCGCTCGAGGGCTGGATATCGCCCCACTTCCAGAACGCGACGCCCGCCAATACCACGACGCCCAATAGCATCCACTTTTTCATTGCCATGTACCTTATATGTTGGATAGCACCAGTGTACTGATCTGCATTTTTTTGTCCTTAAAGAATTGTAAAGACACTGTTTTTTATCGTTATTACATAGGATTGTGCGATAAAGCGAGACAGAGGTAAGACTGTGTAAGGACAGCCAGGTTTCAAAAAACATCAAAAAAGCTCACTTACACCGTTTTTCGCACGCAAGACGCTGAAAAAAGCACCAACCACTAATCGGGACAGAGAAAACCCTTTACAGCTCCAGTCGGTTTGATAAGATTCGCCTCGTTCGCGTGGTGGAGTTCCCGAGCGGTCAAAGGGATCAGACTGTAAATCTGACGGCTCAGCCTTCGAAGGTTCGAATCCTTCCTCCACCACCATTTTATAAAGCAAGACTCCGTGGTGGAGTTCCCGAGCGGTCAAAGGGATCAGACTGTAAATCTGACGGCTCAGCCTTCGAAGGTTCGAATCCTTCCTCCACCACCACTTTTACAAAGCAAGACTCCATGGTGGAGTTCCCGAGCGGTCAAAGGGATCAGACTGTAAATCTGACGGCTCAGCCTTCGAAGGTTCGAATCCTTCCTCCACCACCATCTTTAAGGGCCAGCATTTGCTGGCCCTTTTTCGTTGTTTTTTGTCAACGGCTCAATCACTTGCCACGAGAGCTGACTGATGCACGCCCATGCGGCGACCACAAATCTTGCTCTGGTCCTTTCGGCACAATGCGCGTCGGGTTAATGTTGCCGTGGCTGTAATAATAATGGGTTTTGATATGGTGCATATCGACTGTCTCTGCCACGCCTGGCACTTGGAATAACTCTTTCATGTAACAGAATAAATTGCAGTAATCGGCAATACGTTGCTTATTACACTTAAAATGGCCCACGTAGACGGGGTCAAAGCGAATTAACGTGGTGAACAGCCGCCAGTCTGCTTCTGTGATCTGATTTCCAGCAAGATAACGATTGCGACTTAAATGATCATCCAACACCGTCAATGCAGTGAATAACTGATCAAAGGCTTCTTCATAAGCCTCTTGTTCGGTGGCAAAGCCACATTTATACACGCCATTATTCACATTGGGGTAAACAAACTCGTTCCACTGATCAATCGCCGCACGCAGGTTGTCTGGGTAATAATCGTCATGATTGCCCGTCATATCATTAAACGCCGAATTAAACATTCGAATAATGTCAGCGGATTCATTACTGACAATCGTCTGAGTTTGCTTATCCCATAAAATCGGAACGGTGACTCGACCGGTGTAATCAGGCTTCGCGTGGGTATAGAGCTGATGGGCATAGTCGTATCCATACAGCGGCTCTGGCTCAGAAAACGTCCAGCCATGTTCTAGCATCTCAGGCGCGACGACCGTAACCGCTATATGAGGCTCAAGTCCTTTTAAATGGCGCATAATCAGGGTGCGATGTGCCCATGGACAAGCAAGAGAAACATACAGATGATAGCGGCCTGATTCAGCGCTAAAGCCCGCATCGCCACTTGGTCCAGCTTGGCCATCAGCGGTCACCCAATGACGAAAGCCCGCGTCTTCACGGACAAATCGACCACCCGACGACTTGGTGTCATACCATACATCATGCCAAATACCGTCTATCAGTTTTCCCATATGTCCTCCTTTTTTACTATCAGCAGTATAAGAAGCGCGCTAAGGAAAGTCGGCAGAGCAACTTGTTGGAGTTATTCGAAAAAGCTGAACAACCCTTACACTATCAACAATGTCATGGTCTTGTGAGAATTTGTCTGATTGCTTGTTCGCGTTTGACCATCACTCTCCATCTCTTTTAGGGTGACCGTGATGAATAAAAGGAGAGTATTGATGAAACGTTTACTAGCGATCCTATCTTTTGCGTTTGTTGTTGCAGCCAGTCTGCCAAGTTTCGCTGCCAACGAAACAAACGAACTGTCAGCGGATCAGCTGACCGACCAAGTGGTAAGCAGCTACGCAGAGGCCGCTGAACAGGTGGTTTCAATCTCAAAAGATTACAAAAGCAAGCTTGAGAGCATTCGCAGTGAAGAAAAGGCGAAAGCGCTAATGGCGGAGACGCAAAAAGAAATGGCGCAAGCGATTGAGGCAACGGGCCTGACGATAGAAGAATATAACGCTGTTTTTCGTCAAGCACGTGAAGATAAAGAGCTGCAGAAGAAAATCAGCAATATGCTCAACGAGTAACCGTAGTTTGAAACAGGGGTAAGCATATCCATGCTTACCCCTGTTTATTTAACCATGGTCTGTCGAGACTGCCGTGTTGGGTAACCCTAGCGAAATCACAGTGGTTAAAACGAGAAATGCAAAAGACACCCAAAGACACGCGGCGAGTCCCCACACTTGGAACACCCAACCGGATAACACAGTACCAATTAAGCGTCCCATGGCGTTCGCCATATAATAGAATCCTACATCCAGCGACACACCATCGCCTTTGGCGTAGCTGATAATCAAGTAGGAATGCAGTGAAGAGTTAATCGCAAATATCGCTCCGAACACCATAAGCCCGACGATAATCACCCCTTGCGGATGCCACTGTTCGCCAATCGCGTAAGCAATGATGCCAGTCACCACCGCCAGTAAACCTGCCCAACCGAGCGCCGCCTTGCCACCCGGCGAATGGCCAGATTGGCGCCCAGTGATTTTCGGCGCAATGCCTTGCACCATGCCGTAAGCGATCACCCAAAGGGCAAGAAAGCCGCCCACCGCACTGTGGCTCCAACCAAATGTGGTGCCAAGATAAATTGGCAAGGCCACCACAAACCAAACATCTCGCGCGCCGAAAAGGAACATCCGTGCCGCTGAGAGGATATTCACACTACGAGACTTAGAAAAAATTTCCGAAAACTTGGGCTTACTTTTGGCTTTTCCTAACTCCGCATTGAGCGACACCACACTGCCGATAAACACAAGGCTCAAGACGCCAGCCATCGCCGCCACCGCGTACTGAAAGCCAATCAGAGAAAGCAATGCGCCACCAACAAAAAAGCCCACACCTTTGAGTGCATTCTTCGAGCCGGTCAAGATCGCAATCCACTTAAACAGCGCCCCCTCTGCGTTGTCAGGCACCAAGGTTTTAATCGCGCTTTTGGCGCTCATTTTATTCAGATCTTTCGCAATCCCAGACAAGGCTTGAGCTGCCATCACCCAGGGAATGGTGAGCCAAACGGCTGGCACCGCTAACATGGCAAGCGCGATAATTTGCATGCCAAGGCCAATATTCATGGTGCGATTGAGGCCTAAACGCGCACCGAGCCATCCACCGATAAGGTTGGTGACCACGCCGAAGAATTCGTAAAACAAAAACAGCGAGGCGATTTCTAAGGTGCCGTAGCCCAACTCATAAAAATACAGCACCACCAGCATCCGCAGTGCGCCGTCGGTGATGGTAAAATTCCAATAGTTAAAGGTGACCAGCATATACTGGCGCACGGATTGGCTTAATTGAGCAAACATAGTGGTCATCGATTCACATACAAAAAAGGGCGATGCGGCACGGGGCACGCATCGCTACCCGATAAAAAAGCGATTACTGATCAACGCCGCCGACGTTGCGCACCAACTCTGCGGTGCGCGTGGCATACCCCATTTCGTTGTCATACCACGCATAGATTTTGACCATACGCTTGCCCACTACCATGGTGGATAAACCATCGACAATGGTGGAGCGCTGATCGCCACGGTAATCAATCGAGACTAAAGGACGCGCCTCAAAGCCAAGAATGCCCTTGAGATCGCCATCCGCGGCTTCTTGCAACAGTGCATTCACCTCGTCGGCGGTGGTATCGGTTTCCACATCAAAGATCACATCCGTTAGCGACGCATTGGCGAGGGGGACACGCACTGCATGGCCATTAATCTTGCCTTTTAGATCCGGGAAAATTTCTACGATAGCGGTCGCCGATCCGGTGGTGGTCGGGATCAAGCTCATGCCACAGGCGCGAGCGCGACGTAAGTCTTTATGCGGCGCGTCTAAAATCGTTTGGGTATTGGTTAAATCATGAATGGTGGTGAAGGTCGACTGCGCAATCCCCAGCTTTTCGTGGATCACTTTTACAATCGGTGCCAGACAGTTCGTGGTGCACGACGCTGCGGTAACGATTCGATGTTTGCTGGGATCAAATATCGCGTCATTCACCCCCACCACGATATTCGCCACACGCTCATCTTTGACTGGCGCAGAGACAACCACACGCTTTACGCCTTGGTCCAAGTATTTTTGCAGCAAATCCGTGTCACGGTGTTTTCCCGTTGCCTCAATCACCACATCGCAGCCTGACCAATCGATTGCATCAATCGCTTTTTCTTGGCTTGTCGTCAGTGAGTGACCGTTAATCTGCACGCGGTTGCCTTCTGCACTCACCGCGTGATGCCAACGCCCTTGTCCCGAATCAAACTCCAGCAAATGCGCCAGTGTTTCCGTATCTCCCGCCACATCATTAATGTGGACAAATTCGAGCTCTGGCCAGTCAAACGCAGCCCGCAGTGCCAAACGGCCGATACGGCCAAACCCATTGATCCCGACTTTAATTGTCATTGCTTTCTCCCTTACACGCAGCAGGTGGGGCGAGACGCCATCTTGGCCAGCCGTGTGATATCTTCTTGATAAGTGTCTTTTAGGCAGTTGGAATCAACTAACCCCTGAATTTGTTTGCGCATCCAGCCGGGTAAATCGGCAGCTAAACGATAAAACACCCACTGCCCTTGGCGCGTATCAACCAACACCCCACTGGCACGTAATTGCGCCAAGTGGCGTGAAATCTTCGGCTGCGAGGTATCTAGCGCTTCAGTCAGTTCGCACACACATAACTGCCCTTCACGGGCAATAAGCAGTAAACACCGCACACGTGTTTCATCGGCCAATAATTTGAAAAACTGGTGAGGCAACATAGGCTCTCTCATAACGCTTTACTAAATACATATATGGATATGCGTATATTAATAGACCCATGCATGCATGCAACTGGGACAGGCCGGAATTCATAAAAGCTTCATATTAAACTGTATAGCGCCGCTTCATCCTTAGCGCCACATTCACCAAGGCAATCAGCACTGGCACTTCTACCAGCGGCCCAATCACCCCTGCAAAGGCTTGATCTGAGTGAATACCAAACACCGCTATCGCCACCGCAATGGCTAACTCAAAGTTATTGCCAGATGAAGTAAACGCAATCGACGCGTTGCGGTCATACGGGATCCCCAGTTTTTTGCCCACAAAGAAGCTAATAAAGAACATCAGCACAAAGTAGGTCACTAGCGGTACAGCGATACGCAGCACATCAAGCGGCAGCGCAATAATCGCCTCCCCTTTTAGGCTAAACATCAACACAATGGTCGCCAACAAAGCAATTAACGTCATCGGTGAGATACGTGGCAGAAAGACATCTTCGTACCATTGCTCGCCCTTTTTAGCGACCAACACGGCACGTGATAGGTAACCCGCTAAAAAAGGGATACCCAAGTAAATCAGCACACTTTTCGCGATGTCGCCCATGGTGACATCCACCACAAAACTTTGTAGACCCAGCATGGGGGGTAAAACGGTGATAAATAGCCATGCCATCACACTGTAAGTCAGGATCTGAAATAAACTATTCAGTGCCACTAGGGCTGCGCCATACTCTTTGTTACCGCCACTGATATCGTTCCACACCAAGACCATGGCGATACAACGGGCAAGACCAATCAATATCACTCCCGCCATGTACCCTGGCTCATCACGTAAAAATAGCACCGCCAGCGCGAACATAAGAATAGGACCGACCACCCAGTTCATGATCAGCGACAGCGTGATGGCTTTTTGGTCGCGCGTGACCGAGCCCAATAAACGATAATTCACTTTTGCCAGTGGCGGATACATCATTAAGATCAAGCCAATCGCCAGCGGCACATTGGTGCTGCCGACCGATAAACGCTCACTGAGGGTCGCCACTTCTGGATAAATCCACCCTATGCTGACCCCTATGGCCATAGCGAGGAAAATCCATACCGTTAAATACCGATCAAGCCAACCCATCTTTTGGGCGGCCGACGGCGCACAGGTTTCAGATTGAGACATAATACAAATCCTTAGTGATTACTGACGTTGAATAACAGGCACCCATCATGATGCGAGAGGTTAACTATTGATGATCCTCACACACCGTTTTTCCCTGCATCACTGGAGTGAAAGGCGAGAGAAGTGAAGGATTGTTGATAGCGGTAGTGTGTAAAATACCGACCATCCAGTCAGGTAATGCAGGATGAAGCTGATAATAGACCCACTTTCCTCGACGCTCTCCGACAACCAATTGGTGCTTACGTAACTCCGCCAAATGCCGAGAAATCTTTGGTTGGCTTAGGGCTAACGCCTCCATCAGATCACATACACATAACTCACCATGCTGTGAGAGCAACAATAGAGAGGTCAGCCGAGTGGGCTCGGATAAAGCCTTGTAAAAACTAAGCGTTTGACACATCAGCATTTTCTCTTTTCAATATATACGATAAATCATATATATGAAAAACCATATGTCAAATCAAACAGCAAGTAGAATAGTGGCTAGAATGACAAACACAGCACTATCGCTATCTCGTTGCGGTCTAAAAAGCCCTTTACATCCGTAAGAAATGCTGTAGTGTGATCAAAGCTCTAGATACGGAGCATCAAAAGACATCAAGTCAAAGTCGAGACAGACCACGCTATTTCCCGCATAGACTCTCTGCAGTAATCCACTTTCGCTTTTTTCCTAGATTGATAACCCGTTAACACCCCTTTTGCTATCACTCATTGGTAAGTATCACTGTATGGATGGTGATCGCTCAATCCAAAGAGGCCGACGCATTCATACGGCTTTGATGGATAACGACTGAGGGGGCAGAGCAATAATCATTTAACTCATGGAGATAAAATATGGCCGCTACTAACGGCAGACTGCGTCACTGGTATCATTTACGCCGTGCACAAACACAAACTAAAACCGCTAACAACACAACCAAAACAGTAAGGAGCGCCATTGAAAGTTAACTTTTCACTCCCTAATCTTGCCAACTGGCAGGTCGCGATTCATCAATTTAATGGGGATATTATCCTCAAGCACTTGCTCCATCGCCTACCGACACTACCCCAACCGACGCTACAGTTTGATCCCAGCACCGAGCTTGGCACTATTATTAGCCAAGGCGAATGCTTAGGTGAATTCTCTCTTGCGCACTAACGCTTAGCGCATATCGCGCGTTTCCATAACCTATAGAGATAGAGGCCGCCTTTCCGTTCATTGAACGAAGCTGGTAAAGTGTCTTGCTATTAACAAGACAACAAAGGCAGCCTCACACGTGAAAATCATTTCATTCAATATCAATGGTATTCGTGCTCGTTTGCATCAATTGCAAGCCTTGATTGAAAAACATCAACCTGACGTGATCGGGTTACAAGAAACCAAAGTCCATGATGACGCCTTCCCGCTCGCGGATGTCGAAGCGATGGGTTACGAAGTGCACTTTCATGGCCAAAAAGCCCATTATGGCGTGGCAATGCTATGTAAAAAGTCCCCTATCAGCGTGCAAAAAGGCTTTCCTACTGACGATGAGGACGCTCAACGCCGGATGATCATGGCGACCTTTGAAGACGAAAACGGCAAGCCAATCACTGTGCTAAACGGTTACTTCCCGCAAGGGGAAAACCGCAGCCATGAAACCAAATTCCCCGCCAAGCGTAAGTTTTATCAAGACTTAATGACCTATTTAGCTGACCGTGATCCGAGTGAGCAGTTGGTGGTGATGGGCGATATTAATATCAGCCCGAAAGACGATGACATCGGCATTGGTGAGCAAAACGCCAAACGCTGGCTACGCACCGGTAAGTGCTCTTTCTTACCCGAAGAGCGTGAGTGGCTGGGCACTCTAATGGACTGGGGGTTTGTTGACACCTTCCGTGCCCTGCACCCAACCGTGAATGATCAGTTCTCGTGGTTTGACTACCGTTCCCGCGGCTTTGACGATAACCGCGGCCTGCGTATTGACGTGATTCTGGCCACCTCCGATCTGGCGAGCCAATGCATTGATGCCGGCATTGACTACGAACTCCGTGCGATTGAAAAACCGTCAGATCACGCGCCGATTTGGGCGACCTTTAAATCAGCATGATTGATCTGTCGTTGGCGACACGATCAAACGATTAATCTGTCATTCAACGATAAATACCGCAGCATAAGAAGGCTGCGGTATTCGGTTTAGCAATTAGGATAAAATGATGGATTCATCTCCCGATAAACGCTCTATAAAATTGGCCCCCATCAGCTGAGAAGGCGTATAAGTACCACCAACACAACCATTTTCTAGCAGAAAAGAGACAACCTCAATCGCCCCTATCATTGTCAAATGGTAGCCATTTGCCGTTTTAATTCGAGCGGTAGCCTTGTCACCATTAGCGTTAGTCGCTTCACCCCACACATAAGTAGGATAACGCTCCCTGTCTTTATGGCTAGGCCCCTTTACCTTTTTGGATATCCAAAACTTAGCCAAAGACTGTATGATACTCAGCTTAAGTAAAGGACGAATCAGGTTAGCGCGCCGAGCCTGACGAACCATCTTCTCAGAGCTTGGAATATATACATCTATATTCTGTATCCCCGTAGAGTGATAAGCCGTTGATATATCCCCCCAAGGAATAGTCATTGCTAACTTTTCGCCATTGCCAAAGTCAATTTTTTTTACATCGTAGGCCAATGGCACAGTGCGAATAATACCATTTCTTCTAATTTTTCCTCCGTCCGCAAGCCCCTCTATTGAGGTCTTCGCCGTCCCCGGAGAAAAGCCTGAACGCGAATCAAAGCCCAGAGAAAGCTGGGTAGCATCTGGCAAAGCGAACTTCAATATTGCGGCAACACAGTCCGTTGGAATAACATCAAAGCCGACGCCTGGGCAAATCACAGCCCCTGTTTGTCTTGCTTGTTGACTAAAGCTTTGGGCCAGTTCAAATACTGCAATCTCTCCAGTGATATCGAGATAATGCGTACCAAGCTGTGAGCATATATCCATCATGACCTCAGCCGTCGTTGAGARCGGTCCGGCACAATTAAGTAATATATCGATATCTGCAATGTTCTTTTTAACTTCCGCTTTATCAGTTAGTCTAAACGTCCTGCATTCAAGTCCTAGTGCATTCGCCACTTCTATTGTTTTTTGAGGATCTCGGCCGGCTAGGATGGGGGTAAACCCTCTTCTCACTGCCTCTTCCGCAATCAACTGTCCGGTATAACCATAGACGCCATAGATCATCCAGCGCTTTGTCTTTCCTGTCCCAGCCATTATGCCCTCTCCTTTTGACGTTCACTCATTATATTGGCTAAGCCGAGGCGCCACTCTGTCACCCTAAAATCAGGAAAGCGTGCCTTAAACTTATCTGAAACAAACACATTATCTGTCTGGTAACGAGGCAATAGCTCTCTCATATATCTGTAGCGCTTATCAAACCAACTCGCTAAACGTAGTTGAAACGATGTCACCACTCGATAGTGAGGAGATGTGCCAAATACATCCGCCGCTAAGGCAATAAACTCAGAATAAGTTAGTCGGTGATCATCACAAGGCAAGTGCCATGTTTGTCCATACGCATCAGGTGTATTGCCAATCAACGCCATCGCTCGGCTAGCATCTGGCGTATAAATAAGACTTCGTTTCACATCATCACGCAATAATACGGTTGCTCGTTTTCCTTTAAGCAAGTTATCAATGACGGCTGAGTTCGTAATGCTCTGTGTCTTTCCTGGTCCATAAAACTCCGGCGCTCGACAAATGACTGCATTTATTTGTTCTTGTTGCATCGCAGCCAATAGCATTGAGGCTATTTCCGCTCTCACGCGTCCCATCACGCCAATTGGCCGAAAAGGTGTAGATTCGACAAGCGGCGATGCAGTTTGCGGGTACATATAGGTATTATCGAAAAAGACCAAGCTAGCTTTATGAGTGATACAGGCTTGAATAACATTTCGCATTATCACCGGCCACGAAGAAGCCCAAAGCGTCGGGTTCATTGGCAAACCTGCGGTCAAATACACAATACTCGAGCCAGCAACAGCTGCTTTCGTCTGTTCTGAATCAAGTAAGTCAGCAGGAAAGACTTCATCTGTATCGTGAATTTTTTGGGGATGGCGACTAACTAAGCGAATCGACTGGGTATAATCTCGCTTCAAGGCAATTGCCAGTTCACGCCCTATCTGACCGTTAGCACCCATTATTGTTTGCATATATTGACCTCATTCAACACTCCACATTCCGTAGAATTCCTACTCTAAGGTTGAAGTAAGGTTTAAGGTCAAACTCAAATTAGTCGATTATTTTCCTGAATCTTGCTCAGGGTTGGATGATGATAAAACTAATCCTACCCGAGACATCACTCGCTGTGCGTTTTCAGCACAGTCCATGTCATACGGCTTGGCCGCAATATCATTTAACACCGTCTCCAGCTGAGCTTTACTCGCGACTATTTTTCTCTCAAGTTCTGCCAGCTCGGATATTTTGTTTTCTAGCGTGGCTACCAAACTGGCATGATCCCACTGAGAAATATTGCTTGGAAGTAACGTTCTCAGCTCGTCAAGACTAAAGCCAGCTTGCTGCCCCGCAGTGATCATAGACAATACAGTTAGTGCTTCCGGCGGATAACGTCGGTAGCCATTTGACTGACGAGTCACTGTTTTGAGAAGCCCTATGCGTTCATAAAAACGTATACGCGAGGCCGATAATCCTGATCGGCGCGCAAGTTCTCCAATTTTCATGCTGTTATCGCTCTATATAGATCGCAGTACCTCGGCTAACTATAGCATTGAAGATTCGCCAATTTTGCATGTCGGACTAAAGGAGGGATTAATAAGGTGCTAAAAAATAGCACCTTAAATTCTAGCTCAGCGGCCTTAAATGGCGTAGGAAGCGGCGCTCCGCTAAGCGGAACATCCAAAGGATGCTAAATGTCAGCGCCATATAAAACACGCCGGCGGTCAAAAACGACTCGAACGGCGCATAATAGCGAGAGTTCACTATCCGAGCGGCACCGGTTAAATCGACAATGGTGATAATCCCTGCCACCGCTGAGCCGTGGAGCATAAACACCACTTCGTTACTGTACGCGGGTAACGCACGACGCATCGCACTCGGCAACACAATGCGCGAAAAGGCTTTATAGGGGCTCATGCCATAAGCAATCGCCGCCTCGACTTCCCCTTTAGGGAGGCCATTAATCGCGCCACGGATGATTTCCGCTGTGTAAGCGGCGGTGTTGAGCACAAAGGCCACCAAGGCGCAGAACCAAGCGTGCTGCCACAAGCTGTTCTCGACATTGATCACTTGGCTCAAGCCGTAATAAATCAGATACAACTGAATTAACAGCGGTGTACCCCGGAAAAAATAAATAAACGCCCACGCTGGGTAGCGCCATAAAGGGAATTGCGCATTACGCGCGACCGCTACCGGCACCGCGACCACTAAGCCAATCACCAACGCAGAGGCGACCAGCCATACGGTGGTCCAAAGGCCTTCTAAGTATATCGGCCAGGTTTCGAGTACGAGAGAAAAATCCATGGTCACCTACCGCGTGTGAATGCTAAAACGACGCTCCATCCAGCGTAGTCCCGTGGTCGAGATACTGGTAAAGAGCAAGAAAATCAGTGCAACGGTAAAGTAAAAAGTAAATGGCATTTGAGTTGAGCCGGCCGCCAACGCGCCTTTTCGCACCATGTCATCAAGACCAATAATCGACACCAGCGCAGTGGTTTTGAGCAGCACCAGCCAGTTGTTACCAAAGCCTGGCAGCGCATGTCGGATCATCTGCGGCAGCAAAATACGGCGGAATGCCAAACTGCTGCTCATGCCATAAGCACGTGCGGCTTCCATTTCCCCAGCGTCCACCGCCATGATAGCGCCACGGAAGGTTTCCGCCATGTAAGCACCAAAGATAAACCCGATGGTTAGGATCCCGGCAATAAATGGACTCACATCAATATAGTCAGGTAAATAAGATGTCCAGTCGTGATTGGGGTTTTGACCGGCCATGTATTCGTTAAGCCACTCATTGATGCCATACAAGCTGTTGTTCAGCAGCATTTGACCGCCGTAAAAAATCAGCATCATCAGCACCAGATCAGGGATCCCGCGTATGACCGTGGTATAGACCGTCGCTATCCCACGCAGCCAGCCAAATTTGGAGAGTTTCGCCAGTGCGCCCAGCATACCCAGTAGCATGGCAAGACCTAACGAGAGCAGCGCAACCTGAAGGGTCACCCATGCGCCTTCAAGCAGGGACCACTCGTAACCTTTCAAATCAATCATATGAATCGGGCAGCACTTTCATGCTGCCYGCCTGCCTATTACTCGCCGTAAACGTCGTAGTCAAAGTACTTGGCAGCAATCTCGTCATACACGCCTTTTTCACGCAACGAATCGATCGCTTGGTTGAGCTTCTTGGTCAGTTCTTTGTCTTGCTTACGTGTCGCAATCCCAAAGCCTTCACCAAACCACTCAGGGTCTGTCAGTGACGGGCCGATGAACGCAAACTCGTCACCCCCGTCTTTGTCGAGCAGCCCTTGCTGGAGTGCCGACGCATCGCCAAGGATTGACTCAATACGGCCTGCTTTTAGATCCAGGTAGGCTTCATCAAAGGTGCCATAACGCACGATATCCACCGAGTCACCATAGTTATCAGTCAGGTATTTGTCGTGCGTGGTCGCACGTTGTACACCAATTTTAACGCCCTCTAAGCCCTCTTTGGTAAAGGTCAGATCCGTGCCTTTTTCAGCCACAAATTTATTAGGGATCAGCGCGTATTTGTTGGTGAAGTCAACTTTTCGCTTCCGCTCTTCGGTAATGGACATCGCGGCGATAATGGCATCGTATTTACGTGCCAGCAGTGATGGAATAATGCCATCCCAATCCTGTGCCACAATCTTACACTTTGCCTGCATCTCTTCGCAGAGCGCATTGGCCATATCCACATCAAAGCCTTTCAGCTCGCCTTCGTTGGTGGTCCAGCTAAATGGAGGATAGGCCCCTTCGATACCGAAACGTACGACCTTCCAATCCTTGGCTGCTACGGAGGTTGACCCAACCGCGGCCATTACAGCGGCGGCAACTAGCCATTTTTTCATCTTCCTGTCTCCTGTCGTTTTTACGATGTTGTCAGGGCATTGCCCTATTGCATGGTTATGCTATTGATATTTTTAATAAATAGATTAGTAAATCGATGAGATAAACTGCTGCAAACGCTCTGATTCTGGCGAATCAAACAACTCTTTCGGGTTGCCTTGCTCTTCTACTAACCCTTGGTGCAAGAACATCACATGGTTAGAGACATCGCGCGCGAAGCTCATTTCATGGGTAACCACCAGCATGGTGCGTCCTTCCTCAGCCAGTGAGCGCATCACACCCAACACTTCTCCTACTAATTCAGGATCCAGCGCGGAGGTTGGCTCATCAAACAGCAAGACTTCTGGCTCTACCGCGAGTGCGCGCGCAATCGCTGCACGTTGTTGCTGACCACCAGATAAATGACCTGGGTAGTAATCGCGGCGCTCATAAAGCCCTACGCGGTGCAATAACGCTTCTGCTTCTTCAATCGCTTGTGCCTTAGGCACACCTAGCACATGCACGGGCGCTTCGATAACATTTTGCAGCACCGTCATATGCGACCAAAGATTGAACCCTTGAAACACCATCGCCAGCCGCGAACGAATGCGTTGCACTTGCTTGTCACTGACGGGGATGGGCTCACCGGCACGATTGTTTTTCATTTTGATCAACTCACCGTTGACCCAAATTTCACCGCCCGTGGGGGTTTCCAGCAGATTGATACAGCGAAGAAAGGTGCTCTTGCCGGAACCGGAAGAGCCGATAATGGAAATCACGTCGCCCCGGTGGGCGTCGAGGGAAATACCTTTGAGCACTTGATGCTGCCCAAAGCTTTTTTTAAGTGATTTTACCTGTAGCGCCACAGCATCCGTCATGCGCTAACTCCTGTCATCCGTGAAATCTGTTGTGTTTGTGGTTAAAGCGCACCAAATGCACTGAGTATGGATTGAAAATATCACCCCTCAACGCAATGAGCAACATTTTGTTAACCTTTAAAGTGCATTCATTATAGTCACTATTACTGCATAAAAAGTCAATCGTAAAATTTACTGCTGAAAAAACCAACAATTGCTTTGTCAGCCATTAGCCGTACTAAACCGGCTTTAACCGAGGTAAGTATAGAAGTTAACTTGAAGAAAGCTGGTTATTTTTATCGTGAAAGCTGACAAAAATTAGCGTTGGAGGGGATAGACGTGCAATTTATTTCATTTCAATGCGATCAGCGGTGCGTAACAAAACTGTGAACACCATAGTTAAACGCCTACTAAAAAAGACAGTGGCGCTTTTAAAGTAGGCAGCCTCTCACCTTATGACAGCCGCGCGTCGCGACGTTTCGCTCGCTTCGCTTTAAGTAGCTCTAAGGTGTCACGCCAGCGCTCGGCAAGGCCGGTAGGATCACGCGCCTCCCACTGTTCTAGCGCATAGTCTGCTAGTGCATAGTCCCCAGCTTTAATCGCACTGATGGATAACCACTGCCACAGCATACGATCATCTTTCAGGCCATAAGAGAGCGCCACTTGCGCGGTATCAATCACTTCCTGCCAATGATTAAGCTGATACGCTAACATAACCTGTAGTTTGAGCGTTTGCTTGTCTGGCTCGCTCAAATTCACTTCACTGATCCGGTTTAACGCCGCCACGCGCTGGTCTGTTTTAATCAAACACTGCACCAGAAATAACTGCTCATCACGCGTGGGTAGCCGGGTCAATTGCTGTAATCCCTGTTGCCAATATAGCAATGCCTGCTGTGAGGCCCCCAGCTCCATTTGGCCGGTGGAGAGAGTCCGGTAAAGGGCAATGTCAGCATTGGCACGCGCTAAATACTGGCGTGCCGCTTGGTGCGAGCCCGCTTTAGCGTGGGCGCGTGCGGCCTGCTCTAACCAACGAGGGGCCACATCGGGTTGATTGACCAACTTATCGAATGTCGCTGCCGCCGCCTTAAAGCGTGATAGCGCCACTTCACTGAGCCCTTTGGTTTGCAGGATAAATGCATCCTCCGCGCCGAGCTTTTTCAGCTGGCGCGCATACTCAATCGCCACGTCGAAACGAGACAGGGCATAAGCAGCCTGCATCGCGAAGCGAGCAGAGGTCGGCTGCAGTGTGTGCTTATCGCGGAGCTGGCGGGCATAGTTCAATACTTCTTCATATTGCTCGACTCGAAACGCCAAGCTAATCACGGCAGTTAACGCATCCGCCTCGCTCTCTTTGCTGAGCGCGTTCAATGCCAATGCAAGACGATAGGCTCGGTAGGCTTCGGCGCGCTGACCAAGGTAAAGGTGGGCGATAGCCTGCAAACGTTGCAGCTCCGCACGCTCGGAGGGTGCCAGCGCCTGCTGATCCGATGGAGTCAGCAATGTATCGACCTCGGTGAGCGCATATTGATAGTCGCCGTTTTGAATCGCTGCGCTCACTGTTTCTACCCCCGCGGCCTTGACAACCATTAAAGGACAAAACAGCAAGACACCCAAGCTCAAACAACGCCACTTTGGCATCAGCATGGGAGAACAAACAAACAGGCGGAACAATCGGCGCACCATAAGGATCCATTTTTAGAGGACAATATATCGACTATAACCTATCTTTTTTATTCACTACAGCGAGCAAGCGGTGGCTGTCTTTATTTATTGACACAGATTCAGGATGCCACCACGTCCGCTTTACATCAGGCGAGTTTATCTTACTGTTTTGTAGCACATATTCGCCGCTTAGATTGGTAATTAAATTACATAAATGCTGGTTTATCGGCGAGACCAGAGGAACACAGGGTCAAAAACCTCGGCACAAGTGGGCGTAGCACGTAAAAAAATTACACGGTAATGATCTAAGTCAACATTCTGCGCCCCCCCTGTTGTTAGCATGCTGATAACGAAACAGAACACGGCCACAAGGCCAGCGTTAACAACACATAAAGACTGGCTAAGCCACTGTTTCGAAAGCGTTTGCTTTCTGTACGACGAGGAAATTATGGCAACACATGCTCAAGACCGCAGTGTGAGTCACGAAGAAAAGAGCGAATATCAAAAGAAGCACAAGCCGGCTTCTTCATTTGCCTCCCGCGCTGACTACCTGAATCACGAACTACAAATTATGCGTCCGCGCCGTTGGGGCTTAAACTTGCCTGGCCGTGACTTCCGTTTTGAAATCGAAGACCTTGTCCCAGCGCTCGCGGGTACCATCGGCATTATCGCCATGTACTCTGCTGTGATGATGTCTTGGGCGGATGGTTTAACCGCCGCTTGGGATCACATCACCTTGGGTAAAGCGTTTGCCGTTGAAGTGGCGCGGGTAGAAATGCTTATCCCAGCGCTTCTGTTCTGTGTCCTGTTGTGCGGGTTTATAAACCCACGCGCCAACTTGGCCGGCAACCATGGGCCAATGATTCCGCTGGTCGGGACCATCGCGTTAGCAGGTGCTCACCCATTGGCATTGGGGATTCTGATTGGTGCCTTTGGCCTGATACTCAGTTACCTCAAAGGTGGCTCCAAATTAGTTAATTTGACCAGTCAAGGGGTCGCCGGTGGCTTGCTGATCTTCCTTGGCTTTGGTGGTGCAAAAGGCCAGATTGAGAGTCTGCTCGCATGGGGCGCGGCGATTGATATGGGCTATATCTCCATTTTAATTCTCGCCGTATCGATTGTGATCTATGCCTTCTTAGCGCGCATCGGTAAACGCTGGCTCGCGATTCCCGTGTGTGCGGTCACCGGCGGACTGATTGCTACCGCGCTGGGTGCTGGCTCTTCACTGGAGTTCGTTACTCAACCAGGTGTGCCTAACCTCAATCCGGTTTACTGGTGGGGCTCAACCGAGCAAGGCTGGCAGCTAGGACTTCCTAACCTGTCGCACTTCCTCGCATCCTTGCCATTTGCATTGCTCGCGGTAGCGATGTGGTCACCGGACTTTCTTGGTCACCGTATATTCCAGGAACTAAATTATCCGAAGAAAGCCGAAAAAGTATTGATGGACGTGGATGACACCATGACAGGTTGTTCTATTCGTCAAATGGTCGGGGCCTCAGTGGGTGGCGGTAACATCACCTCATCGTGGGGAACCTACATGATTCCAGCGGCGATTGCGCGTCGACCCATCCCTGGCGGTGCCATTGTATTGGGCCTGTTATGTATTGCCGTTGCCTTGATTGGCTATCCAATGGATGTCGCCACTTGGCCACCCGTGATGACCATCGCGCTACTGTCAGGTGTTTTCTTGCCCTTGCTTGAAGCAGGCATGCAGATGGTGAAAGACGCCAAGTCAAGCCAAGCAGCGGGTATTTGTATTTTCGCCTCCATGGCTGTTAACCCAGTCTTTGGTTGGGCAGTCACTATGCTCTTGGACAACAACGGCCTTATCGGTGATAAAGAGCGTCCTACAACGCTTTCTACCGTTGACCGTCTGGTGATTCCAACCGCCACAGTGATCATTTGTATTGCTGCCATGTTGGCAGTCGGAATGATTCCCGGCATTCCATCTTTGTTGTAATAACATTGCCCCGCTTTCGGGCGGGGTATCCGGATAAATCGATGGGTCGCAGGCGTCAGCCATACTGACAAATACGATGACTGAACCTGGTCCCAATACATATCTTTTTGAAAAGAGTACAGGTAGGTGCAACATGTCTGAGCACGTTTCCAATGCATGGGAAGGATTTGTTGAAGGTAACTGGAGCAAAGAAGTTGATGTTCGTGACTTCATCCAGAAAAACTATACCCCTTACGAGGGCGACGAATCATTCCTAGTTTCTGAGCCAACTGACGCCACTCGCAAACTGTGGGCGCGCGTGATGGAAGGCATCAAGCAAGAGAACGCGACGCATGCACCGGTTGATTTTGATACGTCTGTGGTTTCTACCCTGACGTCTCACGACGCCGGCTACATCGAGAAAGATCTGGAACAGATTGTCGGTCTACAGACTGACGCGCCGCTAAAACGCGCGATGCTCCCGTATGGTGGTATCCGCATGGTTCAAGGGTCATGCGACGCCTATGGCCGCGAACTCGACCCACAAGTGAAGAAAATCTTCACTGAATATCGTAAAACCCATAACCAAGGCGTTTTCGATATTTATACCCCAGAAATCATGAAGTGCCGTAAATCTGGCGTCTTGACCGGTTTGCCTGATGCGTATGGCCGTGGCCGTATCATCGGTGACTACCGTCGTGTTGCGCTATACGGTATCGACTTCTTGATGAAAGACAAGAAAGCCCAATTCGACTCCCTGCAAGAGAAATTCGAAAACGGCGAAGATCTGCAGATGACCATGCAGCTGCGTGAAGAAATTGCAGAGCAGCATCGCGCACTGGGTCAATTGAAAGAAATGGCCGCAAAATACGGCTGTGACATTTCTCGCCCAGCCGAAACCGCGCAAGAAGCCATTCAGTGGACATACTTCGGTTACTTGGGTGCAGTGAAAACCCAAAACGGTGCCGCCATGTCGCTTGGCCGTACCTCTACCTTCCTCGATATCTATGTAGAGCGCGATATCGCGGCGGGTAAACTGACTGAAGAGCAAGCGCAAGAGCTGATCGACCACTTCGTGATGAAGCTGCGCATGGTGCGCTTCCTGCGTACGCCTGAGTATGATGATCTCTTCTCTGGTGATCCAATTTGGGCAACAGAATCTGTTGCCGGTATGGGTGTTGACGGTCGTCCACTGGTTTCACGTACCAGCTTCCGTTTCCTTAACAGCCTATACACCATGGGGCCAAGCCCAGAGCCAAACATCACCGTGCTTTGGTCTGAGCAGCTACCAGAAGGCTTCAAAAAGTTCTGTGCCAAAGTGTCTATCGACACCTCGTCTATCCAGTACGAGAACGACGATCTGATGCGCACTGACTTTGACAATGACGACTATGCGATTGCGTGCTGCGTCTCGCCAATGATTGTTGGTAAGCAGATGCAATTCTTTGGTGCCCGTGCCAACTTGGCGAAAACGCTGCTCTATACCATCAACGGTGGTATTGACGAGAAGCTGAAAATCCAAGTTGCGCCTGAACACGCGCCAATGACTGACGAAGTGTTGGACTATGACAAAGTCATGGACCGCATGGATCACCTGATGGATTGGCTGGCTAAACAGTATGTGACTGCCCTAAACAGCATTCACTTCATGCACGACAAGTACAGCTATGAAGCGGCGCTGATGGCTTTCCACGACCGTGATGTGTATCGCACCATGGCATGTGGTATCGCGGGCCTCTCGGTAGCAGCTGACTCATTAGCCGCGATTAAATACGCCAAAGTGAAGCCTGTTCGTGACGAAGACGGTATTGCTATCGACTTTGATATCGAAGGCGAATACCCAGCATTTGGTAACAACGACGAGCGTGTTGACCAAATCGCTTGTGACCTGGTTGAGCGCTTCATGAACAAAATCCGTTCACTGAAGACCTACCGTGACGCGGTGCCTACCCAGTCTATCCTGACTATCACTTCAAACGTGGTATACGGTAAGAAAACGGGTAACACGCCTGACGGTCGTAAAGCCGGCATGCCATTTGGCCCAGGTGCTAACCCTATGCACGGCCGTGATGAAAAAGGCGCGGTTGCGTCACTGACATCTGTCGGTAAACTGCCATTTGCTCACGCCAAAGACGGTATTTCTTATACCTTCTCTATCGTGCCAAATGCACTGGGTAAAGATGAGAACGCACAACGCGCTAACTTGGCAGGCTTGATGGATGGTTACTTCCACCACGAAAGCGGTCAAGAAGGTGGCCAGCACTTGAACGTCAACGTGATGAACCGTGAAATGCTGCTGGACGCGATGGAGCACCCTGAGAACTATCCTCAGCTGACCATCCGTGTTTCTGGTTACGCGGTACGTTTTAACTCGCTGACCAAAGAGCAGCAACAAGACGTGATTACCCGTACCTTTACCTCTTCACTGTAAGAGATAAATAAGGGTTAACGCCTAAAGAAAAAACCGCCGGCAATGCTGGCGGTTTTTGTTTGTCTGTCGTTTTTCAGCGCTATGTCTTGCTTTGTCCGGGGGCAACGCCAAAAAGCCGACGCCCAACGAACAGTTGTTTAACCTGCCAGCTAGGCGCAATCAGCCATTACCCCACTTCAAAGCGGTCCAACTTACTGTCCAACTCACGTGCTGAATCGGCAAGCAGCTGGCTTTGCTCGGCAAGGTGCGACGCCGCACCGCTCACTTCGTTGGCCGAGTTGTGAATATTACTCACATTTTGGTTCATCTCTTCCGACACCGTCCCCTGCTCTTCTGCCGCCGCGGCGATTTGTACCACGCGGTCATTCGAGCCATGTAAGGCACTCACCATTTCCTTCAACTGCGCTTGGGTTTCTAGCGCCGTATTGACACTGTCTTCACTCGATTGATGACTTGATGTCATTGCCTCAGCGGCCTCAATCGCATTGTTGGTGAGCGATTCAATCGTGCCTTGAATTTGAGTGGTCGATTTTTGCGTGCCTTGAGCGAGCGAGCGCACTTCATCGGCCACCACCGCAAAGCCACGGCCTTGCTCACCCGCTCGCGCCGCTTCAATCGCCGCATTGAGTGCCAGCAGGTTAGTTTGCTCAGAGATGCCTTGGATCACCGTCGCCACATCACTGATCTCCATCACCCCTTGCTTCACTTGATTCACCAATTTATCCGCTGCGGCAATACGCTCAGCAACGTTGCGGATACTGGCCACCGTGCTATCTAGCTTATGGTTGCTATCTTCCGCCATCGACGAAATATCGTTGGTTGCTTGCGCAGTTTGCTCAGCGTGATCGGCAACATCGGCCACGGTAGCCGTCATTTCGTTCATCGCCGTGGCGAGCTGCTCAAGTTGTGCGCGCTGCGATTGAATGCTTTGCGCACTTTCCTCACTGGCTGACGCTATGGAGGAGGCCATGGTCGATGATTGCTTGGCTTCATCATGCGCAACACGCAGCGCCTCGCGGACACTGCTCATCGCGGTATCCATTCGCCGAGCGAGTTTGCCAATTTCGTCATGACGGGTATAACCACACTCGACCCGAAGATCGCCACCAGCAATGCGATCGAATTTTTCCACCAGCTCATCCAAGGGCACCACGATATCGCGGCTGACAAACCCACCGGCTACCAGCAAGATAGCGCCAGATAACAGGGTTAAACCACCGATTTGCCACGCAGATTGTATCACCCGCTCCTCAATATCACTGACATGCACGCCTGAGCCAATAATCCAATTCCAGCCATCAACGCGTTTCACATAGGAAATTTTCGGCTTCATCTCGCCCTCAGGTGAACGCCAGGTGTAATCGAGCACGCCGCCCTGCGCGCCTTGACTGACTTGTACCATCTCTCGCCAGTGGTGCTTGCCGTCACCATCGGTCAGCCCATCCGCACTGGTGCCGTTTAGCTTGGGCTTGATCGGGTGATTCACAATGGTGAGGTCGGGCTTGAGTACCCAAAAGTAATTATTCCCGTCGTAACGCAGTTTATTAAGCTGCGCGATCGCTTGTGCCTTTGCTTCTTCTTCGCCAATTTGTGGTGCCTGCTGGCGATAATAGGCCACCACACTTTGCGCCACCTCAATATTGGCACGCAAGGAAGCCGTCCGTTCAGCATAAGACTGCTCCCGCTCTTTGTTGATGGTGTACGCGCTGATCCCTGCCAGCAACACAACGGCAACCAGCATTAGTGCAACAAGCTTATTTTTCACTCTCAGATCACTGATTTTTCTCATTATAAGTCCTAGCATTTGCTTTGATCCTAGCCTGACACCAAGCATCTCCTTGCTTGCATGCAACCTGGCATAAGCATGTATCGCTTTGGCGACGTGTCGCACGTAAGTTTGGACAAAAAAACGAAAAGTCACAAAATCTGCATGGAATTTATCTGGTTAACGTCTCATTCGCTAGGCGACGAAAAACTGGAACTGTGATCAAGCTACGACAGGGATGCAACATAGAAGAAATACGAAGGTGAGAAGTGCGAAAAAGCCAGGAATTCCCTTATCTTCACACTGGGTTTGTAATAAAATGACGGTATAGCCATTCGCAGTCTGGAGACAGCTATGTCGACAATTGGTCGCATCCATTCGTTTGAGTCCTGTGGCACCGTAGATGGCCCTGGCATCCGCTTTATTGTCTTTATGCAAGGCTGCTTGATGCGGTGCAAATACTGCCATAACCGTGATACGTGGGACACGCACGGCGGCAAAGAAGTCACCGTGGATGAAATAATGAAAGATGTGCGTGCTTATCGCCATTTTATTACCGCCTCGGGTGGCGGGGTGACAGCATCTGGCGGTGAGGCCATGTTGCAACCTGAGTTTGTGCGTGACTTTTTCCAAGCCGCTAACGCAGAAGGGATCCACACCTGTTTAGATACCAACGGCTATATTCGCAAACATACCCCGGTGATTGATGAAGTCCTTGATGCCACCGATTTAGTGATGCTGGATTTGAAGCAACTCAACGATGAAGTCCACGAAGACTTAGTGGGCGTATCAAACCGGCGAACGCTCGACTTTGCTAAGTACCTGCACAAAATTGGGCAAAAAACCTGGATTCGTTACGTGGTTGTCCCCGGCTACACCGATGATGACGACTCTGCCCATCGTCTTGGCCAATTTATTCAAGACATGGATAACATCGAAAAAGTTGAGTTACTTCCCTACCACCAACTCGGCGCGCACAAATGGGAAGCGCTGGGTCATGAGTACGAACTGCAAGACGTCTCGCCCCCATCAAAAGAAGTGATGGATAGCGTCAAAGCGATTATTGCCAGTTACGGTCACAGTGTCACCTACTAAGCGTTAACCCCATAAAGCCGGCCATGCAGCCGGCTTTTTTCGCCTTACATCTCGCGTCGCCGCGCCTTCGTCATTCGAATGGCTTCTCGAATAATACAGTCACGCAACGGGTTATCCGCCGCGTCTGCTCGCCAGATAAACGACAATGTGCGGCGCATATTTAGCTCCGGCACATTCAGCGCCACCAGCTCTTCGCGTTCTATCCACTTCTCGACATCAAGATACGGCAAGCAACTGAGGTAGTTGGAGTTAGCCACCAAGGTGCGCAATACTGGCACCTGCTCATACTCACGACGCACATCAAGATCTTCGATAACGCCATGAATGGCACTATCAAAACTGTGTCGCGTCCCCGCTCCCGGCTCTCGCAATACCCACTGGGCTTGCTCAAGTTGCGCCAAACTTACTTGATCGCGCTGCGCGTAAGGGTGATGCTTGGCTGCCACCACCACCAAATGGTCATGGCACCACACCTGTTGCTTCAACCGGCTGTCGTCACAACGCCCTTCAATGATCCCCAAGTCGTGCTGATACCGACGCACACTATCAATCACCTTCTGGGTATTTTTCACCGTAAAGTCGATTCTCAGCTCGGGAAAATCACTATCAATAATACTGATAAGGTCTGGAATTAGGTGTTCTGCTGCGGTCTGACTGGCAATTAAGGCAATATCACCACTAATAATGTGCTGCCCATCAAACCCTGCTTCAATTTGTTGCGCGTCAAACAACAGTTGTCGTGCTTTGGGTCGCAACCATGCTCCCCAATAGGTGAGCTGCATTTGCTTACCTTGGCGCTCAAAGAGCGGCCTACCGAGTAGCTTTTCAAGCTGTGAAAGCGCCATGCTGGTCGCCGACTGAGTTAACGCTAAATGGTCGGCAGCACGGCTCACACTGCCCATCGCGGCAATCGCTTCAAACACAGCGAGCTGCTTGAGTGAGTAGCGCATCTAGGATCCTTACTGTCTGACTTTGATGACATTAGACTATCAATTTTTGTGATTATTACCCTAAGAAATATCAATTTTACTCCTGATAACCACACGCATAGGCTGGATTTATTCACATTCAGTCTAAAAAGGAGTACAACCAGTATGTTTTTTTGTCTTCAAGGTCGGGCACACATTGCCAAAAGAGGAGGCAGCCGATGGTAACCCCTATCCACACTGACGGCCCCGCTGCGCTGCTGGTGCAAGCCGAACAATACGCAGAGAGCAAATCGCGCAAATCGACCCGTATGGCCGTCGGGCTGGCGATGATGGCAGGCCTATTTATCGGGTTGGCATTCGTGTTTTACCTCACGGTGACCACGGGGAGCACGGCCGGCTGGGGGCTCACTCGGCTGATGGGCGGACTGGCCTTTAGCATGGGATTAATTCTCGTGGTACTCGGCGGGGCCGAGCTATTTACCAGCACGGTGCTGTCCATGCTTGCTCGCGCCAACGGCAAAATTAGTACACGTAGCCTGCTTTATACCTGGGCAAGGGTGTATATCGGCAACTTATGCGGCGCGCTATTGTTGGTGCTGATCGTGATGGCGGCGGGTTTATATCAGCTTGATGATGGACAGTGGGGGCTCAACGCTCTTCATGTCGCGCAGCACAAGCTGCATCACAGCTGGCTGCAAGCGTTCTCCCTCGGTGTGCTTTGTAACTTGCTCGTTTGTCTGGCGATTTGGATGACATTCACCTCGCAAAACCCGCTGACCAAAGCCGTGATGGTGATCTTACCTGTTGCCATGTTTGTCAGCACCGGTTTTGAGCATAGCGTGGCCAATATGTTCATGGTGCCTTTGGGCATGAGCATCGCCACCTTCGCACCAGACAGCTTTTGGCAAGCGGTGGGCAGTTCCCCCGCGGCCTTTAATGACGTCAATCTCATCCAGTTTATCAGTGCCAATTTAATCCCCGTCACCCTTGGCAATATCGTCGGTGGCGCTGGCCTGGTTGGTATGGGCTATTGGCTGATTATCAACCCAGAAAGAGAACACAAAACCGCGCACATTTCTGCATTGACGCTCCCGTCTGCGCCTTATTCTGAGAGACCTATTATGACCCAAGAAACCTTAACTATTGAAAACAACATGCAATCGGCTCAGTGTGCTTTAAAAGCCCAGCAATTTGTGGCGGACGCCCTAGAGCAGCTCAACCGCACCAAGCTTCAAGGCGCCCCTGTGGTAGACAGCCAAAATCAACTGGTTGGCTTTTTCTCGGTGCAAGATGTCTTAGTGGATCTATGGTGGAATGACTATCAACCCGACATGGATGCCAAAGTTGAAGATCTGATGCGCACCGAGGTACAAACCGTTGAGGCAGACCAATCGGTGATTGAGCTGGCGCAGTACATGAGCATTGATAACCAAGTGCTCTATCCGGTCAGTGATGCGGGCATTGCCACCCGCTTTACCAACCAATCGGCATTAGAGCGCGCCAAAACGCAAACACTGTCTCGTCCCTATATTTATCCGGTGATGAAAGACGAGCGCTTGGTGGGGGTGATCACGCGCGCCGATGTGATTCGAGCACTCGCGCCACTTTACGGTAATGCAATGGATATCCTTCCCGCCGATGCGAAAGAAGGCTTAGTCACCGCCTAACACTTAGTCACCACCTAACACAGAGATAGCCGTTATCGATCACGCCGCCGGTCAATACTGGCGGCATTTTTCATCGAGATGTTGCCGTCATCGCCGCATTGACACACGGCCTAACGCTCAGGTGATAAATACTCACGGTCATAAAAGGTGCGTAGCCAATGAGGCCGATATACCGCCATCACTGTCACCGCCATGCCATTTAATAACGCCTCAGGGAACCACATCAGGAGTGCAATTTGCAGATAGTTATGGACAATGTCTTGCCAGCTATGTCGCTCTGCCAGCCCGTACCACAACGATGTCACGGACAGCTGGAATACCATGGTCAGCGCCGCGCCGATAAAAGCGGCGATAAAAATATAAATAAACAGGTGGCGGGTTAAATAATGGTAACTGAGCGCGAAAATCGCATAACTAAAAGTGATTGGCAGCACCGCCGTGGTGAGCGCGGTCATCCCCAAGTCCGCGACAGGGACAAAACCAAACACCGCCATCAGTGTTAGAGGCACAGTGGCAATCCAAATAGCGATACGCCAACCATGGCACAAGGCGAGCGTGGTCACGCCTAAAAAGTGGATATCTAGCCCCGCTTTGATCCCTGCTTGAAGCGCCCATAAAGCAAACAACACCACCGCCGAGGAAAACGCCAAATGCTGGTAACCGGTTTCTTGACGCAGCTTAGAAAAAAATTCCGGCGGATAGGTTCGATACAGCACCGCTGCCCACAATAACCAGCCACTCCATTGCCAACCGCTCACTTCGGCGAACTCAAACATATTCAATCCCTAGTCACTGACCTTTTCTACCTTTGACTGACACAACAACTAGCGGGTGATAAACGTGCTACGGACATAGCCCAGATCAAGATTTCCCCCTCATAGAGCTGGTAGTCTCTATTTATTCCCTCATCAATTGATGAATGACTATTGTACCTTTGAGAGTTAAGAGGCCAACCGCGATGGATATGACCCCTGCACAACGTCTAATTTTATCTAATCAATACCAATTAATGTGCCACCTCGATCCCTCTAATAGCGAAAAGTATCGCCGCTTACAAACCATTATTGAGCGCGGTTACAGCTTGCAAATGGCAGAAGTGATCAGCCAGTTCGAGGCGCTATGCGAAACCCAGTGTCGTGAGATCATTGATATCATGGAAATGCACCATGCCATGCAGGCCTCATACAACCTCTTGGACGACGCCAACCAAGCCGCCTTATCACCGCGCCGCGTTCAATTCTGGGGCTTCGACGCCGCCACCGAAGGTGCGTTAGTGCATTATGTCCGCTTTCTTGTCGATACGGAGGGACTCTATCCGCAATTCGATCAGGGCGAGCATCGCTTTAACAGCCAAATGCCCATGTTGGACAAATACCGTCGCATGCTGGATGTATGGCGTCATTGCCCGCGCCAATTCCACTTAAGCTTAACCGAGATTGAGCAAATCCTCGCCGCCTAAACCGCAGAGCGCGACCATCCCGAATCCCAGCCGCCCGCGAGGCGGCTTTTTATTTGCGCGTCTCGCGCTTGTCGAATCCATCGCAAGCCCGTACCCTTAAGCCCATTCACGCTAACACACCGAACGACCATGATTTATCGATGCCCACTGTGCCAACAGTCTCTGCAAGCCACCTCACGTGGCGCCTATTGCGCGAACAATCACCAATTTGACCGCGCCAAAGAAGGCTACCTCAATTTGCTCCCCGTGCAATTTAAGCGCTCTAAAGATCCGGGCGACAACAAGGCCATGACCCAAGCGCGTCGGGCGTTTTTAAACGCTGGCCACTATGCGCCTATGCGCCAAGCGATGATTGACGCTCTCACCCAAGCGCTCGATGGCGAGCACAAAACCATCTTGGATGTCGGCTGTGGTGAAGGGTACTACACCCACGCGATTGCCGATCAAACCGCAGAGCAACAATGGTCGGTACACGGATTAGATATTGCCAAAGTGGCGGTGCGTTATGCGGCCAAGTGGTACCCACAGTGTCAGTTCTCGGTTGCCTCTTCCCAACGCCTGCCGTTTGCCGACAACAGCTTGGATGGTGTGGTACGGATTTATGCGCCCTGTAACGGTGAAGAGTTAGCGCGCGCGATTAAGCCTGGCGGCGTGGTGGTGACGGTTACGCCAGGTCCACGTCATCTATTTCAGCTAAAAGCCGGTATCTATCAAGAGGTGCGTTTACACGAAACGCCACCTGAAGCCCTACCAGGCTTCCAACTTGAAAGTGAGCACTCACTGCATTACTCGATGACATTGGCAGGTGAGCAAGCCCTGACTCTGCTGCAAATGACGCCCTTTGCCTGGCGCGCCTCGGATGAATGGCGTGACACCTTAGCGAACAGCGAGGCCTTTGAGTGCGACGCCGACTTCACCCTGCGCGTGTATCGCCATCACGCCGCCGAGCAATGATAGCCAAGGAGACATCCCATGAAACAAGGTCGCGTATCGGTTCGTATCATCAGCGCCTGGCTCGCCGCAGCCTGCATCGTATTCACCAGTTCGACGCTTCATGCAAAAACCGATGCGCTTGCCACTTTATTTGACTACCAAGTCACTCGCGCAGAGGGCGAATCATTGAGCCTGACCCAAGTGGCCCGCCAAGTGGCGGATGCCGATGTGGTACTCATTGGCGAATGGCACGGCCATCCAGGCGTGCACCGCTTTCAAGCTGAGCTACTCAGCCAGCTCGCCTCAGAACACCCAGTCGCCCTGTCGATGGAGCAATTCAGTCGCGATACACAACCCGTGCTTGACCAATATCTTGCTGGCGAGATCGGCGAAGACACATTAAAGCGACAAGCCAATGCATGGGATAATTATGATGGCAGTTACCGGCCCTTGATTGAACTGGCCAAGCAACGCCAAATCGAGGTGATTGCTGCCAACGCCCCCAAGCGACTGGTGCGCTGTATTGGTCAGCAAGGCTTGTCATATCTCGATAGTCTGTCCGAGCAACAGCGTAGCTGGTTTGCCGACACCATAGATACCCAAGATTCACCGTATAAGCGCAAGTTTAAGGCCAATATGCACCATGGCAGCGCCAGCCAAACAGACGCCCAGTATGCGGCTCAGCTTGCGTGGGATGCCACCATGGCCGAAAGCATCGTCGATCACCATACCGCTCAACCTGACAGCCAAATTGTGCATATCGCCGGGCGCTTTCACATCGCCGAAGGGTTGGGAACCGCGGCACAAATTCACGCCCGTAACCCTGAACTGCGCATTGCATTGATCACCGCGGTAAGCGACCAAGCCATGCTAAGCGACGACGCGCCCGACTTGCGCTTACACGTGCTACCCATGCCACAGCGCTGGCTGTCGATGGACGAAATGCGCCAAGCGGTGAGCCAAATGAAAGGGCAAGGTGCCGCCCAGTGCAAGCGCGCCACAAATAGCTAAGCGCTCACGCTTTCCCACAGACACTGTCCCACATACAAAAACGCCGACCAAACGGTCGGCGTTTTTGTTGTCGCTTCTTCTCTATATCTGTTCGCTAGTCGATAGCGACGACGCCGCGTGTCTGTTAGAACCAACGCTCCAACGCAGCGCGATCTACTTTAAACGCGCGGCTTAACGCATGCGCAAGCTCTTTGTATCGAGGCTGGTTTTTGATCGGCTGCATCGCATGTCCTTCACTGGTGATCTTTTGATGCAGCTCGCGATACCAACCCGCAAGCGCTGGCGGCAGAGGCGTATCACGACGCTTACCCAACCACCACAAACCTTGCACCGGCAAGCTCAATGCAAACAAGGCCACAATCACCGCCTGCGGCAGCCCTTGTACATTATTGGCCGACATCTGTAATAACACGCTAATCGCCGCCACCGCTGGCATCACTTTGATCGCAAAGCGAGTCATGGTAATCACACGGTTCTCGGGGAATACCGGTGCCAACTCCTTTCTCATTGGCCATTCCTGCATGTACTTCTGACCATCTTGCAGGCAACGCCAGATTGACTTATTCGTTGTCATACCTACCTCACTTACTCGTGTGACTCGCTCAGTGTGACACAAGGCGCTGTCACTCAACTTTTACAATAAAAATTAAACAAACTGTTTAAAAACTTTCAAAATTAACCAGTATTGCTCAAAAAATTTTTGTTATCTGTATCAAGTCCCGCTATCCTTAGCGCACTTTATCATTGTTGCTCGGATTCGATTGTCTCGCAACCTAATCTGGTTGTACTCGACGGAGCGTTCATTTATCCAGGACGGATAAAGATGGTTCTTTCCCCGCGACAACGCATGAGATAATTCTTTTTTTAAAAAGGTAGTGTCTCTGTTTGTCCACTATCCTTTTTGTTCAATACACTCTGTCTTACGAAACATAGGTAGTCATACATGTCCAAGCTGGTTCTCGTACTCAATTGCGGAAGCTCCTCTTTGAAGTTCGCCATTGTCGACGCTCAATCAGGCGATGAGCATCTTACCGGTCTAGCCGAATGCCTTCACCTTCCAGAAGCCCGCATCAAGTGGAAGATGGACGGTAAGCATGAAGCCCAACTCGGCGAAGGTGCCGCACACAACGAAGCGCTTAACTTCATTGTTGATACCATCCTGGCTTCTAAGCCTGAGCTTGCCGAGAACCTAGGTGCCATTGGCCACCGCGTTGTTCACGGTGGCGAGCACTTCACTCAGTCAGCATTAATTACGGACGATGTACTGAAAGGGATCCACGATGCAGCCAGCTTTGCACCGCTGCACAACCCAGCCCACATCGTAGGTATCGAAGCGGCGAAAAAAGCCTTCCCAGCGCTGAAAAATGTCGCTGTATTCGATACGGCATACCATCAAACCATGCCAGAAGAAGCCTACTTGTATGCACTGCCTTATAACCTTTATAAAGAGCACGGCATCCGTCGCTATGGCATGCATGGTACCTCGCACTACTTTATCGCTAACGCCGCCGCTGAGCAGCTTGGCAAACCTGTTGATGAAGTGAACATCATTAACTGCCACCTCGGTAACGGCGCATCAGTTTGTGCGATTAAAAACGGCAAATCCGTCGACACTTCAATGGGTATGACCCCGTTGGAAGGCCTGGTAATGGGCACCCGCTCTGGTGACCTAGATCCAGCGATTATCTTCCACCTGCACGATGCACTGGGCTACAGCGTTGAGCAAATCAACACCATGCTAACCAAAGAGTCTGGCTTACAAGGCTTGACCGAAGTGACCTCTGACTGCCGCTTTGTCGAAGACAACTATGGCGAGAAAGAAGAAGCCACTCGCGCGATGAACGTGTTCTGTCACCGTCTTGCTAAGTACGTGGCCAGCTACACCGCGACCCTCGATGGTCGCCTAGACGCGATTGTCTTCACCGGCGGTATCGGTGAGAACTCAGGCCCAATCCGCGAATTGGTACTCGAGCGCCTATCTCTGCTGGGTGTTGACGTCGACAAAGAACGCAACCTAAAAGCCCGCTTTGGCGGTGAAGGCGTGATCACCACAGACGAAAGCCGCGTGCCTGCGATGGTGATTTCAACCAACGAAGAGTTGGTCATTGCGCAAGACACCGCGCGCCTAACTGGCCTGTAAGACCATTCCCAACGGCTGATTCCACTCAGCCGTTTTTATATTTGTGCCGGCCTGTCCGGCACGCCAATCAGATAGTAAGAGGAAGTCAACGTGTCCCGTACTATTATGCTAATCCCAATCGGCTCCGGCGTCGGCCTGACAAGTGTCAGCCTCGGCGTGATGCGAGCGATGGAGCGTAAAGGCGTCCGCGTCTCATTTTTTAAACCCATTGCGCAGCCTCATCACGGTAGCGACACTGATGTCACTGACCTGACGACAGAAATCATTCACGCCAACAGTGACATGAAAGTCGCCGAGTCGATGTCAATGAACCAGGCCGAAGATCTGCTGCGTTCCGATCAAGAAGACGTGCTGCTAGAAGAAGTACTTGCACGCTTTACACGCGCCACCCAAAACACCGAAGTGGCACTGGTTGAAGGCTTGGTCACCACGCGTAACCATCCGTTTGCCAACCAAATCAACTACGAGATTGCCAAGACGCTGGATGCAGAGATTGTCTTTGTGACCACACCAGGTACCGACAACCCTGCGCAGCTAAAAGAGCGTATCGAGTTTGCTTGCACCAACTTTGGTGGCAGCAAAAACGGCAACATCTCTGGCGTGATCATCAACAAGCTCAATGCCCCTGTTGATGATGCTGGCCGCACCCGTCCCGATCTGTCAGAGATCTTTGACGATGCAGACGGCGCGCGTCCGACTAACGTTGAAGTGATGCAGATCTTCAACACGAGCCCAATCCGCGTACTGGGCTGTGTGCCATGGAAAATCGATCTGATTGCTACCCGTGCCAGCGATATGGCTAAGCACTTGAATGCCACCATCATCAATGAAGGTGAAATTCACTCGCGCCGTATCAAGAGCATTACCTTCTGCGCACGCTCTATTCCTAACATGGTTGAGCACTTCCGCCCTGGCTCACTGCTAGTGACCTCGGCAGACCGTCCAGACGTGATTGTCGCGGCCTGCTTGGCAGCAATGAACGGCGTGGAAATCGGTGCGCTGCTGCTGACCGGTGGTTACTCGATCCCTGATCAGCTCAAAGCATTGTGTGACCGTGCCTTTGAAACCGGCCTACCAGTGTTCACCACCGCAGGTAACACCTGGCAAACCTCACTCAACCTGCAAAGCTTCAGCCTCGAAGTCCCGGCTGACGACAAAGAGCGCGTTGAGTTTGTGAACGACCATGTGGCTAGCCACATTGATGGCAACTGGATTGAGTCACTAAGCTCTGGCTCTAACCGCGAGCGTCGTCTCAGCCCACCCGCTTTCCGTTACCAGCTCACCGAGTTTGCGCGTAAAGCCGCCAAGCGCATTGTGCTGCCAGAAGGTGACGAGCCACGCACCATTAAAGCGGCCGCTATCTGTGCGGAGCGTAAAATTGCTGAGTGTGTGCTTTTGGGTAACCCAGAAGAAATTAAACGTGTAGCCGATCAGCAAGGCGTAACCTTGGGCGCTGGCGTAGAAATCATTGACCCAGTGAAAGCGCGTGACAAGTACGTGGCCCGCTTGGTTGAGCTGCGTAAGAGCAAAGGCATCACCGAAGTGATTGCGCAAGAGCACCTGGAAGACACCGTGGTGCTGGGTACCATGATGCTAGAAGCCAACGAGGTGGACGGCCTGGTCTCCGGTGCCGTGCACACGACGGCCAACACCATTCGCCCACCGCTGCAGATCATCAAGACAGCCCCGAACGCCTCTTTGGTGTCGTCGGTCTTCTTCATGCTGCTGCCTGAGCAAGTGCTGGTATACGGTGACTGTGCGATCAACCCAGATCCAAACGCTGAGCAACTGGCAGAAATCGCCATTCAATCGGCCGATTCAGCCAGCGCCTTTGGTATCGAGCCACGCGTAGCGATGATCTCTTACTCGACTGGTAGCTCAGGTAAAGGGGCTGACGTGGATAAAGTTCGCGAAGCCACCCGCCTTGCCAAAGAGAAGCGCCCTGATCTGGTAATTGATGGCCCACTGCAGTACGACGCAGCAATCATGGAAAATGTTGCTAAGTCGAAAGCACCGGATTCACCGGTTGCCGGTAAAGCGACCGTGTTCGTTTTCCCAGACTTGAACACAGGTAACACCACCTACAAGGCGGTACAGCGTTCTGCTGAGCTGGTGTCTATCGGTCCAATGCTGCAAGGCATGCGCAAACCGGTGAACGACCTGTCTCGTGGCGCACTGGTCGATGACATTGTTTACACAGTGGCCCTGACAGCTATCCAAGCGAAACAAGCGGAAGACAACGGCCAAGTGTAATTTTCACCACGCCCTGTCGAGATAAAACAAAAGCCAGCACCTGTTGCTGGCTTTTTTGCGTTTGCGTTCACAACGTGACATGCAAACGCGATCTAGCATGGCGTATCCATTCTGGTTTTGGAGTCGAAGATGGCTAACGAGTTCGATCCCGTCACGCTACGGCATACCCTGCACCAAACCCCTGAGCTTTCTAACCACGAAGCCCTCACCGCACGTACTATCGCTGCCCAGTTGCGACAATTTGGCTTTCACCCAGCCACTGATGTCGGCGGCCACGGGATCCTGGTCACCATTCAAGGCGCTGCGCCAGGGCCCACCACCTTGCTACGCGCCGATTTTGATGCGCTCCCGATTGAAGAGCGTGGAACACAGGCTTATTGCTCCCAGCATTCGGGCGTGATGCATGCGTGTGGCCATGATGGTCATACCGCGGCGTTGCTGGCCGTCGCTGCCGAGCTTAGCCACACTCCGCCCGCTCGTGGTACTGTGCTGCTTGCCTTTCAGCCTGCAGAAGAAACCGGAGAAGGCGCAGCGCGTATGTGCGAGTCCCCCGCACTTACCAACGCGCATATTGATAACGTCTACGCCTTCCACAATCTCCCCGGCTTTAATCAGCATCAAATCGTGGTACGCCCAGGGACCTTTGCCTGTGCCTCGACCGGAGTCGCCATTGAGCTGTACGGAAAAACCTCTCATGCCGCCTACCCCGAACGCGGGATTAGCCCTGCCAGTGCGATGACAGGCGTGATGCATACCCTGACACAACTGCCCGACGCCTACCCTGAGGCCAACAGCCTTGTCACCTTGGTTCATGCCCAGTTAGGAGAGCCAGCCTACGGCGTCGCCCCCGGCCACGCGACCGTGATGGCTACCTTGCGCAGTGATGACAACGCCTGCTTTCAGGCCATGAAAGCCGACTTGATAGACAAAGTGAACACGCTGGCGGCTCGGGCAGGGTTGACGGTCAGTTTTAGCTGGCATGAGCCCTTTATCGCGGCCGAGAACAGCACACACCATACACAGCATGTCGCCAATGCCGCGCAATCGCTAGGGGTTGAGGTACATTGGCTTAATGAACCGATGCGTTGGTCAGAAGATGTGGCCGAGTTTCTCGCCCGTTGGCCGGGCGCGTTATTTGGCATTGGCAGTGGCGAGCATCATCCGCAACTGCACAACCCCGATTATGATTTTCCCGATGCGATCCTCCCCACCGCCAAAGCGCTCTTTACCGCTTTGGTCGCTGAGCATCACGGGCGTAACACGGATTGAGCACGTCCTACCCCAGCGCCAGCCACACGCCAACGCCTACCATCAAGGTGCCAGCGACACGGTTAAGCAGTTGCACGTTGCCTCTTTGCTGCAGAAACTGACGCAACGTGCGACCGCCACTGGCATACAACATCAAGCAGCTAAACTCAGTCAGCAGAATAATCAACACCAGCACACTTAACTGGCTGGGCAGCGCTAATTTAGGATTAATAAACGGGGGCAACAGTGAGATCATAAACGCCCAGCCTTTCGGATTAGCAATCGCGGTGACAAATCCTTGGGTCGCCAAGGACCACGCTGATGCTTCACTGGGGCTAGCGTCATCATCCTCAGGAATGGCCATTTTCCCGCGAGATCGCCACATTTGTACCCCAAGAAACGCCAGATAAGCACCACCGACGTATTTGAACACCTGAAAGATAGACGGATAGTTAAGCATCATTGCCGCCACCCCAATTACCGAGGCAATCGCTACTAGCCCCACGCCAATTAACTCACCCCACATCATATGCAGGCTACGCTTAACGCCGATGGTCATTCCCAGCGTCATCGAGAGGGTCATACACATCCCAGGTGTCACGGACACCAGAAAAAAGGTCGGGATGAACAAGGAAAGCATGGTGGTATCAATCAAAGCAGTTGGCATAAAGCGTAATCAGAACAAAGCACTACAGGGGCTCCTAGTAAACGCCCTTTATCGTTTGAGATCAAGCCTACTGTTGAGTTTATAACCAAGCGATTGGACTTATTGCCATTTAGACGTCCAGAAGTAAAAATATCCATTGACTTAATTTTGACTAACTCATAGCATCAATAACCAGAGCGACAGCAAGAATGTGGCACAAGCCGCTGAGTGAGTCTGCTGTGATCAAATTATTCGCCAAGGACATGTGATGATTGAGATAACCAACCTCAACAAGGTATTCGAACTCGGGGAACGCCGAATTCATGCCCTTAATGACATCAACTTATTTATTCCCAAGGGGAAAGTATTTGGTGTGATCGGTGCCTCCGGTGCAGGGAAAAGTACCCTGATCCGGATGGTTAACCTGCTCGAGCGCCCAACCAGCGGCTCAGTCAAAGTGGGTGGCACTAACCTCACTGCGCTACCCAGCCGCCAGTTGACCCAAGCGCGCCGTAAAATCGGGATGATTTTCCAACACTTTAATCTGCTCTCGTCACGCACCGTGTTCGACAATATCGCCCTGCCGCTTGAGCTAAGTGGCTCGAGCCGCGATGAGATTGAAACACGCGTGAGCGAACTGCTCGATCTGGTCGGCTTGGCCGATAAGCGTGATGTGTATCCTGCCAGCCTCAGTGGCGGACAAAAACAACGTGTCGCCATTGCCCGTGCATTGGCGCCAAGCCCCAACGTTCTGCTTTGTGATGAAGCCACCAGCGCACTGGATCCAGCCACTACGCAATCCATTCTGTCGCTGCTGCAAACCATCAACCAAAAGCTCAACCTCACCATTTTGCTGATCACCCACGAAATGGATGTGGTCAAACGTATCTGTGACGACGTCGCTATTATTGGCGATGGCGAGCTCGTCGAGTCCGGCCCGGTGGGCGAGATTTTTGCGCATCCCAAATCCGACTTGGCCAAACAATTTATTCGTTCAACCCTCGACTTGTCAGTGCCGCATGATTTTGCCCAGCGCTTACAACAAGAATACTTCGAAGGCAGTTACCCCTTGGTGCGCCTCGAGTTTACCGGCGCAACGGTCGATGACCCATTAATCAGCCAGATCTCGCGTCTGTTTGATATCGACATCAGCATTTTAAGCTCAGATATCGACTACGCCGGCGGCGTGAAATTCGGCCTACTCCTTGCGGAAATCATGGGTCCAAAAGAGGCGGTTGAAAACGCCATCACTTACCTCAACAAGCACCATGTCAACACGGAGGTACTTGGCTATGTTAATTGATCAACTCACCCACTGGGTCAATGAAAACAGCGCCCTTATCAACTTGCTCCTCGAAGCCACTGGCCAAACCCTGTACATGGTGTTTGCCTCCGGGATCATGGGGTTTGTGATTGGCATCCCATTGGGCGTGTTACTGCATGTGACCAAACCCGGTGGTTTGCTGGGCCAGCCGCAAGTTAACCAGGTGCTCGGCGCAATAGTGAACATTGGTCGCTCTATCCCCTTTATTATCTTGCTGGTGGCAATTATTCCGTTTACCCGCATGGTGGTTGGTACCTCGATTGGTACCGCAGCGGCGATTGTGCCGCTTACCGTCGGCGCGATTCCATTTATTGCCCGCTTGGTTGAAGGGGCGTTACTCGAGTTACCGGCTGGGCTAGAGGAAGCGGCCAAAGCGATGGGCGCGAACCCGTTCCAGATTATTTATAAAGTGCTCATACCTGAAGCGCTCCCCGGCATCATCAATGGCGCGACCATTACCCTGGTTACCTTGGTGAGCTACTCGGCCATGGCCGGTGCGGTCGGCGGCGGCGGCCTTGGGGATGTGGGCATCCGCTATGGCTATCAGCGCTTTGACACCACAGTGATGCTGATCACCGTTGTAATGCTGGTAGTCTTAGTGCAAGCGATTCAATCTTTTGGTGATTACTTGGTGCGACGCGCCGATCACCGCTAAATCAAACACAATAATGACGAATATGTTCCAAACAGGGAGACAGACAATGAAAACCACGATCAAAACACTACTTGCCACTCTTGGCCTTGCCTCAACCTTGGTGCTGACTGGCTGCGGCGAGAAAGAACAAGCCGCGACCGATACCAACAGCATCACCGTGGGCGTGATGGCCGGCGAAGAAGCACAAGTGGCTGAACACGCGGTGGAAGAAGCGAAAAAGCTCGGTCTTGAGGTAGAGCTGGTGACCTTTACCGATTACGTGTCACCGAACGCGGCACTGGATGATGGCTCGGTCGACGTGAATGCTTTCCAACACAAACCTTACTTGGACGCACAAATCAAAGACCGTGGTTATGAATTTGCGATTGCCGGCAACACCTTTGTGTATCCGATTGCGGCTTATTCTTACAAGCTAGATAGCGTCGAAGATCTACCAGAAGGCGGTAAAATTGCGGTGCCTAACAACCCATCGAACCTAGGCCGTTCACTGGTATTGCTTGAGCAGCAAGGGATCATCAAGCTCAAAGAAGGCGCAGGCATCAACGCGACTAAACTGGATATCGTTGAGAACCCGAAAAACGTAGAAATCATCGAGCTAGAAACCCCACAACTGCCTCGCTCATTGGAAGATGTGGACTTGGCTATCATCAACAACACCTTTGCAGCAGGCGTGGGCCTAACGCCAAGCAAAGACGGTATCTTTGTTGAAGACAAAGAATCGCCTTATGTGAACCTGATTGTGGCGCGCAAAGACAACGTCGACGCAGAAAACGTCAAAACCTTTGTTAAAGCCTACCAAACTGATGCGGTTTACAACGCCGCGATGGAAATCTTTGACGGCGCCGTGGTAAAAGGCTGGTAAGCCACTACGCGTAACAGACTGAAATAATAAAGCCCGTGCTGAAAAGTGCGGGCTTTTTGATGCAGAGAACAACCCAACTGACACTTAGGTCTGATTATTGGATTGACGATAAAACGCTTTTCTCCACTGATTAGGCGTCACTTCATAGCGCGCTTTAAACTTTTCTCTGAACATAAGCACCGAGCTAAAGCCTGTTTTTTCGACAACCTGCTCGATAGATAAGTCCGTAGATTCAAGCAAATCTTGAGCGACATTTAGTCGCTCGGTGGTCAACCACTCTCCAAATGACATTCCTGTCGCCCGGCTAAATTTTCTGGTAAACGTGCGGCGGGTCATCATCACAGACTCAGCGAGCACATCCAATGAGTGCTTTTGACTGAGGTTACGTCTGATATTCTCCATTAACGCATTGATACGAGAGTCGGATGACGTCACCGGTATGGGTTGGTCGATAAACTGAGCTTGTCCACCATCACGATATGGCGGCACGACCATTCTTCTTGCCACTCGGTTTGCAATGGTACTGCTGTAGAACTTGCGGAAAATATAGAGACAACAGTCAATCCCGGCAGCCGTACCTGCTGAAGTGATCACGCGATTATCCTCAACATACAAGGCATTCGTATCCAGCAAAACACACGGAAACCGTTGGCTAAAGTCTTGTTCTAGTTCCCAATGTGTCGACGCTCGCCTTCCTACCAGCAAGTCCGCATAGGCAAGCACATAGCTGCCAAGACATAAGCCAACAACGAATGCGCCTCGGGCATGAGCACGTTGAAGCGCAGCAAGCAGTGCTTCATTGGGGCGTTCATCAATGGTTCGCCAATAGGGAATGACGATGATGTCGCTGTGCGCTAGCGCATCCAGCTGATGCTCAGTATGAATTTCCATACCAATATCGGAAAGAATGGGACCAGGTTCTCCTGCGACTAACTTGAGGTCAAAAAAAGCCTCATTCAACGTGCTAGGCCCAAACACAATACTCGGGACGGAAATATGAAATGGGCTAAAGTGATTAAAAACGACAATAGCCACCGAGGGAAGTTTGTTACTGTCTGTGGGATACATAGGCCATTTCCATCGTTAAAACACAGAGTAATGAAGACGCACTACTCTGTGTTGCTCACCAGCACAGCATCTTATGATGCTTTATTGACCCACCCTAAAGGGTCACTGTCTCACCATCTTCTGGCACAAACACACACTCATGGATCATGTTAGCTTTTGCATAAGCGCGCATTTCTTGCGTTGTTACCAACGCATGATTCACAGCCCCCATATGTGTGGCGACAATTTTAGCTTCAGGCAGCACTTGATGTGTTTTGAGCACATCTTCCTTACCCATGATAATAGGGCCGAAACCAAGGACATGTGCCCAACCTGTGTTGAGAATAACCACACCTGGCTGTTGTTTTATCATGGTTTGTTCAACACTTGGGATCCAGATCGTATCACCAACCAAATACAGCTTTTCCTCCGTCGCGTGCGAGAAGATAACCCCCGTCACTTCACCTAATATGTCCGCCATTTGTTCATTTTGAAAAGCAGCATCAGAGCCGTGTTGGCATACCGTGCGGATAAATGAAATACCATGATAATCAACCTCTTCAGAAAAGATCTGCACATTGGTAAACCCTTGAGAGCGTAGAATGGCCTCATCCCGCTCATGTTGCACAAAAATCGTTTTATCTTTGGGGATTATGTTCACGGCAGCCTCATCCCAGTGATCTGGGTGCGTATGAGTTAATAACACCGCGTCCACATCAATAATACTTTCAATCGGTAAAGGTAATTCAACGGTGGGGTTCGATAGGTGCGAATTGGCTGTGCCTTCAAAGCCAGGGTACGTCCCCTTCGGGGCTAACATCGGGTCAATGAGGAATTTTTTACCTGCATATTCAATTATTTGTGTTGCATTACGAATTTGTGTGATTTTCATGATTGCGCTCCAGTGTCACTATGCTTTGCGTTAGTGACGAAATAATAAGCACCAAACCACACGCTCAAAAGTGGCTAAAAGGACATATAAAGATAGTATCGGGACAAAGACGCTCCCCCTTAACTTGACCCCCATAGCGGCGGCCAGTCATCATAGTTCATCACTCTTCACGTTTAGCTTGCGGTCATGCGTCTTGAATACACCGGCCCGATGCCAGAATGCATCGGCTTTCTTTTACTGCCCCGCTTCTCGATGATGGCCTTTTTCTCTGCCGTCGAACCGCTGCGTATTGCCAACCAAATCAGTGGCGAAGCGCTATTTGATTGGCAAATGATCAGTGAAGATGGCAAACCGGTGAAGGCGTCTAACGGCATGTCACTGCTGGCGGATAAAGCCATCGATGCGGTGCATGACCTGCCCTCGCTGGCCGTGTGTAGCGGTTTTGACCCAGAAGCCTATCTAAGCCGCCCCTTAATGCGCTGGCTGCACCGTCTTGATGCGGCGGGGGGCGCGCTCGGCGGGCTCGATACCGGCTGCTTTTTGCTGGCCGCTGCCGATTTGCTTAAAGGGGAACGTGTCACCTTGCATTGGGAAAGCCTACCCTCGTTTCAAGAGCGCTTCCCGGAGGTGAAAACCTCAGATGAGCTATTTGAACTGGGATCGCGGCGCTTCTCATGCGCGGGGGGCGCAGCGGCGATGGACATGGCGCTCGATGTGATTGCACGTCGCCACGGTACCCAGTTAGCGATCGACGTCTCTGAGCAGCTGGTGCACGAGCGCATTCGTACCCGACGCGATCAACAGCGAATGACACTCGCCCGCCGTTTAGGTACCCATCGCCGACGTCTGGTCGAAGCGGTGGATGTGATGGAACGCCATATAGAATCCCCCCTGCCTTTATCGGAGGTGGCTCAGCGCAGTGGTATCTCGCTTCGCCATCTGCAACGGCTTTTTGACAGCGAGTTGAACCAGTCACCACGAAGCTGGTATTTGGGGTTACGGCTAGAGCGTGCCCATTATTTGCTAAAAGAAACCGATCTTGATGTGTTATCGGTGGGGTTGGCGTGTGGCTTTAGCTCAAGCTCGAGTTTTTCTCGCGCGTTTCGCACCCACTACGGCGTGTCACCGCGCCAGATGCGCAAAGCCCAAAGCCAGTAAAAGAAGAAAAACAAGATAGACAAAAAGCCGCTCACCCCGCCACCTTAATCGGCAACGGAATGAGCAGCTTGTCTCGCGTTTAGCGCGTCTCGGAGCGACGCCTTAAACCGCTATTTTTTCGCGTCCAGCTATTTTTGGCGGCTAGCTTTTTTTAGCCGCCACTAGCGAGCGGCGCGATTCACCAAACAGTGAGATCAGCACCCCGGCGGTCATCACCAGGATCACCACGCTCAGTGGCAAGGCGGCGGCGATCAACGCCGTCTGTAGCGCCTTAAGGCCACCGGCCATCAGCAGCGTTGCTGCCACCAAGCCAATCACCACGCCCCAAATAATACGGAAACGCCGCGGTGGTTCTTCGTCACCCAGTGATAAGATGGTTGTCAGCACCAAGGTGCCCGAGTCCGACGAGGTCACAAACCAGCTCATCAGCAAGAACACCATCAGAGCCGAGAGTATCCAGCCGAACGTGCCGGTGCCGACAATGCCATCAGCTGCCGCAAATAAGGCCGCTGGCAGCTCCCAAGCATTAACCAAGTCGATAATGCCAGCACTGCCCACACCACCACTGGCATACAGCTCTTGATAGATAGCATTGCCGCCAAAAATCACCAACCAGACAAAGATCAGCAAGGTAGGCACAAACAACACGCCCAGCACGAACTCACGCAGGGTACGCCCTTTGGAAATACGCGCAATAAACAACCCAACAAAGGGTGCCCAAGCAAGCCACCAGCCCCAATAGAAAATAGTCCAAGCCTGCTGCCAATCTACCGTACCCGGCTCGTCGGCAAACCACAGCCCCATCAGGATAAAGTTAATCGCATAGTCGAGTAAGGTTTCACCAAACGCGCCGAACAACCACAGTGTGGGGCCGCCAATTAAAAAGACGCCAACGACAAACACCGACACCCAAATATTCATCTGCGAGATAATACGGATCCCGCGGCGCACACCAGAGACCGCCGAGACAATCGAGATAAACGAAATCACCGCAATCAACACCAGTTGAGTCGATAAGCCAGAGGCGATACCCATCAAGCGCTCCAGCCCCACGGCCATTTGACTCACGCCAAGCCCGAGTGAAGTCGCCACGCCAAACACGCAACCCAGCACCCCGAGGATGTCAAACAGATGGCCCCAGGCGCCGAAAATACGATCGCCGATAAAAGGATAAAGCGCCGAGCGCAGAGCCAAAGGGAGTTGCTTACGGTAGGCAAAATACGCCAGCGACATACCGACAATCACATAGATGGCCCAGCCATGCAGCCCCCAGTGGAACACGGTGACCCGCAGCGCATCGATGGCGCGCTCATAACCAATGGTCGCCGCGCCCGCCATGTCGGCGTGGGGGTTGTTGGGATAACCAAATCCACCGGTGTTGTCGAGATAAAAGATGGGCTCGGCCACCCCAAAAAACAGGATGCCAATACCAATGCCGGCAGAGAACAGCATCGAGAACCAGGAGAAATTACTAAACTCTGGACGACTGTCGTCAGGGCCAAGGCGCACGTTGCCGTACTTGCTGAAAACGATAAAACCGCACACGGTCAATAACAGCATCACGGTGACCAGGTAATAGCCACTAAAGGTACTTTCAATCCAGGTGCGCGTGGTGCCAAACAAGACACTAGCCGTCTCTGACTCAAAGCCGGTGAACAATACAAATGCCAGTACCAATACGGCTGAACAAATGGTCATGCCACGATGCATGCCTTGGAAGAAGCCACCTTGCGCAAGCTCGGTGACCATATAATCGGTCGAGGTAGCAGCCTGCTGGCTGTCACCGCGCTGGGGTGAGTTTGGGGGTGTTGAAGTAGCGATAATGATTCCTCCTTGAGCCGGAAGTCGGGCCGGCGATCCCGTTATCCGCCCAGGCTCTGCTGGGCGGGACCTCATGATGGCTCACCATCTCGGTGACGACGCGCTCACTGCCTACTGGGTAGACCGATGCGACGCCCCGCAAGCTGGGGCCACTCATTGTCGGATGCGGCAGGCAGCCGCTCAATCAAGCTGGCGACAGCATCCGGAAACGGCGCGGGGCGACCGGTTTGCGTATCGATGCCCATCAGCATCTGCTCGCTGGTGGCCAGCACCTCACCTTGGCTATCACACATTTGCATAAACACGTGCAGGCGCTTTTGATCACGCTCTAACACGGTCACGTCAACCACCAAGGTCTGACCTTGATGCGCCTCACGTCGATAACACAAATGGGTTTCTAGGGTATAAATGGTATAGCCATGCTGGGTGCGCCCGGCATCATCCAAGCCAATGGTGGCCATTAACGCATCGACACCCAGCGAGAACACGCGTGCGTACTCGGCATCGTTCATGTGCCCGTTATAATCGACCCATTCGGGGGCGACGTCTATCGTTAACAGTGCCATTAGATGCGCCCTTCCAAACCTTCAGCCTCTGGCCAGTACTTCTGCGCCAAGTCTAAAAGCTCGACCAAAAACGCATCACGGCGACGGTCTAGCTCAGAAACAGGGCGACCCGCGGCTTGGTGTTCACAGCCTTCGACCACTTTATCAATCAGCTCATCGGTCAGCTCAGGCGCTTCCAGCTTGGTCCACGGCAGTTTTAGCGCCGGGCCGAACTGCTCTAGCATATGGCGCATGCCCTGCTCGCCACCGGCCAGATGGAAGGTTAAGAAGGTGCCCATCAGTGACCAGCGCAGGCCGCAGCCATAAACCACTGCCGCATCAATCTCCTCGGTGGTCGCCACCCCATCGTTAACCAGGTGCAAAGCTTCACGCCACAGTGCTTCCATCAAGCGGTCAGCAATGTGCCCCTCGATTTCACGCTTAACCACCAAGGGACGCATTGCCAATTCTTGGTAGAGTGCATGAGCGCGACCGATATGATCGGATTGAGTGGCTTCGCCGCCCACCAATTCCACCAACGGCAGCAGATACACCGGATTAAAAGGATGCGCGACGATGACGCGTCCGGGAAGATGATCACAATCACTCTGCAGCTCAGTGGGTTTAAACCCAGACGTCGATGAGCCAATAATCGCGTTTGGCGCCGCAGCCGCATCAATAGCCGCCAAGGTCTCACGCTTAATATCAATGCGCTCCGGCACGTTCTCTTGAACCAGATCGGCCTCTTTCACCGCCTGCTCAAGGCTATCAACAAAGGTTAACCGGGCAGGATCTGCGTCTTCAGCCAGCCCTAGTTTTTCTAACGATGGCCAGGCATTGGCCACGAAGGCACGGGTGCGAGTAGGCGCTTGTGGGTCGGGATCATAAGCGACCACGTCCCAGCCTTGCGCCAAGGCACGCGCAATCCAACCATTACCAATCACGCCGGTGCCGATGACCGCTAACTGCTTGCTCATTGGTCACCTCCTTCAACCGGCTTACCGGTTTTAGGGTCAACCAGTTTCAGCGCAGCGCGCGTTTGGGCAGGTGTCATCACGCGACCGCCGAGGTTTTCAATAATGGTGCTCGCCTTTTCTACCAAGCCGCCGTTGGTCGCCATTACCCCTTTTTCCAGGTAGAGGTTATCTTCCAAACCCACGCGCGCATGACCACCCAACAACATGGCTTGCGCGACCATCGGCATCTGATGGCGACCAATGCCAAACGCCGCCCAGTTGGCGTTTTCCGGCAACTTATTGCGCATGGCCAGCATGGTTTCGGTGTCCGCTTCCGCGCCCCATGGAATACCTAAACACAGCTGAAACAGCGGATCGCCTTCGAGCAAACCTTCTTTTTGCAGCTGACGCGCAAACCAAACGTGGCCTAAGTCAAAGCACTCCAGCTCTGCTTTCACGCCCGCGACCTGGACCATACGGGCTTGCTCACGCAGCCAGTCGGCAGTGTTGATGTACACCATGTCGCCAAAATTCAGGCTGCCGCAATCTAAGGTACAAAGCTCAGGCAAGAGCTCGCCCACTGGCGCATGGCGCTCGGCTGGGGTTTGCATATCGGTGCCCGGGCCACCACGGCTTGGGTCTTGGGCATCCGGCACCCAATCCCCACCGCCACCGCCGGTGATGTTCATAACAATATCGACGTCTGATTCGCGAACGCGCTCCATCACCTCACGGAAGTGATCAATGTTGTGGCTAATGCCGCCCGTTTCAGGATCACGCACGTGAATATGAGCGACACTGGCACCAGCACGCGCCGCCTCAATACAGTTGTCGGCAATCTGTTTTGGCGTGACTGGCACATTGGGGTTTTTACCCGTGGTATCGCCCGCACCGGTAACGGCGCAAGTAAGAATGACGCTGCGATTCATGTTCGGCCTCTTGTCGCTTGATTAAACTGGCCACAGTGTGTCGGGAATACCACGTCATAACTTGACACTAGGCGACATAAAAACAGCAAAAAGAGACATTGTGAGTTATTGGCAGGCTGGTGGAATGGCGCAAATCACGGTAGAGCGCTAAACGTGATAGCGGTTTACGATGATAACGACACCCCCATTTGACCCAACAGCATTCTTGAACAACCAAGAAGCGCTGCAAACGGGCGATCTCGCATTTATCGCCGATGCTCTGGGTGTGAGCGCACGTGCCAAAGGGATGGCAGATATCGCCAAGCAAACCGGTCTTTCACGAGAAACGCTCTAGCGTACACTCAGCCAAAAAGGCAGTCCCTCAAGACACTGATGGCGATAGTGGATGCGTTAGGGTGGCGTTGAGGCTTGGTGGGGGCGTTGTTTCCTAAATCATTGAACTTATCACTCTAGCGGCGATCAGATCATCAAAGCCTCAAAACAGGTCACAGATGATGAGCAAAGCCAAGTACAAAATCAGCAATTGGAAGCAATACAATCAAGCACTGATTAACCGTGGTTCGATTACCTTTTGGGTTGATGACGCCGCTATCCAGGGCTGGCACTGTAAAAAGCATCATGGCAAACGAGGCAGAGGCTTTACGTTTACCGATGGTGCCATTGAAACAGCGCTGATGGTTAAAGGTATTTTCAAGCTCCCTCTTCGCGCCCTGCAAGGCTTTCTCGACTCGATATTTAGCCTGATGGACGTACCGCTAAAATCGCCGTCATACAGTTGTATCAGTAAACGGGCGAAGACGGTTGAGGTTAACTACCGATTACCCAGTCGTGGGCCCGTTGCTCACGTCGTCATTGATGCCACCGGTTTAAAAGTGTTCGGCGAGGGAGAATGGAAAATGCGCAAACATGGCAAGGAAAAACGCCGTGTTTGGCGCAAGCTGCATCTCGCGATTGACGATAGTACACATGAAGTAATTTCTGCCGTCGTTAGCTTAGCGTCTGTCGGCGACAATGAAGCGCTACCGACGCTGCTCAACCCGTTACGCCGAAAAATCGCCCAAGTCAGTGCTGACGGCGCTTATGATACAAAAGCCTGTCATCAGGTGCTCAAGAAAAAAGGCATCAAACCGACCATTCCACCGCGCAGCAATGCGGGTTACTGGGAGGACGGCCACCCTCGCAATGCAGCCGTCAGCGCCTTGAAATCGGGTAACTTGGAAGACTGGAAACAAGAAGAGGGTTATCACCAACGCTCTCTGTCAGAAACTGGCATGTCTCGATACAAAACGTTAATCAGCCCTGAGCTGACTCTACGTAACTACGATGCACAAGTTGGCGAAGCATTGGCCAACGTGAAAGCGATAAACAAAGTCATAAGACTTGGTATGCCTGTTAGTTACCGAGTTGACTGATGGGAGTAATCCCATTGGGATCAGTGCGTTAGATGAATGATTTGATCAACAACGCCCTTGGTGGGTCTAAGTCAACAAACGCGCAGTAGTCACTGCGGCGCTGCTGTCAAAGGTTGGTAAGCCAGCCGATACAATCCATCAAATGAGTGAGCCCGCGCTGAATAGTGCGGGCTTTTTTGCTATGAAGTAATAATACTGCGCGTCGATTGAATAGAAGCGTAGCGATCTCCCAACGCTGCCATTGATACTGTATGAACAGAGCGTTCATCAATAGTGCTGCCTTGCTGATCTGGCAATGAGCGTGACGCACAGGCATCTTCACAAACGATCACTTCATACCCTCGCTCTAGAGCACTAATCGTCGTCGCCATAACGCACATGTGACTCATAAAGCCTGCAACCAAAATTTGAGTACAACCGCTTCGTTTTAAGGCGCTTTCAAGCTCTGTGTTATAAAACGAGCTAGGTAGTGTCTTGTGTATCACCTTCTCGCTGGAAATAGGTGCCATGCAGCTGACTACATCAGACAGCTCACTATCACAGTTAAAAACGGGTGAACTTGAACTCCCTTTGTGTAAAACATGAAAAATCGGAACAGACAGATGGCGTGCTCTATCAAGGATTTTTTGGGCATTAAACAATGCCTTTTCTCCAGCTTCGCCTAAAGGCAAGGCACCGTGCACATATTCATTCTGATAGTCGATAAAAATAACCGCTACACTTTCCCAATTGACTTTACAGTTACTCGCTCCGGCAATATCTCTGAGTGTTTTAATCTCATTCATCGTCTTTCTCCTCGAAAACTAAGCCGATTATATCCACCTGCCGAAACGGATTAAGTGCTATTGATGCACATGGGATGTGCAAAAATGCTTATCAGTGAAGCGGTAGTCTTTGACTTACCTATTTTGGTACAACGAGGAGCGTGGCAAGCAAGCTAAATTATGGTTTGACATATCTTTGCCACTTCATCCATTACAATTTTCTTTGACGTGGAGGCATGCGTTCTTTTCGAGGAAAGTATCCAAATATCACGCTTTATGGGTTGGTCGGGCTCCAAAGTCACCAAAGGGCTGGAGCGAAGGGTTATCTCGGGTAATAGCGCAATACCATAGCCAAGCTCTGCCGCCTTTTTCTGTAGAGATACAGTATCAGCCTGAAATCGAATTGACTTAAGGCTGTGTCTTTCTATTAAAAATTGACATTCTCTTAAATGGCTCAGCTCAGAGGTATAAGTGACAATATTCACTGACTCACCGTTTTTCAACCTCTCAATCCAAAACGCGTTTCCTGCAATCAGAAAGGAACATTCTCCCACTTTTTTACATATGGACTCTCCTTGCTTAGGTAGTCCCATTCTTAACGCAATATCAACCTCTTGCTTCGATACATTCAGATTCCTAGTCGATGTATCTACCTCTATTCTCAGTTCTGGAAAACGGTCTTGAAGACTTTTTAGCTGCTCAACGAGCATGCTCTCAGCTAAAAATGGCACCATCGAAATTTTCACCGACTGGTTAAAACGAGCGTCTGGAGAAATTGACTCCGATAATCCATCAACCTCATCTCTCACAATCACAGAGCGTTCATAAAGCAACTCGCCCTCTATTGAGGGCGTAAATCCATCTCCAGTACGATCGAAAAGGTTGATTCGTAACGCGTCTTCAAGCCGATTAATACGCCTTGAAATCGTCGCATGGTTTACATTTAACCTCGCTGCTGCGTCGCTGACTTTGCCTGACTCATAAAGCGCCAGAAAGTACTTTAAATCGTCCCAATTTATCACCGCGAAGCTCTCCTAAAGATCAGGTAAAAATATAAACCGAATAAAAGCGTCCAACTACGCAGCCTAACACATAAAAACCTAAATATATGATATTGCCAAAAAAAACCTACCTTTCACGAGAAAGCTCTACCGCACACTCAGCCAAAAAGGCAATCTTAACCTCAAGACACTGATAGCGAATGTGGATGCGTTAGGGGTGGAGTTAAGGCTTGATGGTTCGAAGTCACTGCAGTCATAGTGGCTATTGCGGTGCTACTATCAAATGTGGAATGTCACTCAGCTGGACATACTGTGAAATGAGCAAGCCCGCACTAAACAATGCGGGCTTTAGGTGGAGTAACGCGAAAAGGGTAAGTCAACGTCATTTTGGCTTGGAAATGGATGGAAATGAGCTAGACCAAAAAGTCTAGCTCAGGTACTATAAATTAGGAATAGTAACGCAAATATAAACTAGAAGATCTTTATTTTAGCTACTTATCTAAGCTGTTAATTATCTTTTCAGTTAGCGTCTGTATCAGGTATCACCATTCTTACCTGATAGTCTCCTTTCTGCCCAGGTATAATTTCTGCTTTAAATTTAAATCCCTCAGAAAGCATTTTCCTTGTTGTTTCATCAAATATTGTTTTGTGAAAGAAAGCGTCCTGTTCAGAAGAGCCAAACTTACAAAACCCATATCCTCTATGAGAAAAGACTTTGGTTATAATGCAATCGTCTATAATTCTATCTTCTTTGTTATCAAGTACATAATGGACTCTCTCTATGTATATTCCATTATCACCTCTGGCAATATCACATCTTAAAATATCACCATCATGTACAAACTCAACACCTAAGTTTTTTAACTGCATTAGATCAAAATAGACGCTTTCCTCATAATTTTCCACATTCGCGAAGCCACTCTTGGCATTTACATCAAATGCGTCAACTACTGCATCTACGCCTCGTAAAATCGTCCCTTTCTTATAGTAATCACCGAAAGTCGATACCAATTCATCTTCTGGAGCTTTTCGAGTGCCAAAACCAGATATGTTTTTTATCATCAACACTTGATGCTCATACTTTTCTGAATGATTAGGTTCATATATGTACTTTTTATCCTCTTTTATCAAGTAGTCTGAAAACATATTCTTGATTCTATTTACTTTTTCAATAAACCTAATATTAGCCTTGTAAGTAGACCGGATTTTTTCAGAAGTATCAGGGCAATCGATCGGTGTTGTTAGCGCCATCTGGTAGAAATATACACTGTTTCTAGATGCCAATTGCAGATGAGAGCTACCTTTATAAGATATTGTAAATCTTTGTTTATCAGACAAACTACTCATCGATAAATCATATGGCTCAATTAAACCCAATTCTAAAAGCTCTATTAATGTATGCTCTATAGTTGCTTCATGAACACCCATGGTATCGAAATAGCTGATTATTGAAGGAACTGTTAAGTGCTTGTCTTCAATAGATCGATTCCCTTGCTGTGTAGCTTTTAGCAATGACAGAGCTCTTAATTTCAATAATGGCGATTGAATATAACCACCAGAAACAAAAAATATAGGGCATATTTCTGGAGCATCTCCTTGCTTATACACAGTGTAATCCCCCAAAATCAATGCTTCTATAAACTTAGTGAAATTAGTGGTAACCATATTTCCAGAAATATAAGATTTTATTAGATCTTCGATCCTTATGATAGGGGAGGTAATTACCCTCTGAGATAGCAAGAGAGTTCTTCGTATATTAAAATTGGTAAGCTCACCCAGTGTTTTAGATGTATAATCATGATTGACAAATACATCTTCAATTACTTTTGCAAAGCTATTGATGTCTGTAATCGATATACCAATACCTTTTTTAGAAAAGTAGAGCTTCTTGTCTTCTTCTGAGGACGGTGAAGATAGCTTTTCATTTATGTAGTTAATTCTCTTTCTAAAAACTTCTTTTGGCGACGGAGTTGGAAGAAAAAAAGACCGAGATTGATGAATACTAAATATATCAGTTTTAGAAAAAATCCAGGCTGATTTATCCGTAACAGGAAAAAATAGCATGCAGTGGTTAATTTCTCTCTTTATAGAATTAGATAATTGGAATATTCTAGTTTTAAACTCTAAAGAGAACTCATCTGTATTATCTATGACGATAATTGGTAACATTCGCCTATTTTTCAAGACGTCCTTTAAGATTCTATTTAAATATCCTTCCCTGTTTTTTTCTACTTCAGCCTCTAAAAATTCACCAAACTTAATTTTAAATGCCGACTTGTCTGTTTCATATAGTTCTTTATCTACTCCTCTAACTCTCCTGAGATATTGGCCATGATATAAGCCTCGTAAGTCATCCCAAGTTGGTATTCCATCAGCATATAATTGAGATTCTAATTGATCAATCAGTCTTTCTATCATCCAATTTACGATTGTCTGCTCATCACCTGATGCATCTAAGCAGTTAACATTTAGAACAATACACTTATCTCTAATCGTTTTAGAAAGAGTTTTACTAAAAAATCGCTCTAAAAATGTCGTTTTACCAGAACCTGTAGGCCCAACAATGAAAATAGATTGTTCCGACTCACCTATATTTTCCGTTTCAATAGTATTGGATATTATCCTAGACAGTTCTCCATCCACATTGTTTTTTTCACGAGAAAGATTCCCTAATACACTGGTGGTTATTTTTTCTAGAGAGTAATCAGCAATACGACTTTCATGAGATTCTACAAAACATTCTACCATCATGTCATCGTCATCATCTCCTGATAATCGCTCAAAGAAATTAGCAAAAACCTTTTCTAGGTCATAAGCAATATCTGATCTTTTTGTTAGTTTTATTTCCGTATCATCTATAGGAGCTTTTAGATTATGGCTTATCAACACCCTGTTATGATGAACATCATCAAATATTGAGTTAAAAACTCTATTCTCTACATTAGATTTTGATAGCAATTCAAAAAATGAGCTAAAATCATTTTTTATTGCTTCAAGCGACGGAAAAACAACACCTTGTTTATTTTTATAATTCTCTCCAGGGATATGTGTTTTAAAAACAACCCATATTAAGCCATCAGTTATAACGGCAATAGGTAGGCCATTCGGAGAAGCATAACTAAATGCTTGTTCAATCCCATCATTACACTTTTTGAGGGCAGAGCCGCTAAGCTTGAGGTATTTTATGGCATCTCTTTTAGCAACTTCTACATCCAGCCTTCCTACTCTCTTCGCTTCAACAACAAACTGAGGGGTATCACTTGTACGAAAGATGTAGTCGGAGAACCCATTTTCATGTTTAGTCTCAGCTTTGATATCACTAAACCCCCAGCCTAAACACTCTGTAAAAATTCTATTTATTATTTGAATTTTTGAGTCTTCCTCGCTAGCGATAGAGTCAAGATTATTGACAACTTCAGAATAGATTGTTTCAAACTTTGTTTCAGCTTCATCAATACTGAGCATTTATCACCTTCCACGCTAACCTAGTAGTTTTCCCTAACTTACAAAACATCGTAACATAGAAAAACTATTTTATTTAAAAATTGAAATTTTTACTTCCCTGTAGAGCTAATCGGAGCGTGATTTAGCTTCTTCCAAAAGCTCCATTGGTGTAAATTCGGTAGGGCGAAGGTGATTTGTCTAACAGTCTAATGACTTAATATTGCAGCAAGCCGCTGCAAAGTTTTTTCGCCGCAAAAATTATGCAAAGCCATTAGTAATAGTAATCATCCAACTCCTAAACACATTTCGGGGCACAAACGAGCCACCCCCTAATCCTTCCTATGCTGACTTTCCACTTCTTCGGCAAGCATGCCGTAGATCACGATCAGGTTATAACTGACCATACCGAGGACTTGGCCGTTTTCGATCACAGGGGCGCGGCTGATGCCGAAGCGTTCGAATAAGCGGGCGCAGTATTTCACATTCATATCGGGGGAGACGCTAAGCGCGGGTTTGGTCATAATTTCATAAACGTTGACCCGTGATGGGGCGCGGTTTTTGGCGAGCACTTTTTTGGCAATGTCGTTCATTAACACAATGCCGAATTCGTCATGCTCATCGCGTTTATTGACGATAATCGCTTTCACTTCTTGTTCGCGTGCAATGCGGATCGCTTCTTCGACCGTGGTGAGCCCATCAATACACACGGCATGGGCATGCATCACATCTCTTACCGTTTTATGTTGTTTCATAACTCGTCCTTCACCACTTCGGTTAATTCTCGCATTTGGTGGGCCACGCCCACGGCATCTTCCACATCAATTTGCACCGCGATGCCACTGCCGGAGGTGGCATCAAACTCGCCCACGTCATTAATGGTTTCGAGTATGGTGCGCGCTAAGTGCTCTTCCACCAGGAAGATGGCCACGTCCCGCTGCACATCCAGCGTCAGCCCTAAAAAGGTTTTCTTTTTCACCAAGCCTTCGCCACGCGCGTTGTTAATAATGGTCGCGCCGGTAGCGCCGGCTTGTCTGGCGGCATCGAGCACCGCATCGGTTTTGGCATCTTCAATAAACGCCATGATCAATTTGAACCGCATAGGCTCTCCTTACGATGAACGCTGTGCGTGCTTTTTCTGTAAATAGGCTGTGATTTGGGCATAACCCATCACGGTGATCATCGGAAACAAACTGGCAAACGCAATTAAGCCAAACCCATCGAGCATCGGGTTTCTTCCCGGTACGGTAGAGGCTAGCCCCAACCCTAGCGCCGTCACCAATGGCACGGTGACGGTTGAGGTGGTCACCCCTCCAGAATCATAGGCCAAAGGCACGATAAACGGCGGGGCAAAATAGGTTTGGAACACCACCACCACATAGCCGGTGATGATGTAATAATGGAGCGGATCGCCCACCACAATGCGGTAACACCCCAAGGCAATCCCCATGGCGACGCCCAGTGCCACTGAGGCGCGCAACCCGTTCACCCGAATCGCCCCGCCCGAGACTTTGGCCGCTTTGATTGCCACTGCGATCAATGAGGGTTCAGCCACCGTGGTGCTAAAGCCAATCGCTGCGGCAAACAGATACACCCAGTAATAGGCTTGCCAGTCGATCTCGCCGCCTGCTTTGAGTGCTGCGCCGACAAAATCAGTGGCAGTAAGCTGCTCGGCCATCGACGAACCGAGTGGAAACAATGCCAGCTCGAGCCCCATTAAAAACAGGCTTAAGCCGAGGATTACATAGAAAAACCCAAGGATAATTCGCTTGGGGTTATTGAGCGCTTTGCGCAATACAAACAGCTGAAAGCCAAAGATGATCGCGATAATCGGGATCACATCGCGCACGGTGGAGAAAAAGGTGTCGAGAAACAAAGTGAGTGGATTGTTCATGCCACCACCATGCCGTAGGCCATCACGAAGATCATCGGCGATAGCGAGGCAAAGGCAATTAAGCCAAAGCCATCCACCATAGGATTACGCCCTTTGATCACGGTCGCCAGCCCTACGCCGAGCGCGGTGACCAATGGCACCGTGATGGTCGAGGTGGTCACCCCACCCGAGTCATAGGCGATGCCGATAATACTCGGCGGTGCGACCATGGTCATCGCCACCACCAGCAAATAGCCGCCAATAATCAAACGGTGGATCGGCCAGCCTTTCATGATTCGCACCACCCCCAGCACAATCGCAAACCCAACCGAAAGCGCCACGGTTAGCCGCAGGCCGTTGGCATAGTTGTCTTTGGCTGCTTCGCTGGTGTGTATCATCCCGCCATTGGCCGCCACATCTGCCGCCTCTGCCGCCACCGCGGTGAGTGCGGGCTCGGCAATGGTGGTGCCAAAGCCGAGCAAAAACGCAAACGCAATCAACCAGCCTAAGCTACCTTTATGTGCAAGAGAGTGCGCCATGGATTCGCCAATCGGGAATAGCCCCATGTCTAAGCCGTATACAAATAGAGTCAGTCCCACCACCACCAGCACCAACCCAAAGGTAATTGAAATCCAGTTGGGCAGCGGTTGTTGCAGGACAATCACTTGAAAAAAGCCAATCACTAGGATGATGGGTAACAGATCGCGAAAGCTTCCTAGCAATGATTTGAATAACGCTTGCATGTAGGCGACATGACTCCCTGCGTAGTAAAATGAAAAACACACCTTTTATGTGCCTATTTATGTTAGCACTCCCAATTTGGCGTGCGAGGGGCAGAAGAGAAAACTGCGCGATCAAACCGATTTTGGTTGCGGTACGTAACAGGATACAAAGCAATCACTTGCGCTAAGTCTAAAACCCTCTTAGCGTTATCTATATCACCCATTACTCGACGTTAGGACATCAGGCATGAAACTGTTAATCACTGGCGGCACTGGCCTGATTGGTCAGGCGTTAATTCCTCGCTTGCTGACCGAGCATCAGGTCACTGTGTTATCGCGCTCCAAGCAAAAGGTCACCCAGTGCTTTGGCGATAAAGTCACGCCGTTAGAGCGCCTTGATGATCTCGCCCACCTGAATGATATTGATGCGGTTATCAATCTGGCGGGCGAGCCGATTGCCGACAAACGCTGGAGTGAGCAGCAAAAAGGGATCATCTGCACCAGCCGCTGGGGATTAACGGAAAAACTGGTGGAGAAAATCCATGCCAGCAGCACGCCACCACACACCTTTATTAGCGGCTCAGCGGTTGGCTATTACGGCGATCAGCAAGATCGCAGCTTTGATGAAACCTTAGTGGTCCATGCCGATGACTTTGCCCAGCATGTGTGTCATCAGTGGGAAAAGATTGCCTTGAAAGGCGCGTCGCAACAAACACGGGTGTGCTTGCTGCGCACCGGCGTGGTGTTAAGCGCTGAGGGTGGCGCGCTCAAACGGATGATGCTGCCGTATAAACTTGGGTTAGGCGGCCCAATTGGTAAAGGCCAGCAATACATGCCGTGGATCCATATAGAGGATATGGTCGGCGCGATTATCCACCTGCTCAACACTCCTGAGCTTAAAGGGCCGTTTAACTGCACCGCGCCAGAGCCGGTCACCAATAAACGTTTTAGCCAAGCGCTGGCCCGAGCCTTAAAACGCCCACACGTGCTCTTTGTCCCTACCTTGGCGATTAAAACCATGATGGGGGAAGCCTCGCACTTGCTGCTCGATAGCCAACGCGCCCTGCCCCATGCGTTGGAGGACGCGGGCTTTGAGTTCCAGCACCCCAAGGTGGAAGAAGCGATGCAATCTTTGTTTAAGTAGCGGCTTTGTTTTTCGCACAAGCGGTGTTGCTAGCTAGACATTGCACACAAAAAAGCGGGTACCAATTTTCTTGATACCCGCTTTGTTATCGACGAATCAGATATGTTTTATCGCGTTAACGCCGTTGCGGGTCAATCAGTTTACGCAGCATCGAGGCGACCGTGACAAACACCAGCGCCACCGCCAACACAGGCAACACCGCCCAGAGCTCAGGATGCAGACGTACTTCCATTTCAAAGCCCCATTTCAGCAGGCCGACCATCGCCGCTTCTGCGCCAAGCACCGCCATTAAGCCCGATACAAAGGCCATCACGCCGTATTCGCTCCACAAGGTGCGTTGAATACGGGTGCGGCTCGCACCCAAAGTGCGATAGAGGTTTATCTCCTGCTGGCGTTCGCTCAGGCTGATACGCAGCAAAGTCAGTAGCAGCAGCAAGCCGCTGATCACCGCCAGCCCTGCCAAGACCGAAAGCGACAAGCCAATTTGACGCAAAATCGACTGAATACGGCTGCTCATGGTGCGCAAATCAAGCAGCGTGACGGTCGGATACTCCCGTGCCAAGCGATTGAGCAGCGGGGTTTGTGATTCATCGAGCCTGAAGCTCACCAGCCAGTTGGCCGGTTTGTCGGCGAGCGTCTCGCGGTCGAAAATAAAGTAGAAGTTAGGCCGCATATTGCGCCACTCGACTTCACGAATCGAGTTCACCATGGCGGTAAAGTCTTGGCCGGTCACGCTAAAAGTCAGGCTGTCGCCAATCTCAATCTCCAAACGCTCGGCAATGTCGGCCTCTACCGACACGCCATTCTCGGTTGGCCAGTCTCCGGCAATCACCTCGTTGTGCGACGGCAAGCTGTCACGCCAGGTAAAATTAAGCTCGCGGCGCAAGGCCTCATCCGCTTCATCGCGCTCGGCCTCGTCGGTTGGGAGCTGATAACGCTCACCGTTTTTGCCCACCAGCCGGCCACGCACGATGGGGTAGGCATCGGAGCGCATTAGGCTGGCTTCGTCGAGTTCACCCACATAGTCTTGCTGCTCACTCGGGGCGATATTCAGCGCAAACACATTAGGCGCATCGGGCGGCAGCATCCGTCCCCAATCGGCAAGCAAATCGGTGCGCAGCAGCCAGATAATCGCCAAGAGCATAAAGGAGATCGCGAGCGCCCCTAACTGCACGCTACTAGCCAGTTTGTTGCGGGTAATTCGGCTTAAGGCGAGCTTGACCGACGGTGCACGCACCCGTGATTTCACCAACCTAAGCAGGCCTAACCCTGCCAGCGCCAGCAAGACGATCATCACCGCCATCGCCCCCAGCACTGTCCATAGCAAGGTGTTGTCAAACGCCCACAGCGCAAGCGCCCCCACCGGTATCGCAATCAAAACAGCCGCGGTGCCACGACGGCGACGTCCGATGGCAGCCTGCGATTGCACGGCGGCCAACGCGGGCGCATCCAGCAGTTTAAGCAGCGGCACCCCCAAGGCTGGCAGCGCCACCAACAGCGCGACACCGGGCGCAAGCACCCAAGGCACCCAGCCATAGCTTGGCAATGGCGAAGGCAGAACATCGGTCAGCGGCAAGCGCAATAGCACTTCGAGGGTGTAACCCGCCGCTAACCCCACGGCGGTGGCAAGGACAAACAATAAGGTTAACTGCCGTGCCAACCAGCGCCGCACCCATTGTTGGCTGGCACCGAGGCTTTTTAGCATCGCCACCAAGTCCGCACGGCTTTTGGCATAATGCTGACAGGTTAAGGTTAAGGTGGCCGCGGCCATCACAATCACCAGCACCACGGTTAACGACAAGTACTGACGGCTGCGATCCAGCATATCGCCAGTGCGATCGGAGGTGTTTTCATCCACCCAGCGCTCGCCATCTTGCAGCGTGTAGCTGGCTTTAGCTGCACTTAAGCTGGGCTCGTCACCGGTTAAAAAGTAGCGATAACGCACGCGACTGCCTTCGCGCACCACGCCGGCAGCCGGCACATCGGCACGGTGCATCATTACCGCGGGCATTTGGCTAAAGGGGTTAAATGAGAGCTCCGGCTCAGCGGCCAATGTGCCGCTGACGTTCAGATCGAGATTACCAATCGAGACGGTGTCGCCGGGTTTAACATCCAGCAAACTAAACACCCGCTCAGACAGCCATAGCTCACCAGGCTGAATGCGTCGGTCGCCGCCAATCGCTTGACCGTTTTGCTCCAACACCAAGTCGCCGCGTAGCGGATAAAGGCTATCCACCGCTTTCACGCTCACCAGCTGCATGTTTTGCTCGCTGAACGCCATGGTGCCAAAGCGGGTTTGGGCAGATACCGTGGCACCGGCTTGTTTAAACGCCTCAATTTGTTCGGTGTTAAGCGCCTGACGAGTACGCAGCACGGTATCGGCGGCAATCAGATTGCGCCCTTGCTGGGTGAGCACGTTTTCAATGCGATCGGCCAATGCCGACAGCGCAAACACACAGGTGATGATCAGTGCCAGCGCCACCGCCACTGGCCAAATTTGCCCGTGTAACAGTTCGCGCCACGCCCAGCGATTGAGTAGTCCGTTTTTACTCGCCATTCACTCGCTCCTGTAGTTTGCCGCTGTCCATCATCAAGGTACGCTGACAACGCTTTGCCAGCGCCGGATCGTGGGTGACCAACACCAAGGTGGTGCCATGCTTTTCGTTCAGTTCAAACAATAAATCGATGATGGTCGCCGCGGTTTTTTGGTCAAGGTTGCCGGTCGGCTCATCGGCAAACAGCACTTGTGGGCGGATAATAAACGCACGCGCCAAGGCCACCCGTTGTTGCTCCCCGCCAGAGAGTTGCGACGGCAAATGGCTTTCGCGCCCTTGCAAGCCCACCGAGGCCAGCAGTTGCTTGGCGCGGGTTTCATCTTCTTCCTCACCGCGAATGGTGAGCGGCAGCATCACGTTCTCAAGCGCGTTCAGTGACGGCACCAGTAAAAAGCTTTGGAACACAAACCCCACCGATTCAGCCCGCAGCGCCGCGCGCGCATCTTCATCCAAGGTGGAAAGCTTGTGGCCGAGCAGATCGACCTCGCCTTCACTGGGCGTATCTAGTCCTGCAAGCAAGGTCATTAAGGTGGATTTTCCTGCGCCGGACACACCCATTAATGCAATCGACTCGCCTGCCTCGATTTGTAGCGAGACATCCTGCAGAATGGTAAGCGGCTGTTCGCGTGTCACGACATGTTTTGCAATTTTTTCGGCTCGAATAACAGGAGAGGCCATGTTACGCATCCTTACTTTGTTGTGTTTTTTGTGGGTGAGCAGTGCCAGTGCACAAACGCTCCTTGTCCTTGGTGACAGCTTAAGCGCTGGCTACCAAATGGCGGCTGAACAAGCCTGGCCTGCCAAGCTGCCGCGCGCGCTCAACGACCATGATGTCGAAGTTGAAGTGATTAACGCCAGCATTTCCGGTGACACCACCGCCAATGGCCTGCAGCGTCTGCCCCAATTATTAGAACGCCACCAGCCCGAATGGGTGCTGATTGAACTCGGCGGCAATGATGGCCTACGCGGTTGGCCATTTAACCGTATACGAGACAACCTTAAGCAATTGATCACTCAAACCCGCGCAGCCGATGCCACGCCGTTGTTGGTGCAAATTCAAATCCCGCCTAATTATGGTCAGCGCTATGCACAAGGATTTGCTGATATTTATCCTACACTGGCAGAGCAAACACAAACCCCCTTGCTGCCCTTTTTTATGGAGACTGTGATCCAAAAGCCTGAATGGATGCGTGATGATGGCATTCACCCGATGCCGGAAGCACAACCTTGGATTGCCGATTTTATGGCAGAAAAGCTCGCGCCTTATTTGTCTGGTGCGACTCAATCATGAACGGGGATCTTATGGACGCTGCCTCACCGCTCAATAACGCCATTTTAATCACCGGCTGCTCCACCGGCATCGGCTATGCCTGCGCCAAAGCCTTGCATGAGCAAGGGCACACGGTGATCGCCAGTTGCCGAAAGCCTGACGATGTCAGCCGTTTACAGCAAGAAGGCTTAACCTGTATCCAATTGGATGTATCAGACACGACCAGCATCAACCAAGCAGTTGAGGCGGTTGAGCAACTGACCGGCGGTAAACTCTTTGCACTGTTTAATAACGGTGCTTATGGCCAACCCGGCGCACTGGAAGATTTGCCCACCGATGCCTTACGCGCTCAGTTTGAGACCAATGTGTTTGGCTGGCACCATTTAACCCAAGCCTTGTTGCCGATGCTGCTCAATTACGGCGAGGGACGCATTGTGCAAAACAGCTCGGTGCTGGGCATCGTGGCATTGAAATATCGCGGCGCCTATAACGCCAGCAAGTTTGCCCTCGAAGGCTGGACCGATACCCTGCGTTTAGAGCTGAGCGATACGCCGATTAAGGTGAGTTTGATTGAGCCAGGTCCGATTGAAACCGCGTTTCGTGCCAATGCGCTCAGCGCCTTTAAACACTGGGTCGACCCCAATAAAAGCCGTCATCAGCAGGCCTACCAAGCCCAACTTGACCGCCTCGCGGCGGACGAAGGCGGCAACAAATATACCCTGCCCGCCGACGCGCTTGTCGCGCCATTGACGCATGCGCTGTTCTCGCCTCGCCCTAAGATACGTTATCGCGTGACCCAACCGACAGTGTGGATGGCAATCCTCAAACGGCTCCTTCCCAGCTGTTGGCTTGATCGGGTATTGCTCAAAGGCGGGTGATGCAACAGCGAAAAAATCGCCAAAAAAGCGTGGCTGCTGTCGCATTTGTCATACTTTTGTCACAGACAGGGGCTAATCTCATCATCATTGGTGGACAACATCTGTTGGATCAATCCTCACCGATAAAGCAACACCCTCGATAACAATCATAAAGGAGCCGGCTGATGACCTTACATCAATTGAACTGGCTCTGCTTGAGCGTCGCTTTGTGCGTGGTGCTCGTGTTGTAACTCGCACTTGCTTTGTAATGACTTCGCTTGCAGACCGACGAAACAGGCCACCTTCGGGTGGCTTTTTCGTGCCTGTTACGTTTTGCCCCTTTTCGCCTTTCGGTACGATCCGCCATCACTCGCCCAAATACACGCCCAGTTGCTTGAATTTCTGCACGTTTGCCCCCACCCTTAAGGAAAATCCACTTGGTCAGGATCCATGATGAACGCAAACTATATCGTCGAATTAACCGAGCATAATTTTCAGCAGATTCTCGAGTCGTCGTCTCGCACGCCGGTGCTGGTGTACTTCTGGGCGAACATGATGCCTGAAAGCGTGGAGCTTAAGCCCACGGTTGAACAAATTGCTCACGACAGCCATGGCAGCTTTACGCTGGCAACTATCGACTGTGAAGCGCAGCAGCTAATTGCCGCGCAGTTTGGCGTGCGTGCGCTGCCAACCTTGGCGCTGTTTAAAGACGGTCAACCTGTGGATGGCCTTGCCGGCCCGCAAAATGAAGAGACTGTGCGCGAGATGCTTAACAAGCATTTGCCCAGCCCGGAAGATCAAGCGTTTGAGCAAGCGCGTCAGCTCATGGCCGAAGGCAATTACACCGATGCCTTGGTGATTTTAAAGCCACTGGAAACCAGCCACGGCGATAAAGGCGAGTATAAGTTGGCGATGGCAGAATGCTTGGTCGAGACTCATCAGTTTGATGCGGCGCAAGCGCTGCTGGATACCGTGCTGATGCAAGACCAAGACGCGACCTACAAAAGTTTGGTCGCCAAGATTGAGCTGCATAACCAAGCGATTGATGCCCCTGAAATTCGCCGTCTGCAGGCCCAACTCGAAGAGAACCCAGACGATGCCAACGTCGCCTATGAGTTGGCGGTGCAATTTAATCAGATTAATCGCAGTGAAGAGGCGCTGGAGTTACTGATGAACATTCTTCGCCGCGATATGAATCATGCCGAGGGTGAAGCCAAGAAAACCCTGATGGATATTCTTACCGCGCTCGGCCAAGGCAACGAAGTGGCATCGCGTTATCGTCGTCAGCTCTACTCGCTGCTTTACTAATGGTTAGTTTGTCAGGGACGATTCAGTCTCTGACGCGCAACAACTTGAGGAGCTGGGGTCTAACTCACCTAGCTCACTGTCTCCGCGCAGTGCTTCGATGATCGGGCACTGCGCATCTCCATCACCGGGGCACGCTTGGGTGAGCGCTTGAAGGGTGGTTTTCATCGCCGCCAGTTCCGTGATTTTCTCATCAATTTCTACCAGTTTACTTTCGGCGCGCGCTTTGACATCGGCACTGCGTAACGACGGATCGCGCGATAACGCCAACAAATCCGCACTTTCTTCCAAGGTAAACCCCACCAATCGTGCACGGCGGATCATTTGCAGCTCACTCACGTGCTGCGCGCGATAGTCCCGATAGCCATTCTCCGCCCGATGCGGCGGGGTGATCAGCCCTTTTTGTTCGTAAAAACGAATGGTTTTGCTAGTTAGGCCGGTTTTCTCTGCCACTTGTTGAATTTTCATTTTGCTCGCTTGACCTTCCAGTAGCTATAAGGTTTACAGTTTAGCCTAACGAAAATTGCGACAATCGCCAACATGAATCATGTCAGGCGATAAGGAGAGGCAATGACTACCACCGACACTAATATCACCTACTACACATTGCCGCTGAGTGGCTTAAGCTGCCAAGGCTGTGTGAAAAAAGTGACAAAAGCGCTTGAGGATATCGACGGGGTTCGCATTGAGGACATTGATACCCAGTCAGTGTCATTAGAAGCCCTGGGTGAGAGCACTGAGTACCCGCTACGCCAAGCGGTTACCGCGATTGAAGCGTTCGGCTATCAGGTCGGCTACCGTCACTACTTCACCTTAAGTGGGCTAAACTGCGGCCGTTGTGTGGCCAAAGTCGAAGCAGCGCTGGACGAGCAGCCCACGGTGTTTTCTCATTCGGTGAGTAAAACAGAGGCGCACGTCCACACCAGCTTAACTGCTGATACGTTGATTAAAATGGTTGATCAGCTCGGCTATCAGGCTGAGCTTGCCACCAACGATGACCAAAGCGCTCACACTGACCATGACGCAACCTCAGACATGGACAGTGATAAAGAGTCAGACGCCGAGCCCAGTGACAGTTCACACAACCGCTCCGCCGCTTCTGGCTCTGAACAAGCGCATTCATCCAGCGATGACACCGCAAAAACTACCAACCAGACGACCCGTCAGCAATACGTATTATCAGGGATGACCTGTGCCAGCTGTGTAAGCAGTGTCGAAAACGCGATCAACAGCGTTGATGGTGTGGCCAATGTGAGTGTGAATCTGGCCGAGCGCAGTGCGATTGTAAAAGGTAATGCCGCACCTGACGCCATCGTTGAGGCCGTGGAAAACGCTGGCTATGGCGCGGAGAAAGTCGAGGATGACAATGATCGTCGCGAGCGCCAGCAGCACCAACAAGCCGCCGAGTTAAAAAACTTTAAACGCAGCACGCTCGCTGGCTTGGGCCTGGGTGGCCCGATAATGGCTTGGGGGATATTTGGTGGCAGCATGACCATTCAATCCAGCCAGGATCAGTGGGCGTGGGGCGCGGTAGCCATCCTTACCCTCTTGCTTTTGGCTACGGGTGGCCGTCACTTCTTTGCCAATGCTTGGCAAGCACTGAAGCACAAGCGTGCCACCATGGATACCTTGGTGGCGCTCGGGACAGGCGCGGCATGGCTGTATTCTACTGCGGTGGTGCTCGCCCCTGCCTTGTTCCCGGAGCAGGCGCGTCATGTGTATTTTGAAGCCTCAGCGATGATCATTGGTTTGATTAGCCTAGGCCACGCGATTGAGGCGCGTGCGCGTGCCAATACCTCCAAAGCGCTTGACCAGCTGCTTGATTTGCAGCCGCCCACGGCGCTAGTTATCGAGAACGGCCAGGAGACGGAGCGTCCGCTTGATGAAATCAAACAAGGGATGACACTGCGGGTAAAACCGGGGGCGAAAGTGCCGGTAGATGGCGAAGTGGTCGATGGCAGCAGCTATATCGATGAGTCGATGCTCACGGGTGAGCCCGTGCCGGTCAGCAAACAACAGGGAGACCCCCTGCACGCGGGGACAGTCAACCAAAAAGGGAGCTTGACGTTTAAAGCCACCGGCGTCGGTAGTGATACCATGCTGGCGCGTATTATCGATTTGGTGCGCGAAGCTCAAAGCAGTAAACCCGAGCTGGCCAAGCTTGCCGACCGCATTTCCGCGGTGTTTGTACCGATCGTGGTCGCCATTGCGTTGGTCACAGCGGCTATCTGGTATGTTGTCGGCCCCGAGCCGTCGGTCAGCTACATGCTAGTCACCGCCACCACGGTGCTAATTATCGCGTGTCCATGTGCGCTTGGCCTCGCCACGCCTTTATCGGTCACCGCGGCGGTCGGTCGCGCTGCCGAAGTCGGGGTATTGATTCGTGATGCGGATGCGCTACAAACCGCGGCAAAACTCCACACTTTGGTCTTTGATAAAACCGGGACATTGACACGCGGCCAGCCGGAAGTAACCCATGTAAAAGCGATTAACGACGACCAAGCACGCTTGATGGCGATCGCCGCCTCGCTGGAGCAACACTCCGAGCACCCGCTGGCACAGGCCATTGTTAATTATGCCAAGGCACAGGATCTCTCGCTGCCAACGTCAAACGACTTTAACAGCGAATCTGGCAAAGGGATCCAGGCGCAGATTGATGGTACGCGTTACTTCATTGGCAACCAAGCCTGGATGGACGCACAAGGGATCGAGACTTCCTCCCATCAAAGTGACATTGATGCCATGACTCAGCGTGGCGAGACCGCTATCTATCTTGCCAATACAGACAGTGTGCAAGCGCTGATTGGCGTCAGTGACCCCATTCGTGACGATGCGATTGACGCTGTGGCTAACCTGCAATCGCAAGGCCTCGAAGTGATCATGCTCTCTGGTGACCACCCTGATACCGCCAATGCCATTGGTCGTCAGCTAGGGATTGATCACGTGATTGCTGGGGTGCTACCCGATGAAAAATCGGAACAAATTCAACAGCTGCAACAGCAAGGCAAGCGCGTCGCTATGGTTGGTGATGGCATTAATGACGCCCCTGCACTTGCACAAGCCGATGTGGGTGTCGCTATGGGCAGTGGCAGTGACATTGCCATAGAAAGTGCGCAAATCACTCTAATGCACCAGCACCTCGGCGCTCTCGCCAACGCGATTGCTTTGTCTCAAGCCGCCGTGCGCAATATGAAGCAGAACCTCTTTGGTGCCTTTATTTATAACACCTTAGGGATCCCAGTCGCTGCCGGCATCCTTTACCCATTCACTGGCATGTTGCTCAGCCCAGTTATCGCAGGGGGCGCAATGGCGCTATCTTCGATTACGGTGGTGACCAACGCCAATCGACTACGTTTTTTCAAAATAAAATCAGACGATAAGTAACAAGGAGCGATAATGAAGCGTTTACAACTACTTGTAGCAACAGTGGGTCTAATGAGCGCCTCGGCAATGGCCGCGAGCGGTGTGGTGTATAAATCTCCCAGCTGTGGCTGTTGCGATGACTGGGTTGAGCATATGGAGCAAGCCGGTTTTGAGCTAGAGGTCAAATCGCATGATGATATGGCATCCATCAAGCAAGAGATGGGTGTGCCTGCCGATATGCAGTCGTGCCACACAGCACGCATCAACGGCTATGTGATTGAAGGGCATGTGCCAGCCAAAGAGGTGAAAAAACTTCTCGCTACCAATACTGGGTTAGAAGGCCTAGCAGTGGCCGGCATGCCGATGGGCTCGCCGGGTATGGAATATGGTGACCGCCACCAGCCTTACACGGTGATGGCGTTTGATGACGAAGGCAACACACAAGCCTTCCAGCATTACCCAAAACCATAAGCTCACCGTCAGCATAACGAAAAAACCCCAGCCTCTCGGCTGGGGTTTTGCGTTGGTCGGTGAAGAGGGATTCGATTGGACCGGCTTCCGGACCCCGACTAAATACGCTCTCCACTACCCGAATAGTGGTCGGTGAAGAGGGATTCGAACCCCCGACCCTCTGGTCCCAAACCAGATGCGCTACCAAACTGCGCTATTCACCGTTAATGCTTTTTACGTCAACCAAGTAACCTTCGATCACTCAGTTTTAAAATAATGGTCGGTGAAGAGGGCTTCGATGGGGCGGCCTTCCGCGCGACCGGGCTTCCGGCCTCCGACCAAATGCGCTCTCCACTACCTTAATAGTGGTCGGTGAAGAGGGATTCGAACCCCCGACCCTCTGGTCCCAAACCAGATGCGCTACCAAACTGCGCTATTCACCGACAATGTTCTTTACATCAGCCAAGCAACCCTAGATTACCGAGCTTAAAAATAGTGGTCGGTGAAGAAGGGTTCGATTGGACCGGCTTCCGGCCCCCGACCCTCTGGTCCCAAACCAGATGCGCTACCAAACTGCGCTATTCACCGACATCTCTGACAAGTTTTACGAATAGGTATCAAACTTGTCAAGCAGCTCAGTATGCGTTTAAGTGCATCCTGCCTGCTGAGGTCGCCTATCATACTCAAGCATCGCAAAACCTCAAGCCCTAGCGGCGTATTTTTTCATTCAACCACTTTAAACGGTGAAACTCGCATCAGTTGCGCGCAGTTTGTGATCAGATCGTTGTTAACAAATGTTGATAATTTGTTCGACATTTCTCTTGATCCTGATCAGTATTCAACCCGATTCCTATTGGCATCCTGATCCTACATTAACGGACACGAGGGTACAGACTATGGACTTTTGGCTTGATCTACTTTTCGGCAACGCCGTGGGCTTGTCATCCATGATTGTCATCATCTGTACATTTGGCCTGATCAGCTTTTTCGGCGGCTATTTTGTCTACAAAGTGATGACTTCCAAACCTCAATAACCTGTTTTATTGCCTACCTATCTTTAAGCAAACTTGCTTAACCTAGAGTTGCATGGTTGGTCACAGAGTGTGACTCTAGGTTTCTTTTTTTATTTTCGTTTATACTGTCCCCAAATGACTCCACGACGCACATGGCAATGTAGTGATGAGTGATAAAAACGAATTTGAGCTGTTCCGAGAAATGATGTCAGATGTCGCGCCCATCAAGCAGGACACGGTTGAGGATCAAACAGGATCGCACCAGCCTACTGAAGCCCAGCTTGCACGCCAACAGGCCGCGCAAAAATTGGCAAACAGCGACCCTGAATATCTGTCACTCGAGTACGCGCACATGGTAAAACCCGACGAGGTAATGGCCTACAAGCGTGATGGTGTTCAAGATGGGGTGTTTCGCAAGCTGCGACTCGGCAAATATGACATCAACGCACGGCTGGATCTGCACAAGATGTCATTAGAAAAAGCCCGCGATGAAATTTTACGCTTTTTAAAACAAAGCCAGCGCATGGATGTGCGCACCGTGATCATTGTGCATGGAAAAGGCGAGCGCAGTAACCCACCGGCAATGATGAAAAGCTATGTCTGTCAGTGGCTACAACAAATTTCAGACGTGCTCTGCTACCATTCGGCTCTGCGTCACCAAGGCGGTACCGGCGCGTTGTATGTGATGATCAAAAAAAGCCAAGAGAAGAAGCTAGAAACCCGCGAGCGCCATTTAAGCCACCGCCCCTAAATGCAAAAAGACTGGCTAGCTGCCAGTCTTTTTAATAACGCGTCCGTCTGCATCCCTTGCAGCGTCTCGCTATTGCAGCGTAACCACCACACGCACGGCTAATGCAATCAATACCACGCCCGAGAGCTTATCCACCCACGCGCCATGGTGACGTAGCTTGTCGACGATGGCAGGGCTGGATAACAAAAAGGCTATCAAGGTGTACCAAAGCCCATCAATCAATAATGGCGTCAACACAATCACACTACGGCTAAATAAATCCGTGCCCACCGCAACAAACTGGCTAAACAAGGCAATAAAAAACAGGGCCAGTTTGGGGTTGAGCATTGAGATCATCGCCCCATCGCGTGCCGCCTCACCTAAACTGGCGGGTTGTCCCGCTTCTAATTTAGCYGCMACCCCRCCTTTACTCAGCAAGGACTTCACCCCTAACCAAGCAAGGTAGCCAGCGCCGGCATAGGCAATAATGGTAAAGAGCAACGGGGACTGCTTAAAAATAACCGCCAACCCTAGCATGGTAATGAGCGCATAGAGGCCTACCCCCAATGCATGCGCCCATGAAGCGACAATGCCATGTAAGCGACTATTGGCAAGACTATGCTTTGCCATTACCACCAAGCTAGGACCTGGCGACATCGCCCCTAGCATACAAACCAACGCGAGCGACGCCCAAATGGTAAGTGTCATCTGTGTATCCTTCTTATTTATTCGCCAATCGCGGCATAATGCCCTGCAGTTAATGACAGCAGATCATCCGGTGAGAGTTCGATTTCCAGTCCACGCCGCCCAGCACTGACGCAAATGGTCTCAAACTGCTGTGCGGAGCTGTCGACAAATGTCGGTAACCGCTTTTTCTGGCCTAGGGGGCTGATCCCGCCCACCAGATAGCCTGTTGTGCGCTGTGCCACTTGCGGATCGGCCATGGTCGCTTTCTTGCCACCCGCCGCTTTGGCAGCGGCTTTTAGATTGAGGCTGCCCTTCACCGGGACAACCGCCACCGCCAACTGCTTGCTGTCACCATTAATACAAAACAACAGTGTTTTGAATACCCGAGCAGGGTCTTGCCCTAACGCTTGGACAGCTTCTTCTCCAAAATTAAGGTTATTGGGATCGTGCTGGTACTGGTGAACTTCAAACGCAATGCTTTGTTTTTCTGCTAATTTGATTGCAGGCGTCATCGTCTTCCCACTTGTTTGTAAACCAGCCACTAATAATTACATAAAAAAAGCGGCACCGCATCGGTACCGCTTTTTATTCTGACAATCTTGCAGCCGTTTATTTGTAAACGATCTCGCCTTGTGGCGCATAGTCGTTGACATCGATTGGGCTGTTGTCTTCCAGATAGTCTTTCAGTACTTCTGCATCAACAAAGCCGGTATTGACGTTACCAGGGTGGTTAGTCAGTTTTGGATAGCCATCGCCGCCCGCAGCATTAAAGCTTGGCACGGTGAAGCGATAGGTTTTATCCATATCAATTGGCTCACCGCCAATCTTCACGTCATGGACTTTACCGTCTTCAACGACCATCGACAGACCCGCAAATTGCGCATAGGCACCCGAATCAACTGGCTTGGTTCCTACCACATTCAGGTAATCCATCACTTCTTTACCACTCATGTCGGTATAGGTGACCATATTGCCAAATGGCTGCACTTTGAGCACGTCTTTGTAGGTGATGTCGCCGGCAATGATTGAATCACGCACACCGCCTGAGTTCATGACCGCAAAGTCGGCTTTGGCGCGCTCCATGTGAGCGGTTGCAATCAGACGACCTAAGTTAGTCTGCTGGAAGCGCACAATGTTGCGATCGCCCACTAACTTGCCGTTGCTCTCGGCAATTTTCACGCTTAGTTTCTCTTGGCCTTTGTCTTGGTAAGGCTTCAAGAAATCATACAGCGCTTGGTCTTTTTCAATTTCATCTTGAATAAAGACGCGTTTTTTCTCGCCATCAACCTTAATTTTCTTCTTCAGGTTAACCGGGATCAGGTCATAGCTAACCAGGCTAAGGTCGCCGTTTTGGAATTCAAATTCCGCTTTACCGACGTACTTACCCCACTCGTGGGCTTGCATAATCCACGCGCCATTTTGTTGGTCCGGCGTACAGGCATCACCAGGCTCGAAGCTCTTGTTATACATGTTCGGGCCTTCCATACACACCGGCTCTTGTGAGTGGCCGCCGATGATAAGGTCTAGATCACCCTCATCCATGTAACGTGCTAGCGCCACATCGCCTGGGGCGTTAACACCACTTTTACCGTCTGCGTAGTGACCCATGTGGGTCGCCGCAATAATGATGTCAGGCTTCTCGGTTTCTTTGAGCTTGGCGATCACTTTTTTCGCTTCCGCTTTCGGGTCTCGGAAATCGAGCGAGCCAATGTATTCTGGGTTACCGATTTTGGCCGTGTCTTCGGTGGTCAGACCCACAACCGCAATTTTCAACCCATTGCGCTCAAACATCTCGTAAGCCTGATACTTACGCTCACCGGTTTCTTTGTCGTAAATGTTGGCAGAAAGCATCGGGAAGTCGGCCCACTGCATTTGCTGTTCAAGCACGCTAAGCGGGTTATCGAACTCATGGTTACCGATAGCCATCGCATCGTAACCAATTTGGGTCATCCCTTTAAAATCAGGCTCCGCTTGCAGCAAGTCTGACTCTGGTACACCGGTATTGATGTCGCCGCCCGACAGTAGCAGTACTTGGCTGCCTTCCGCTTTGGCTTCTGCACGCAGATCATCAATCAAGGTTTTACGTGCTGCCATGCCGTATTCGCCATAGCGGTTGTGCCAGAAACGACCGTGGTGATCGTTAGTATGAAGAATGGTGAGTTTATACGTGGTATCTGGCGCCCAGCCTTGCTCTTGTGTCTCTGAACCAGAGTTGGCACAGCCTGCCAATGATGCAATTAACGCAGCGCTGACCGCTGCCTTTAAACAAAGACGTTCCTTCATGATCATAGACCTTTTTAGCGATGGGTAAACCACCATCGACATCATTGTCGGTGGTTATAAAACGCTATCTAGTCTAAAAGAATTGATGCTATGGTGCTGAGTGATTTCATATTTTTGTTGCTGCGATCACCTTACAACGCCTAGCTAAGGCGACTTTGGTGATCGAGACAAAATTTCTAGAGCCTGCACTCTAGACGGTTCAAAAACGGCGCAGCCTTTGCTTACCTCTCTAGGCAAGAAAAGGCTGCACCGTTAGGTGCCCACAACCGCAATTAAGCGCGACGCACTTGCCACCATCGGCGACTAATCACCGCAATCACTGCGGACGCTGCGAGGAAGAAACAGTAGTAAGAGTGACTAACAATCACCAACGGCGACAAACCAAAGCTGGCACCAAGGAGCAAGATTTGTGCGCCATAAGGGATCAGGCCTTGTACCACGCAAGAAAAGATATCCAGCAAGCTGGCACTGCGTTTGGCCGGCACCGCGTGCTCACTGGCAATGTTTTTCGCCACTTGCCCAGAGACCACAATCGCGACCGTGTTGTTGGCGGTACACAAGTTGGAAAAAGACACCAACAAGGCAATACCAAATTCACTCGCACGGGAGTGATGCGATCCACGTTTTTTCTCAAAGCGGGCGATCACTCGATTGACAGCTTGGGTCAAAAAGCTCAGCCCGCCTTGGCAGCGCATCAGCTCGGCAATTCCGCCAATCATCAGCGACAGGACAAAGATTTCTTGCATGCTGGCAAAGCCTGCTTTGACCTCTTGGCTGAAAGTCAGCAGCGTGAAGTCTGGGGTGCTCATTAACCCCACACACAGCGCCAATGCAATCCCAGCGGTGAGCACCACAAACACGTTTAATCCCGCCAGCGCCAATACAATGATCGACAAATAGGGTAATACCGCCAGATAGTTAATACTCTCTGGTGCGTCAACGGGTGCGCTTTGGTTGTTAAACACAAACAGAATAATCGCGGCAACCGCGGCGGGAATGGCTATCCCCACGTTCTCTTTGAATTTGTCACGCATGCTACAGCCTTGTGAGCGCGTTGCAGCGATGGTGGTGTCAGAGATAAAAGAAAGGTTATCACCAAACATCGCCCCGCTTAGCAGCACACCGGCCATTACGGCTGGTGCCTGCCCCGTGGCTGTCGCCATGTTCAATGCAAACGGTGCTAATGCGGCAATGGTGCCCATTGAGGTGCCCATTGCCGTTGAGATGAAAGCGGCAATCACAAATAGCCCGGGTAAGATTAAGCTTTCTGGGATCAGGGTCAGTCCGAGGTTAACCGTGGCCTCTACCCCACCCGTGGCATCGGCAACCGCGGAAAAGGCGCCAGCGAGCAAATAAATCAAGCACATGGCAATAATGTCGCCGTGCCCCATACCGCGAATAAATTGTTCAATGGCGGTGTTCAGACGCTCACGGCTCAAGCCAATGGCCAAAATCACTGCTGGCAGAATAGCAACGTGCGCAGGAAGCTGATAAAACGCGTAGTCCGCACCTTCTAGGGTAAAATACACGCCCGCCCCGATAAAAAGGGTTAAAAATAAAAGTAGGGGGAGGAGTGCGAGCGCTGAGGGTCGCGGTGTGGTGTTTGCTGATGTTGTCATGGCAGTTTTTGTAATACCTCTTTTAAAACTGTGATCAAGGTTACAGACCTCTAGCCGTCCAGTCAACAAATGGACGTCTAAACATCTAAATATCTTGATTGCTTGTCTAGATTGCTGACGGGTTGCTCAGTTAATAACTCTGAATTCGTGCTTGGGTGCACGCGACCACCTCGTCATGCCTGCCATATCGTGTGTCCGCAGGTACAAAAAAAGCTGCCATTTCGGCAGCTTTAGTATCGGTATCGATCGACCGTCAATTAGCGAATATCGATCTCTTCAAAGTTTTTAATCACATCATCCAGCGCTTTCATTTGTGCCAGGAACGGCTCAAGCTTGTCCAGTGGCAGCGCTGACGGCCCATCACAACGCGCATTGTCTGGGTCTGGGTGCGCTTCGATAAACAAACCGGCAATTTTGGTGCCTAAACCCGCACGAGCTAGATCAACCGTTTGCTGACGGCGTCCACCCGATGCCGCGCCTTGTGGATCACGGCATTGCAGCGCATGGGTGACATCAAAGATGATCGGGCTGCCGTTAGAGGCTTTTTTCATCACATCAAAGCCGAGCATATCCACCACCAAGTTATCGTAACCGTGGCAGCTACCACGCTCACACAAGATCACCTTCTCGTTACCGCACTCGGCAAACTTATCGACGATGTTGCCCACTTGTCCAGGGCTCATAAACTGGGGTTTTTTAACGTTGATCACCGCATCCGTTTTGGCCATGGCCTCAACCAAGTCAGTCTGACGTGCGAGGAAGGCCGGCAGTTGGATCACATCTGCCACTTCCGCTACGGGTGCCGCTTGATATTGCTCGTGGATGTCAGTAATCACTTTGACGCCGAAGGTGCTTTTTAGCTCTTCAAAGATCTTAAGCCCCTCTTCCATGCCTGGGCCACGGTAAGAGTGCACTGACGAGCGGTTCGCTTTGTCGAATGAAGCTTTAAACACATAGGGAATGCCAAGCTTGTCGGTGACCTTGACGTAATGCTCACATATTTGCATGGCCAAATCGCGTGACTCCAGCACATTCATGCCAGCAAACAAGGTAAACGGGCGATCATTGGCAACCGGTGTATCGCCAATGTGGACGGTTTTTTGCGTCATACAGGTATCCTTAGTCATGCGTCATCACGCATCAATGTAACGTCGGTTGCTCTTCGTTAAGCGCTTTTACTTGCATTTTTAGCAGCTCTGCTGCCGGGTCATCCGGGCATTGCTCAATAAAATACTCGTAATCAGTCGCCGCCACACGATCGCAATCCAATTGTTGGAAAATATAGCCGCGGTCGCGAATTTCGTAAGGATCATCAGGGCTAAAGGTCAGCGCCAGCTCACTACAACGCAGCGCCATGGCATACTTTTCTTCCCTTAACAAAGCACTTTTCGCCACGGTCAGCCAACGGCCGATGATGGTGGGGTTGTCACTGGACTGCAAGTGCGACGCTTCAAGCTCGGCAAGTGGCCCTTGGCTCCCTTTGAGCCAGCCACGCAAAATACGCTCGTTAACACGCTCGCCGTTAAACGGGTTGATGAAAACGGGGGCGTCCTCTAATTCATCAATACGCAGTACGAGCTGGCTGGGAAACGCCATTGGTTTAACGGGCAACGACAAGCGCTCGCACAGGTATAAGAAGACGGCGCCCAATGAGGCTGGGATCCCAGTTTTACGCTCTAACACCTTATTAATAAAAACATTGTCAGATGAAAAGTACTGCTCAATGTCTCCTTTAAATTGCCACTGGTGATAAAACAGACGACACAGGCCATCTAGGCGTAACGCCATATCAGGCTCGGCACCAAGCTGATGCTCTGCTTCGTCGGCAAGACGGTCCAGTGACGCTTTCACTTGATGCACATCGACAGACGGGTCGATGGCATGGTTGAGGGTTGCAGCCCCTTCAGCCAGTGTCAGCGCGTCTAGTTGTTGATCGGTTAATGGCATCATGCTTATCCCATTAAGTGAGGAACTTTCATAAGGGCAAGGTTAGCCGCAGCATACGCCCACCCCAGCGCACCCAAGAAGGCCACGGTGCGGAATAACTTGCCTCGGCTGTAGTGTAAGGCGACAAAGCCCAAAGCAATGTAAGCTAAGACACAGGTCAGCTTTTCAGTCAGCCACGCGCCAGATTCGGTGAAGGGAATAAACCCGGTCACAAAAATCAGCGCAACACCGGTGCTTAGTAATAGGGTATCGACCACGTGCGGGGTGACCTTAACCCATTTTTTATTCATCATCTCACTGCCACGCATCACCCAGATAAATCGGATCACGAATAACGAAAGGCTTAACACCACGGTCAATAAGTGGGTGTGCTTGAGGGCCATGTAGATCATAACGATTCCTGCTTCCTATCAGTGTCAGTTAAAGTCGCTGTGCCAAGGTGACTCTATCGAGCCCAGCGTAGTCTTGTTGTGTTTTGGCATCGGGCCAGCCGGCGTCTTTCCATGCCGCCCGGACCGCTTCGCCTTGATTGTAACCATGCTCGACCATCAACCAGCCCCCATCGACCAGGTACGTGGACGCAATTTTACCGATATGACGAATCGCGGCTAAGCCACTTTCTTCGGCTACCAAGGCACTGGCAGGCTCAAAGCGGACATCGCCTTGCTGAAGGTGTGGATCATCGCCATCAATGTACGGTGGGTTACTCACAATCACGTCAAACCGATTCATATCACTGAGTGCGCTGAACCAGTCGCTTTGAATAAAATGTGCGTTTGAGAGGTGGTTGTCGTGCGCATTTCGGCTTGCCAAGGCCACCGCTTCAGGCATCAAGTCAACCCCCACGACAGTGATATCGGGGCGCTCGCTGGCAATGGCTAAGGCCACGGCGCCCGTCCCTGTACCTAAATCCAGTACACGACAAGGCGTCGGAGGTAGCACGGCCAGCGCTTGCTCCACCAGCAGCTCGGTTTCCGGGCGCGGGATCAAGGTCGCCGGTGAGACACTCAGTCGTAGCGTCCAAAAATCGCGATAACCCAAAATATACGCCACGGGCTCACCTTGGAGGCGACGAGCAAACAACTGACGAAATTGCGCCAATTGTGCTGCAGTGAGTTTGCGCTCTGGCCAGGTGTAAAGGTAACTGCTTGGCTGTCCTAACACATGGCAGAGCAACGCCCTGACGTCGACGCCTGCAGAGCCGCCCGATAAGGCGGTCAGCTCTGTGGTGCTATCGGCCAGTAATGCGCTGATCGTTGCTGTCATTACTGCTGCTCAGACAAAGCGGCAAGTTGGTCGGCTTGGTGCTCTTGAATCACCGGGTCGACCAAGCTATCCAGGTCACCTTGCATCACATCGTCGAGGCGATACAAAGTCAGGTTGATTCGGTGATCCGACACCCGCCCTTGCGGATAGTTGTAGGTGCGAATCCGGTCTGAGCGGTCGCCCGAACCCAGCAGATTACGACGGGTTGACGCCTCTTCTGCGGCGCGTTTTTCTTCTTCCGCTTTAATCAAGCGTGCTGCCAATACCGACATCGCTTTGGCGCGGTTTTTGTGCTGTGAGCGCTCATCCTGACATTCCACCACAGTGCCAGTCGGCAAGTGAGTAATACGAATCGCAGAATCTGTGGTGTTGACGTGCTGACCACCGGCACCGGATGCACGGAAGGTGTCAACTTTCAGATCGGCTGGATTAATCTCTGGCGCTTCCGCTTCTGGGATTTCTGGCAAAATCGCTACAGTACAGGCCGAGGTATGCACGCGCCCTTGTGACTCAGTGGCTGGCACGCGTTGTACACGATGGCCGCCAGATTCAAACTTCAGCACACCATACGCGCCTTCACCGGCAACACGGGCAATCACTTCTTTAAAGCCGCCGTGCTCCCCTTCACTGGCACTAATAATTTCCAGTTTCCAGCCGCGTTGCTCAGCATAACGGCTATACATGCGGAATAAATCCCCAGCAAAAATCCCAGCTTCATCTCCACCGGCACCGGCACGAATTTCCAGGAAGCAGTTGCGGTCATCGTTCGGATCTTTTGGCAGCAGCAGGATCTGGAGCTGATCGGTCAGTGATGCAATGGTTTGTTCAGCCTGCGCCACTTCTTCTTGCGCCATTTCACGCATCTCTGCGTCATCTTCGTTGGCCATCTCTTTTGCAGCCGCTAAGTCTTCTTGCGCTTGCTTGAACTCAGTGAAGCACTTGATCACCTCTTCCAGCTGCGAATACTCTTTCGACAACGCGCGGAATTTGTTCTGATCATTAATGATGTCTGGGGTGCCGAGCAGGTGCTGGACTTCTTCGTAACGCTCAGATAGCGACTCTAGCTTGGCTAATATTGATGCTTTCATATGTCTCTTCGTTAGTTGTCACTGTCCAGCCCCAGACAAACACGCATCACCGCCAGTTTATCTGGTTCACCATTTTGTGCAGCTTGCTGCATCGCCTGCGTGGGGGGGTGGATCAGTTTATTGGTCAGACGGTTACTCAGCTGGCGTAATACGCTTTCTGCGTCAGCGCCATTGGCTAGAGCCTGAATACTTTGCTCCAATTCCGCCTGTTTAATGTGTTCAGACTGTGTACGATACTGCTTGATACTGTCTACCGCTTCGCGTGAGCGCAGCCAGCGCATAAAATCAGCACTCTCTTCGGTCACAATCACTTCGGCTTGAATCGCCGCTAACTTTCGCTGCTCGCGGTTGTGCTCCACAATCGACTGTAAGTCATCCACGCTGTATAGGTACGCGTCAGCAAGATTGCCTACAGCCTCATCAATATCACGCGGGACAGCTATATCAATCAGCAACATGGGTTGGTGACGCCGCTGTTTCAAGGCTTTTTCTACCATCGCCTTTTCAATCAATGGCATAGGCGCCGCCGTCGAGCTAATCACAATGTCAGCGTGGCAGAGTTGCTCTTCAAGGGCATCGAGCCCCGACACTTTCGCGTCAAATTGCTCGGCAAGTGCCTGCGCGCGTGATTGTGTGCGGTTAGCAAAAATAATCTGACTGCATTGGTGCTCTTTTAAATGCCTGGCCACCAGTTCAATGGTCTCGCCAGCGCCCACGAGCAAGGTGGTTACGTCGGATAACGACTCAAAAATCTGGCGCGCCAATGTGCAAGCAGCAAAGGCCACTGACACCGCATTGCCGCCAATCTCGGTCTCGGTACGGATCCGCTTCGCCACCGCAAAGGCTTTATGAAACAATTTCTCCAATGAGCCAGAAATCATTCCCGCGTCACCGGCACTGGCGTACGCTTGCTTCACTTGCCCCAGTATTTGCGGCTCGCCTAACACCAAGGAGTCTAACCCGCACGCCACCCGCATCAAGTGCTTCACCGCAGATTGCTCTTCATGGTAATAAATGCTGGCCATTAGGCTGTCGCTACTGAGCTGATGAAAGCGCGTTAGCCATTCAACCAATACCCCGACACCCGGCTGGTTTAACTCAGCATAAATCTCAGTACGGTTGCAGGTTGAAACGATCACGCAACTGCGCACCTGCGGATGCTCGGAAAGCTGCCCTAACGCCTGCTCAAGTTGTTGCGGCGAAAAGGCGACCTTTTCCCGCAGCTCGACGGGGGCCGTTTTGTGATTAATTCCGAGAACTAACAGGCTCATGAAGCGTTGTTACCGACAGCACCAGTAAGGATTGGAGCGGAGGATTTTACTTGATGCCCCCCGCGAATTAAAGCGAACATTGTATCGCAGCATTTTCGTGGCACGGAAATGTGAAGCCTCGCGAGATCGATGTAAAGGTGTACAACCACAAACATTCCTTTCTTTCCTCCACACAACCAAGCGCTTGACTGGCTTCTCTCCATCCGGCGCTTGTGGCAAAGTAGCGTTACACAACGATTGGGGTCGACTAACGWCAACAACCGGTCGGTTGACGAAAACAAAAAGGATACTCGGTTTGATGTTCTCCTCTGTACGCGTGAGCGTCTTGGCACTGTTTTTAGCGCTACTCGCGGGGTGTGCCACCGCGCCAGCCCCGACCACGGAATGGCAAAGCCATCACGATGCCCTTGCGTCGATAGATAGCTACACGGCACGCGGAAAGGTCGCATTTATTGCCCCTAGCACGCGCTTTTCCGCCAATCTCTATTGGCAACATACCCCCGAGCAGTCTCAACTGCGCCTGACCAATTTTCTCGGGACTACCTTGCTGTCGTTAACCATGAATGAACAAGGTGCGGTCTTGATTGATGACCAAGGTAAGCGCTATCAAGATACCGATCCGGCCCGTTTGGTCGCCTATTTGACTGGTGCACACTTGCCTATCGACGCGCTTGCGCCTTGGCTCATTGGACTACCACGCGCACAAGATGGTTTTTCGCTGGGGCCAGACAACCGTGTCGCGATCCTCAAAGGGTCGCAAGGCTGGGACATTGACTATCAAGATTACCGTGCTGATACGCAGCCTGCGCTACCCACACGTATTACCCTGACCCGAGACCAGCAAACCGTTAAGTTGATGATTTCTGATTGGACGCTCGATAATGACTAAACCCACCTTTTGGCCCGCGCCAGCCAAACTTAACTTATTTCTCTACATCACTGGCCGTCGTGACAATGGCTATCATGAGCTGCAAACCCTGTTTCAGTTTCTCGACCATGGCGACACGCTGACTATTACGCCAAACACAAGTGGTAAGATCAGCCTCAGCCCCGCAATAGAGGGAGTCAGTGAACATGACAACTTGATTGTCAAAGCCGCGAAAACGTTGCAGCAGCATACCGGGTGCCAACAAGGTGCGCACATCGATGTAGAAAAACGCCTTCCTATGGGCGGCGGTCTGGGCGGTGGATCATCCGATGCCGCCACCACGTTAGTCGCGCTCAATCATTTGTGGCAAACCCAACTCAGCCAACAAACGCTGGCGCAACTGGGCCTGACGCTGGGCGCTGATGTACCGATTTTCATTTATGGCCAGGCGGCAGTGGCTGAAGGCATTGGAGAAGTCTTTACGCCGGTCACGCCACACGAGAAATACTACTTGGTGGTAAAACCTGACGTGTCTATTTCCACCGCTGCAATTTTTACTCACCCTCAGTTGCAACGAAACACGCCAAAGCGCACAGTTTCTGCGCTAATGGCACAAAAATACGAAAACGATTGCGAAAAGATAGCCCGTAAACAATTCCCCGAGGTTGATAAGGCTGTTTCGTGGCTGCTAGAATACGCGCCGTCTAGGATGACTGGGACAGGCGCGTGCGTGTTTGCCGAGTTTGACACCGCACAAGATGCCCAGGCCACACTCGACACTATGCCTAACTGGCTGACAGGGTTTGTTGCACGTGGGTTGAATCGTTCACCCCTACTTGATGCGCTGCAGCAACAAACCGTCGGTCAGTGACTACTAAATGGATGCAACCCGAGGTTTCCACCGTGCCTGATATGAAGCTGTTCGCTGGTAACGCGACACCCGTTCTCGCCCAACGTATCGCAAACCGTCTTTACATGTCACTGGGTGACGCCACTGTAGGCCGTTTTTCTGACGGTGAAGTGTGCGTTCAGATTAACGAGAATGTGCGCGGTAGTGACGTGTTCGTCCTCCAGTCCACCTGCGCCCCGACCAATGACAACTTAATGGAACTGGTCGTGATGATAGACGCGTTTCGACGTGCATCGGCTGGCCGCATAACCGCTGTGATCCCTTACTTTGGTTATGCCCGTCAAGACCGCCGCGTCCGCTCCTCTCGTGTTCCTATCACCGCAAAAGTCATTGCAGATTTCCTTTCTAACGTGGGTGTTGACCGCGTCCTTACCGTCGATCTCCACGCTGAACAAATCCAAGGCTTCTTCGACGTGCCTGTCGATAACATCTTTGGTACCCCTGTTCTGCTTGAAGACATGCTGGCGAAGAACCTGGAAGATCCCGTGGTTGTGTCTCCTGACATTGGCGGCGTGGTGCGCGCACGCGCCACTGCGAAACTACTGGATGACACTGACATCGCGATTATCGACAAGCGCCGTCCACGTGCCAACGTCTCACAAGTTATGCACTTGATTGGCGATGTTGAAGGGCGTGACTGCATCATCGTTGATGACATGATTGATACCGGTGGCACCCTGTGTAAAGCCGCCGAAGCACTGAAAAATCGTGGCGCTAAGCGCGTCTTCGCGTACGCGACTCACCCCGTTTTCTCTGGCGATGCTCCGAAGAATATCGCTGAGTCTGTGATTGATGAAATCGTGGTGACTGACTCTACTCCACTGAGCGCCGAGATCCAGGCCACAGGCCGCGTATCGCAATTAACGCTCTCTGGCATGCTGGCCGAAGCGATTCGCCGCATCAGCAACGAAGAGTCTATCTCTGCGATGTTTAACTCGTAAGTTAGCCACCAGGCATTGAGTTAACCACAGCAACAGCGCCTAAGCGCCCTGCCCTTGTGCAGGGTGTTTTTTTATCTGCCATTTGCCGGTGCTGGCTCGACCCTTTAGTCACAACAATGGTAGGATATGTCGCCTTTTTGCGTGGGCGCGATGCTCACCGGCTACGATGAGTAGACAGATAGCGAGAAACGTCGTGAGTAATCAGATCCGCTTACTAGTTGGATTGGCCAATCCAGGGCCAGAATATGCCCAAACACGCCATAACGCGGGCGCTTGGGTCGTGCAAGAGCTTGCGCGGATCCACAATGCGCCGTTGAAAGAAGAAAAAAAATTCTTTGGTTTGACGGGCCGTATCAATGTCCACGGACACGATCTGCGCTTGTTGATCCCAACCACGTACATGAATTTGTCCGGGAAAGCCGTGCAAGCACTGGCGAATTTTTACAATATTCCCGTCGACGCCATCATGGTGGCGCACGACGAACTAGACTTACCACCCGGTGTGGCCAAGTTTAAACAAGGTGGTGGGCACGGTGGCCATAATGGCCTGCGTGACATCATCAGCAAACTGGCAAATGATAAATCATTTTATCGACTCCGGATTGGTGTTGGCCATCCGGGTCACAAGGATAAGGTGGCGGGATATGTGCTTACCAAAGCCCCCGCCAATGAGCAAAGCCTGTTAGAACAGGCCACTGACGAGGCTGTTCGCAGCCTTGAAATACTGCTCAAAGACGATCTTGCTAAAGCGCAAAATCGTTTACATACCTTCAAAGCACAGTAATTTTGATTAAAGGGTTACCATCTCATGGGTTTTAAATGTGGCATCGTGGGCCTACCAAACGTAGGTAAATCCACACTATTTAACGCACTGACCAAAGCGGGCATTGACGCCGCTAACTTTCCATTTTGTACCATCGAGCCAAACACAGGCGTGGTGCCTGTGCCTGACTTACGCTTGGATGCGTTAGCCAAGATTGTGAACCCACAAAAAGTGCTACCGACCACCATGGAGTTTGTCGATATCGCCGGCTTGGTCGCGGGTGCATCACGCGGTGAAGGCCTGGGTAACAAATTCCTGGCTAACATCCGTGAAACCGACGCCATTGGCCATGTGGTGCGCTGTTTTGAGAATGACAATATCGTCCATGTGTCGGGCAAAGTCGACCCTGCTGATGACATTGCCGTGATTAACACCGAACTGGCGCTCGCCGATTTAGAAAGCTGTGAGCGCGCAATGCAGCGCAACGCTAAAAAAGCCAAAGGCGGCGATAAAGACGCCAAGTTTGAGCTGACGGTATTGGAAAAACTGCTGCCCGTGCTGGAAGAAGGCAACATGTTGCGCTCGGTCGAGTTGAGCAAAGAAGAAGCAGCCGCAGTGCAGTATCTTAACTTCTTGACGCTCAAACCCACCATGTACATTGCCAACGTTAACGACGATGGCTTTGAAAACAACCCTTACCTCGACAAAGTACGTGAGATTGCCGCGCAAGAAGGTGCCACTGTGGTAGCCGTGTGTGCGGAAATTGAGGGCGAAATTGCCGAGCTGGACGCTGAAGAAGCGGCCGCGTTCCTGGATGAAATGGGCCTTGAAGAGCCAGGCCTTAATCGCGTTATTCGCGCCGGTTACGAGCTGCTTACCTTGCATACCTATTTCACCGCAGGGGTGAAAGAAGTGCGCGCCTGGACAGTGCCGATTGGCTCTACCGCGCCACAAGCGGCAGGTAAAATCCACACCGACTTTGAAAAAGGCTTTATCCGCGCCGAAGTCGTTGGCTATGATGATTACATTGCTAACAATGGCGAAAGCGGTGCCAAAGATGCAGGTAAGTGGCGTCTTGAAGGCAAAGAGTACATTGTTAAAGACGGCGATGTCATTCACTTCCGTTTCAACGTTTAACGCGCAAGCGTTAAGCGCCATGGGTGTGTTGTCGAGACCCCACCCTGATGATCTTGAGCCAGCCTACGGGCTGGCTTTTTTGTCTTACAGCTGACCTCACCACTGTCCAGAGCAAGCCTTGTACGCATACTGTTGGCAAAATCAGCACAAACTGGTGAATATTGCAGCCAACGAGATGAAAATCATAAAAAAATGGGTAGCCATACTTGACGCTCAGGCTCTCGATCCGCATAATCCGTTCCGTCTTAAGGCTTTTGCCTTATAGCGTGGCTACGTAGCTCAGTTGGTTAGAGCACATCACTCATAATGATGGGGTCACAGGTTCGAATCCCGTCGTAGCCACCATGTATTTTTGTAATTTGGCAGCGTTTTTATTGCCGAGTTACCCACCTTTTGCGGAGGTGGCGGAATTGGTAGACGCGCTAGCTTCAGGTGCTAGTGTCCGAAAGGACGTGAGGGTTCAAGTCCCTCTCTCCGCACCAAGTTAGGCAACGCCTACTGGGGTATCGCCAAGCGGTAAGGCAACGGGTTTTGATCTCGTCATTCCCAGGTTCGAATCCTGGTACCCCAGCCATATTAAAAAGCCCACATCATGTGGGCTTTTTTGCGTTTAAAGGCTCATGTTGACCGCATCCACTACACCACGATCCCCAGCTTGGCCAGTTCTGCGCGACCTTGCTGTGCATCGGTAAAGGGGATGCCCGCCATGCCGAGTGCTTTCGCGCCTTCGACGTTCGCAACCCTGTCATCCAAAAACACACAAGAAGCTGGGTCGAGGTGGTAATCATCCAACAAGCATTGATAAATAGCAGGTTCGGGTTTTAAGTACCCTACTTCGGCTGACACAATCGCACCATCAAACAGTGACCAAAATGCGTAGTGCTGTTTTAAGAACGCCACGATTTCACGCACATTATCGGTTAACGCATAAACCCCGTATCCGGCCTCTTTGGCCGAGCGAAGCAAATCGACACTGCCGTAAAGACAAATTTGAGTCTGTTTAATGTAATAAAACAATGCCTCAAGTTGCGCGGGGCTAAGCGCCGTGTCATCGGCAAAACGCTGCTTGGCTTGCGCCTCGGTGAGCGTGCCACGATTCAGCGCTTGCCAAGTGTCACTCTGAAACACTTGGTTGGCATAAACGTCCGTACCCGCTGCTTCCCCTAAGGTTAAGCGGATAATTTCTTCTGGTGACCAACGCACGATCACATTGCCAATATCAAAAATAATATTCTGGTAGCCAGTCATTTCACCTCCTTGTCGCGAAGACTAGAGCCCAAGTGCATATTTCAACACCTGCTTTTTCACTGGGCCACTGTGTTCAGCCAGTTTAAACACCGCATTACGTGCCAGTTTTAAAGGCGTCACTTGGTTACTGAACGCGGTATAAAACACATCCATTCCGGTTTGCATCATCATGTTATCCGTACGGCGTGCTTTTTCGTATGCCTTTAACGTTGACGCCGCTTGCCATTGTGCGCCTGCATCCGCACACGCATCCAGCAATGCGGCGACGTCTTTAAAGCCTAAGTTCACGCCTTGCCCTGCCAGCGGGTTAATGGTGTGGGCGGCATCACCAATTACCACAACCCCATTGCGATGGTACTGCTGCGCATGACGGCGTGTCAGCGGGAATGCCCCCCAATTGATGGGAGTGACGTCGCCCACTTCCGGTGGGAAATGGCTCACGATCTCGGCTTTGAGCTGTTCGGCATTGAGCTGGCACAACTGTTGAATACGCGCTGGGCTGTCGTACCACACTAGCGAGGCATTGTGGCCACAAAGCGGCAACAGCGAGCGCGGCCCGGTGGGGAAAAACTGCTGCCAGGTAATGTCTTGTTGGGGGGCGGCCGTTTCAACATGGATGAGCATGCAGTGCTGGCGATAATCCCAGCTGGTAAGGCCGATTTGCGCGTAATCTCTCACTTTGGAGTGGGCACCGTCTGCGCCGATAAGCCAAGGAGCACTCAAGGTGTCACCACTCTCTAATTGGACTTGATGCAGCTCGCCCGCCTGCGTCATACCCGTGATCGAGGCCGGTGAGACGAGATGCAAATTGTCAAAACGAGCAAACTGCTGCCACAGGCCGAGTTGAATCAAGCGGTTCTCGACCATATATCCTAATTGTGGCAAGTCGAGTTGGTCGGCACTGAAACATACTCGGCTGTCTTCCGCTTCCCAGGTTTCTAGGCGGCGGTAGGGGCAAACACGCATGGTTTCAACACTCGCCCACGCACCGAGATCCTTGAGCAGGCTCACCGATGCCTGAGAAATCGCGGACACTCGCAGGTCCATCGGTTGTGAAGGTTCAAAAGGCTCTGGGGGCTGGCGCTCGATTAACGCCACCTGGCGGCCTTGGCGAGCAAGCCCGAGTGCGGCCGCGGCGCCAACCATGCCACCACCGACTATAATAACTTCAAATTGATTCATGACCGTCTCTTTGTGCCGTTGATGCAAGCATTCTACTGAAGGTAAACGAGAATTCGATATCAATCCGATCAAAGTGAGGGCAAATTCGCTTTTCCGAGTTGGCCTTTGTCGCATCCGCTCAAACGTTTAGCCGGATCGACACGATTTCTCCGAGCCTGTGATCTGGTCAGCGATATTGGAAAGCAGTACAATACGCGGCTTGCCAAGCTGATTGACTGATTAAAAACCATACAGCTTGAAAGGGTAATGTCGTCCATAAGATTAACAATGAGCGTGAAGTTACATGGCTAAGAAACTGCTGATCAAAACCTGGGGTTGCCAAATGAATGAGTATGACTCATCCAAAATGGCAGATCTGCTCAATTCTGCCGGTGGCTATGAGCTGACCGAACAACCAGAAGACGCAGATGTTCTCCTTCTCAATACTTGCTCGATTCGAGAAAAGGCACAAGAAAAGGTATTCCATCAACTCGGGCGTTGGAAAACCCTCAAAGATAAAAACCCAGAGCTGGTGATCGGTGTCGGTGGCTGTGTGGCAACCCAAGAAGGCGACCATATTCGTGAGCGTGCGCCTTTTGTAGATGTGATTTTTGGCCCACAGACCTTGCACCGTCTGCCAGAGATGATCAAGCAGTCACGCTCGGATCATGCGCCAGTGATGGACATTACGTTCCCAGAGATCGAAAAATTCGATCGTCTGCCAGAGCCCCGCGCAGAAGGACCAACCGCCTTCGTCTCGATCATGGAAGGCTGTTCAAAATACTGTACGTTCTGCGTAGTCCCTTACACCCGTGGCGAAGAAGTCAGCCGCCCGCTGGATGACGTATTGTTCGAAATTGCACAGCTGGCCGAACAAGGTGTGCGTGAAGTTAACCTGTTGGGACAAAACGTGAACGCCTACCGTGGCGACACCCATGACGGTGATGTATGCACGTTTGCGGAGCTGCTGCGTTATGTCGCGGCCATTGATGGTATTGACCGTATCCGTTACACCACCAGCCATCCGGTTGAATTTACCGATGATATTATTGAGGTGTATCGTGATACCCCTGAGGTTGCAAGCTTCTTGCACCTGCCGGTACAAAGCGGCTCAGATCGGATTTTGACCATGATGAAACGCCCGCACACGGCGATTGAGTACAAATCAAAAATCCGTAAGTTGCGTCAGGCGCGTCCTGATATCACTATCAGTTCTGACTTTATCGTCGGCTTTCCTGGCGAAACCGAGCAAGATTTTGAAGCGACCATGAAATTGATTAAAGATGTCGATTTCGATATGAGCTTTAGCTTTGTTTACTCATCTCGTCCAGGCACACCGGCTGCCGATATGCCTGACGATACGCCAGAGCAAGTGAAAAAAGAGCGCTTGTACCGCTTGCAACAACAAGTGAATAGCCAAGCCATGCGCTACTCGCGCATGATGCTAGATACCGAACAACGTATCTTGGTTGAAGGCCCATCACGCAAAAACCTGATGGAGTTGCGTGGTCGTACCGAGAACAACCGAGTGGTCAACTTTGAAGGCTCTGTCGATTTGATTGGCCAATTTGTTGACGTCAAAATAACTGAAGTGATGCCAAACTCGCTGCGCGGCGAGCTGGTTCGTACCGAAAAAGATATGGACTTGCGGGTCGCCGTCTCGCCAACCGAAATCATGGCGAAGACGCGCAATGAAAACGAGCTTGGTGTTGGTGTTTTCACGCCATAACGCGTTCATCAATTCAACGGCGCCGGATAGCCGGCGCCGAAAGCGAGGATAATCTTGTCTAAAATCATCTCTCTTGACCTGAACCTAGAACCTGCCGACAACACCCGTCTTGCCAACTTATGTGGCCCGTTTGACGATAATATCAAACAGCTTGAGCGCCGCTTGGGGGTGGAAATTAGTCACCGCCATAATGCATTTACTGTGATGGGTAAGCCCCATACAGCCAATGCCGCGGTTGATATTTTAAAACGCTTATACGTTGACACCGCCCCGGTGCGAGGCAGCTCTCCAGACATTGAACCAGAAGCGATTCATTTGGCGATCAAAGAGTCGGGGGTGTTGGAGCAAAACACCGAGTCGAGCATTCCTTACGGTAAAGAAATCAACATTAAGACCAAAAAAGGGGTGATAAAACCGCGCACGCCCAACCAAGCGCAGTACATCGCCAATATGGTCAATCATGATATCACCTTTGGTATTGGCCCAGCGGGGACGGGTAAAACCTATCTTGCTGTCGCCGCCGCGGTGGATGCACTTGAGCGTCAAGAGATCCGTCGTATCTTGCTCACGCGCCCAGCGGTTGAAGCCGGCGAAAAGCTGGGCTTTTTGCCCGGTGATTTAAGCCAAAAGGTCGACCCCTATTTACGTCCACTTTACGATGCACTGTTTGAAATGCTCGGCTTTGAGCGGGTCGAGAAACTGATCGATCGTAACGTGATCGAGGTGGCACCTCTGGCTTATATGCGTGGCCGAACCTTGAACGATGCCTTTATTATCTTGGATGAGAGCCAGAACACCACGGTCGAGCAGATGAAAATGTTCTTGACGCGGATTGGCTTCAATTCACGTGCCGTGATCACCGGTGACGTGACCCAGGTCGACTTACCGAGAAATGCACGCTCAGGCCTGCGCCATGCGATTGAGGTGCTCGCCGACGTTAACGAAATTAGCTTCCACTTTTTCCAAGCGGATGATGTCGTCCGCCACCATGTGGTGACGCGCATCGTCCAAGCCTATGATAAGTGGGAAGCGGAAGACGCCAAAGCGCGAAAAGAAGCAGAGGCTCGTCGTCGAGAAGCACGTGAAGCTCAGCAAGTTGCAGCGCAACCTGCCGTGCCAGGCTCACAGGAGCCGTCATGAGCTACTATGTCGATGTGCAAATTGCCTGTGAGAACGAACAAGGCTTGCCCGGTGACGATCAGCTCCAAGCTTGGTTTGAGCAGGCAGTGCGTGCCGCTCGCCCTCAAGCGGAAGTGACGATTCGTATTGTCGACGAAGGTGAGAGCCAAAGCCTAAATCGCGACTATCGCGGCAAAGATAAGCCTACAAACGTGTTATCTTTTCCGTTTGATGCCCCTCCTGGGGTGGAAATTGATTTGCTTGGTGATCTCATCGTGTGCCGTCAAGTTGTTGAACAAGAAGCCCAACAACAAGGCAAAGCACTGATGGATCATTGGGCACATATGGTTGTTCATGGTAGCTTACACTTACTGGGTTACGACCATATTGAGGATGATGAAGCCGAGCAAATGGAGGCATTGGAGCGAGAGCTTCTCGCCGCCATGGGGGTCAGTGACCCTTATGCTAACGACTTCATCGAGCGTTAACTAACTGAATGAAACTGAATGAACGACGATAATTCGCAAAACTCAGACGGTCCGAGTAGGAAGACCTTCTTCGAGCGGCTGGGTCAGTTTTTCCAAGCTGATCCAAAAGACAGACAAGAGCTGGTGGACGTGTTCCGAGACTCAGAGCAAAACGCCCTGATCGATCACGACACACGGGACATGCTGGAAGGTGTGATGCAAATCTCTGACATGCGTGTGAGAGATATCATGATACCCCGCTCGCAGATGGTAATCGTTGAACGATCGCAGTCATTGGAAGCGATCATTAATATTATTATTGATGCCCAACACTCTCGTTATCCTGTGATCAGTGATGACAAAGACCATGTTGAGGGCATTTTGCTTGCGAAAGATTTGTTGCGCTACCTGCGCCCAGATGCCGAAGACTTTGACATCGAAAAAGTGTTACGCCCTGTTGTGGTGGTACCTGAGAGTAAACGGGTTGACCGTCTACTCAAAGAGTTCCAAGAAGAGCGCTACCACATGGCGATTGTCATTGACGAGTTCGGGGGCGTGTCAGGGGTAGTGACCATTGAAGATATCTTAGAAGAGATCGTCGGTGAAATCGAAGACGAGTACGACGACGAAGAGGAGCAGGAAATCCGCCAGCTCAGCCGTCATACGTTCTCGGTCAAAGCCCTGACGACCTTGGAAGACTTTAATGAACACTTTGGCGCTCAGTTCCAAGACGATGTGGTCGATACCATCGGTGGTCTGGTAATGACCAGCTTTGGCCATCTCCCTGATCGCGGTGAAGAAGTCGATATTGGTGATTATCACTTTAAAGTGACGGCCGCCGATAGTCGTCGTATCATTCAGCTACAAGTCACCGTCCCAGACAGTAGCGAAACAAACAGTGAAAACGCCTAACCGTTTACGCCAAAGCGGGCAGTCATTACTGGCTGCCGCTTTTGGTGCCAGCGCCACCCTCGCCTTTTCTCCCTTCTCGTACTGGCCATTGATGCTGGTTGCCTTGTGGGGCTTATTCACCCTGCTACAAAACGCCTCGCCCAAGCGCAGTGCGTGGTTGGGATTTTGCTGGGGGCTGGGCCAATTTACTACCGGCGTTAGCTGGGTTTACGTGAGCATTGACCATTTTGGTGGCATGCCGGCCATTGCTGGCTTGTCATTAATGGGCCTGCTGATTGCCTATCTCTCCCTCTATCCGGCATTGTTCGGCGCATTGGTCAACAAACTGCCCAGTCGCCAGCCGGGTATTAAGTGGTTAATCCTCGCACCCGCCTTATGGCTTGTGATTGATTGGCTTAGAGGCTGGGTATTTACCGGCTTTCCTTGGCTTTGGCCTGGCTACAGCCAAATCGACAGTCCACTGGCTGGCATTGCCCCTGTGCTCGGCGTGCAGGGGATCACGCTTGTCTTGGCTATACTGGCTGGCCTACTCGCGCTCATCACACCTCGCTGGGGCCAGTGGCAAGGACAAGCACGCTATGGTGCCGTCGCCGCCGGGTTAGGGCTTATCGCGGTTAGCTATGGCCTCGGTACGATTCAATGGGTCACAAAAACCGACCAACAGCAGCAGATTTCGTTAATTCAAGGCAATGTGCCGCAAGCGCTGAAATGGCGTCCCGATCAGCGCTGGCCAACGCTGATGAAGTACCTAGATTTAACCCGCCAGCATTGGGACAGTGATGTCATTATTTGGCCAGAAGCCGCCGTCCCAGCCCTGGAGCGCGAACTGCCTCGCTTTTTCTCTCAGCTTGATCAAGCCGCCAAGCATAACCAAACCACGGTGATCACAGGCGCGCTCGACCAAAATGAACAGGGCGCGTACTTTAACAATGTACTGGCACTGGGTGCAGGGACCCCCGAGTATCGCTATCCGGCCCCCACCCAGTACAGCAAACATCATTTGCTACCGTTTGGCGAGTTTGTGCCATTTGAGGCACTATTACGCCCGCTCGCCCCGCTGTTTAACCTGCCGATGTCGTCATTTTCACCGGGCGAGCCGGTTCAACCTGCCCTGCCCGCCAACGGCTGGGACTATATCACCGCGCTTTGCTATGAAATTGCCTTTCCCGCGCAGATCCGCGACAACTTGAATGCCGACAGTGACGCCATCATTACACTGTCGAATGACGCATGGTTTGGTCGCTCGATTGGCCCTTGGCAACACCTTGAAATTGCACGCATGCGCGCACTCGAGTTTGGCTTGCCAGTGATACGCGCGACCAATAACGGTGTGACAGCCTTGATGGACGAGCACGGCCAGATTCAAACTACCTTGCCGCAATTTGAAACCCAGGTGCTCACCACGCAAGTCACCCGCACCCGAGGGGAAACGCCTTACCGCCAATGGGGCAATGCCCCGCTATGGCTTTGGATACTGATAAGCGGGTGTATCGGTTTCATTGCGTGGCGTCGCGATCCCAGCCGGCAAGCGAAAATATCGACAAACCTCTGACATTATCCGCGAGAAACTGACGTAACCTGATTGCGCTTTTGGTCATTTTCATTGACGCCATAAGGAGATCAAACATGTTACGTCTTTCTCATCACTGGTTAGCATTGGTCATTGTCGCATTGACGGCATTAACCGGTTGTGCGGCTAGCTCGCAGCAAGATCAGGTTCGTCAAGCCAACCTCGCGCGCGAACAATTTAAGCAGTACCCACAAACACAGCCCTTTTTTGATAACGCCTACGGCTATGCCGTCTTCCCTTCTGTCGGCAAAGGGGGTTTTTGGGTAGGCGGTGCCTATGGTAAGGGCGTCGTTTATCGTCAAGGCTCCCCAGTGAGTGCCGCGGAGCTCAAACAGGTATCGGTCGGGCTGACCTTTGGTGGTCAAGCGTTCAGTGAAATTGTTTTCTTTAAAGACAAAACAGCGTATGACCGCTTTATGCAAGGGCAAGTGGAGCTCGGCGCGCAAGCATCTGCCACCGCATTGACCGAGGGGGCATCGGCGCAAACTGGTACCTCTGGCACCTCAGCCTCCGCCAGTAACCGTCAGTCGAAAGCTTATTACGTCAATGGCCTGACTGTCTTTACCCATGCAAAGGGAGGACTGATGGTAGAAGCTGCCCTCGCCGGTCAACAGTTTAGTCCTGCCAACTGGTAGTCACTGACGCGTACAGAGCGTAAACGCCTCATCTGCCCATCAAAAAGGCTAGCCGTGTTGGCTAGCCTTTTTTAGATTGGGTTGTCACTGCACCGTTACGGCTGCCAAACAAACCACAGACGCTTTTCCGCCGACGGTTGTGGGTCGGGAACAAGCGTTTGTGTGCTATCGCTCTCCCCCTGTTCGCCCGCCCTCTCACCTTGTTCCAGCTCATCAGCCGGAAGTGTGGTATGTTGCGCATCGCTGGCAGTTGGCGATGTGTTCGCCGTATAAGCCTCTTGCTCCTGAGAAGTCATTAAACGCACTTCTCGGTTGGCAGTTAGCTCTTTAATCAGTGCTTGCTGTGACGCGGCCAACTGCGCATCGAATACCAGGGTGTCATCATTAAGCTTGCGTAAATGTACACCTTGTACCGCATTTAAGTTTGCCAGTGTTTTCTCGAGTGCGACATAATCATTGCCGTTATTAATACCACCGACCGCGATCACGACAGACGCACTGTCATCGTTTTGGTCGAGGATCACACCGGTTTGCTGCGCGTAATAATCAGCAAGTGAATGAATCATTGCGGCTGCGTCACGCGCCTGACCACGGGTTTGATTAGTTTGCATTTGGTTTGCTTCAGGGAAAAGCTGCCAACGAATGCCTTGGTCAGTCAGTTTGGCAATCACGATACCGTCTGGCTGGTAACGCTCACTGGCCTCTTCAACCGGCTGAATAAACCCGCCCCACAAATCACTGCTCGAAATCGCCATCAAATCATCAAAATCGCCCACAGGGATCAGAACAGGCAACCCACGCAATGCCGCCGCTTGGCGCAGCTTATCAATCACGGGACGCTCACTTTGCTCCCAAATAATTTGTCGCTCAAGGCCGCGGTCATCCACCAGCCACACCAGTACCGACGGGCGTGGGCTTCCCCACAAAGGTAGCCCCGCTTGACGCAAGATTTCCCGTACTTGTTGACTGTCAAACCCAACTTCTAACGTACGCGTCGGTGCTTCACCTGCCGTATCACTCTCGCCGTACCCAAGCTGGGTAATCAAGCTATCTACCTCTTGTAGCGCTTGTTTAACTGCCGGATTGTCGGACAGATTCCGCTGACCGGATACCTTGGTCAGTACCGCGCTTAACCCTTGTTTTTTGGCTGCTTGTTGCGAGGTTTGCGCGCCATTCTCGAGCGGAATGCTGGCGTGATAAAGATCGTTTGCCAGCGCACTTGGCAACCATAGACAGGCAATTAAGGCCAACACAAATCGATTCATAGTCTTTCCACATGGATAAATGGGCGTGGAGCGATCATAAGCTGACAGCTCTAGGTTCAGCAATCCTCATTTGTAAAAAAGATAGGGCAAACGCGATAAAGTGATAGTCGTCGCTGCAAAAAGGCGTATTTCACAATTACCCCTTGCCTATGAAATCCGTTACATCATTTATTTGCTACCGGTCTCACATTTAAAAACATGACAGGAATCACAGAAACGCTTTGTGCTAGCATTGCGCGATTTTTTTTGGAGGTGAGATCATGATGCAAGTTTTACAAGGGGCACAAATGCTGTTCGTCGCATTTGGAGCCTTGGTGTTGGTGCCGCTGTTAACCGGGCTTGACCCCAACGTCGCCCTCTTCGGGGCCGGGATAGGTACGCTAATCTTTCAAGTTATTACCCGCCGCTCTGTTCCTATTTTTCTCGCCTCTTCATTCGCCTTCATTGCCCCCATTCTGTACGGCGTTAACAATTTCGGTATTCCTGCCACCATGGGTGGACTGATGGCCGCCGGGGTTATCTACCTCATTATGGGAGGCATTATTCGCCTCAAAGGTGTCGACATTATTCACAAGCTACTTCCACCCGTGGTGGTTGGCCCTGTGATTATGGTGATTGGGCTTGGTTTGGCCCCCACCGCCGTCAATATGGCGCTAGGTAAAAGTGGCGACGGCAGTGAGCAACTCATCGCCGGTGATATCGCTATCTGGATTTCCCTGCTTTCATTACTGACCACCATCGCGGTCAGCGTCTTCGCCAAAGGCTTTTTCAAGCTGGTTCCGATTATGGCTGGCATTGCAATTGGCTATGTGGCGAGCCTAGTGATGGGGATTGTCGACTTTACTCAGGTGACAAACGCCAGCTGGTTGATGATGCCTGCCTTTACCTTGCCAGAATTTAACATCAACGCCATTTTATTTATGATCCCCGTGGCGATAGCGCCCGCGGTGGAGCATGTGGGCGATATGCTGGCCATTTCCAACGTCACTCGCAAAGACTACCTTAAAAAGCCCGGCCTTCATCGCACCATGGCAGGTGACGGCGCGGCCACTATCGCCGCATCAATGTTTGGTGCCCCGCCCAATACCACCTACAGTGAGGTCACCGGGGCGGTGATGCTTACCAAAGCATTTAATCCTAAGATTATGACCTACGCGGCGATCACTGCCATCGTGCTCGCCTTTGTGGGTAAACTGGGGGCACTGCTATTAACCATTCCTTTGCCGGTGATGGGCGGTATCATGATCCTACTGTTTGGCTCTATCGCCACCGTGGGCCTCAATACCTTGATTCGCAATCAAGTTGATCTCCACGACTCGCGCAACCTCGCGATTGTCGGCGTCACCTTGGTCTTTGGGATTGGCGGGATGGCCTTCGGCATTGGTGATTTCAGCTTACAAGGCATCAGCTTGTGTGGTTTAGTGGCCATCGTGCTCAATCTTGTCCTACCGCGAAAAATGGGCGAGAACCATATTGTTGATAGTGCGCAGATGGAAGAAGAGTCACATTAAGACAGGCGATGACAAACTAAAAAAGGGCGCCGCAGCGCCCTTTTTTGATTATGCCGCGGTGTCGCGACTTTTTAGCTTTGTGCGGCTCGAGCTTCAACCACTTTGATGGCTTGATCGATACGCGCCACCACACGGTCTTTACCAATCAGGTGCATCACCGCATCCACCGACGGAGATTGACCGCCGCCTGTAACCGCAACACGCAATGGCATCCCGACTTTGCCCATGCCCACGTCTAGCTCTGCACAGGTATCCGCAATCACCGCTTTCAGAGCATCAACCGTCCACTCGTCCAGCGCTTCAATCTTGCCTTTTGCCACTTGCAGTGGTTCAAGCGCCACTGGGCGAAGGTGTTTCTTGGCGGCGGTTGCCTCAATCTCATCAAAGTCTTGATAGAAATAACGGCTTTGCTCGGCCAGCTCAACCAGAGTGTCACAACGCTCACCCACCAGCTGGATAACCTGGGTCAAAGCAGGTCCTGTCGAGGCATCTATGCCTTGCTGATCCAGGTGCCATTGCAAGTGTAACGCGACCTCAGCTGGATCACCGTTTTTGATGTAATGGTTGTTCAGCCAACGCAACTTCTCCGTATTGAAGGCAGAGGCTGATTTACTGATCGCCTCTAGGGAGAAGAAATCAATCATTTCTTCCATCGAGAAGATTTCTTGGTCGCCGTGAGACCAGCCCAAGCGCACTAAGTAGTTACGCAGTGCTTGTGGCAAGAAACCTTGATCGCGATATTGCATCACACTCACCGCACCATGACGCTTAGACAGCTTGGCACCATCGTCGCCAAGGATCATCGAGCAGTGAGCAAACTCAGGCACAGGCGCGCCCAAGGCTTCATAAATATTGATTTGACGCGGGGTGTTGTTAATGTGGTCTTCCCCACGCACAACTTGGGTGATCCCCATATCCCAATCATCAACCACCACACAGAAGTTGTAGGTTGGGCTACCGTCAGTGCGGCGGATGATCAAATCATCCAGTTCGCTGTTGGCGATTTCAATCCGACCGCGGATCTTATCGTCAAACACCACCTTGCCCTCTTTGGGGTTGCGGAAACGAATGACGTGTGGGTCGTCAGCGTTTGCTTGGCTGTTGGCCGCAATCACCTTGGGGTGATTGGCATCATAACGTGCTTTTAGGCCATTCGATTTCTGCTCTTCGCGAATCTCTTCTAGCAGCTCTTTGGGGGCATAACACTTGTAGGCTTTGTCTTCTGCCAACAGCTGATCGACTAGCGCGTTGTAGCGGTCAAAGCGTTTCGTTTGGTAGTACGGCCCTTCATCCCAATTAAGGCCCAGCCATTCCATACCTTCTAAAATGGCATCAATCGCTTCTTGGGTTGAACGTTCAATATCTGTATCTTCAATACGCAATACAAATTGACCACCTTGGCTGCGTGCTGCAAGCCAAGAATAAAGTGCTGTACGCGCGCCACCAACATGCAAAAAGCCGGTTGGGCTGGGGGCAAAGCGGGTTTTAATCGTCATTAGGATCCCTATCCCAGTGCTGAGAATAATATGTAACGGTTAGTTTACCAGTACAGGTAAATTCCACAATCAGGCCATGCCCAGACACGGTACATGGCCATATAAACTATTGCGCCTGTGCGCGGTTATTCGCTTACACGGCGAAGCGCACAGCGTGATGGGTACAAGCTACTGATTGAGCATGGCAATCATCTGATCTTCATCGAGCACAGTAACGCCCAAATCTTGCGCTTTGGTCAGTTTGGAGCCTGCCGCCTCTCCCGCCACTAACATGTCGGTTTTTGCCGAAACACTGCCGGTTACTTTTGCGCCCAACGCCTGTAGCGCCGCTTTGGCATCACTGCGAGACATTTGCGATAAGGTGCCAGTCAGGACAATGGTTTTACCGGCTAACGGTTGCGCATCTGGCTCAGAGGGCGCACTGATTTCCGGCCAGTGGATCCCCGTATCCAGCAAGGCTTCTAGTACACTTTGGTTGTGCGGCTCGGCAAAGAAGCGGACGATGTGACCCGCGACGATCGCACCGACATCCGGCACGTTAATGAGTGCGTCTTCATCGGCCGCGCGCAACGCCTCAAGGGTGTGAAAATGCAAAGCGAGATTTTGCGCAGTTGCCTCGCCTACCTCACGAATCCCCAAGGCATAAATAAAGCGTGGCAAGGTGGTGGCTTTGGCTTTTTCCAATGCATCAACCAAGTTTTGGGCTGACTTTGGCCCCATTCTATCTAGCAGCGTCACCCGACCTGGCGTCAAGGTAAAGAGATCAGCAGGGGTTTCTATCAGCTCTTTTTCGATTAGCTGCTCGACGATTTTATCGCCCAAACCGTCAATATCCATTGCCTTACGTGACGCAAAGTGTTTGATCGCTTCTTTGCGCTGCGCCAGACAAATCAAACCACCGGTGCACCGTGCCACTGCCTCTCCCTCGATGCGAGTGACCGCTGAATCACAAACGGGGCACGCATCGGGAAACACAATCGGTTTCGCCTGCTCAGGGCGTCGGCTTTCCACCACACCCACCACTTGCGGGATCACATCACCGGCACGGCGGATCACCACGGTGTCACCAATATGAACGCCTAACCGTTCGATTTCATCACCGTTGTGCAAGGTGGCATTACTGACCGTGACGCCGCCCACGAACACAGGCTCAAGCTTGGCAACGGGCGTAATCGCCCCGGTACGGCCCACTTGGAATTCCACATCGTTAAGGGTGGTGATTTCTTCTTGCGCCGGGAATTTGTAAGCAATGGCCCAACGCGGTGCCCGCGCCACAAAACCTAATCGTTCTTGGCTGGTAATGCTATCAACCTTGATCACCACCCCATCAATTTCGTAGGGCAGCGCATCACGACGCGCCATAATGTCTTGGTAATAGGCTTTCACGCCGTCTAGCCCTTCCACCCGTTTCACTTCCGGACTGAGCGCTAGGCCCCATTTTTTCAGCTTTTGTAAGCGCTCACTTTGCCCTTGGCCAAACGGGGTCGACATGACACCCACCGCATAGGCATAGAAACTCAATGGTCGGTTGGCGGCAATTTTGGGGTCAAGTTGACGCAGGCTGCCTGCCGCCGCATTGCGCGGATTGGCAAAGGTTTTATCGCCTCGTTTCAATGCCGCTTCGTTGAGTGCTTCAAAGCCCGCTTTCGGCATGAAGACTTCACCGCGCACTTCGAGCCGCGTTGGCCAATCCCCTTTTTGTAGCGTGAGGGGAACATTGCGAATGGTTTTGACGTTGTGGGTGATGTTCTCGCCGGTAGTGCCATCTCCCCGCGTCGCCGCTTGCACCAGCTCACCGTTTTCATAAATCAGGCTCACCGCTAAGCCATCGAGCTTGGGTTCACAGGTGTAGGTCACCGCTTGCTCAGCGTCTAGCGATAGGCGCTCTTTCAAACGACGTTCAAACGCATCCAAATCAGCGGGTTCAAAGGCATTATCAAGTGACAGCATCGCCAGCTCGTGAGTCACGGTTTCAAATGCACTCAGGGGCGCGCCCCCTACCCGTTGGCTTGGCGAGTCACTGGTTACCCATTCGGGATGCTCGGCCTCGATGGCCAATAGGGTTTGCATCAGGCGGTCGTATTCAGCGTCGGGCAGCTCTGGGCTGTCTTCTACATAGTAGCGATAGGCATGATAGTTGAGCTGATACTTTAAATCATCGAGTTGTTGTTTGCTGTAAGCCATGTTTGATTCGTCGTCTGAGCAGAGTCGGTTGCGGGCAAGTATATCTATAAATCACATACAGCGGGAGCCATGTCCCGCTGTATGCTTAAACCGTGGTCGCGTTAGCGCAGGCTATTTGGCCATGAAGGCTTTGACGCGCTCGCGATATTCATCCAATCGTGATGGCGTCATCATCGTGCGTGAGTCATCCAGCACTAATCCACCTAACTCATCCGCGATTTGCTGGGCCGTTTGCAGCATAAGCTTAAAATTTTGCTCTGGCTCACCGTAACACGGCAGCGTCATAAAAAAGCTAATGCCAGGCGTTTCAAAGCTTTCGCTATGACTGACATCGAACGTACCGGGTTTGACCATATTGGCCACACTGAACAAGACTTTTCCGCTCCCCGATAGATCAGAGTGACGGTGATAAATGCCCATATCACCAAAACGGAGGCCATATTGCTCAAGGGTCGGGATCAGCTCAAGACCACTGAACACGTCGCTATTGTTCGCATGCACATGCAACACAAGTACTTCGGTCTCATCCGCGGGTTCATCTGCCTTTGGTGGTTCATCACTGGGTTGCGGTTCGCCCTGTTCAGCCGTCTCTGTATCACCTTGATGCACGCTTGGCGCAGGGTCTGATGGCTCATCATCGGCCACCGTAGCGTGTGCCTGCGGCGCCTCTGGTTCTTCGTGAGCTTGACCGGTTACGTGCGGAGTGGCGGCTGAAAGCGAAGGCTCATCATCAGTCGCAGACATTGAAGGATACAGGGTCTGTTCAGATTCAGACACGGTGCCAGTTTGCCCTGCGAACAAGGGATCCACATCAGGTTTATCACCAAAGTTCATCGCGGGCTCTTGGCGCGCAGGCTTATCGCTCTCGCTTTTAGCGCGACTGACAACTCTGACGGCACCAATACCATCTTGGTCAAACTTTTGTTCGTCACTGTCGTCATCCAGTTTTCCCAACGGCTTTTCACCAAACTTGGTCGTCTTTTCTTTCTTGTTTGTCCAGAGGCCATGCAAAAGCAAAGCTGCGATTGCTAGTGCTCCCAACACAATCAGTACAAGGCGCAATTCCTGCATCATCGATTCTCAAATCTATCTATGTTCAGCGTTTTGATTCGCTTATGTCACAACGCCAACCAGTTTGCAAAGGTTTGTGTGATCATAAGCGGGGCCCGTTGGCTGACGCAATGCGTTAATGGTCAACTTAGTTAACTGTATCAAAAGTTGGGGAGAATTTAACGAATCAAGACACACAAATCGTTAAACTTTCCCATTATTGGGTCGTTGTCATCGCAAGGATTCCCCCCGTAATATAGCGCACACCGTTATTTTTGTATCGACCGCATGCATGCGGATTGTTGTGACCTACATTGTTCTCAAGGAGATATCATGGCGAATAATGCTCGCCCCCGTCCCCAAAGTGGTGCTGGCTACCTGTTCCAAGGCTTTTCTCTGATGATGGCCCCCGGCTTACGCCGGTTTGTGATCATTCCTATTTTGATCAATGTGTTGCTGCTTGGCGGCGCGTTTATCTATTTGCTTTCACAAGTTGGTGACTGGATCGATCATTGGATGGCCAGCTTACCTGAGTGGTTGTCCTGGCTCTCTTTTTTGATTTGGCCTTTGGTGGTGGTTGCTATCTTGGTCGTGTTCTCCTATGTGTTCAGCACATTGGCCAACTGGATAGCGGCGCCGTTCAATGGTCTATTGGCCGAACACGTGGAGGCAAAGCTGTCGGGAACGCGTGCGCCTGATGATGGCTTGGCTGGCATCCTTAAAGATATCCCGCGGGTGATGAAACGAGAATGGCAAAAACTCGCTTACTACATCCCCAGAGCAATAGGTTTTTTGTTACTGCTGTGGATACCAGCGGTCGGACAAACTGTGGGGCCAGTGATCTGGTTTTTGTTTAGCGCGTGGATGATGGCGATTCAATACTGTGATTACCCGTTTGACAATCACAAGGTGTCGTTTCCCGCCATGCGCCAGACCTTAAATCAACAGCGGGGCGCATCGCTTGGCTTTGGCGCCGTGGTGATGCTATTTACCATGACCCCTTTTCTCAATCTACTGGTGATGCCTGCGGCCGTATGCGGCGCGACCGCCATGTGGGTGGATAAGCACAAAGCGTCATTGGGACGCAATTAGTCTGTGATCGTCTACGCGAACGTTCACATCATCGGTGTGGGCTTTTTTCGGTTAACCAATCAGTTATTGGTTAATGTCACAATAAGATATAACCAACCGATCCTTTCAAAACCAAGCAGCAGAGATATGCTTGGAGTGTGATTAAAATCGGTGTCATGAAGGAACGATACAATGGGCAAGATTTACGAAGACAATACACAAACCATCGGAAACACACCGCTAGTTCGCCTAAACCGCGTGGCGAAGCCAAACGTGTTAGCCAAAGTTGAAGCACGCAACCCAAGCTTCAGCGTCAAGTGCCGTATCGGCGCCAATATGATCTGGGACGCAGAGAAAAAAGGCACCCTCAAACCCGGTATCGAATTGATTGAGCCAACCAGTGGTAACACGGGGATCGCACTCGCCTATGTCGCGGCGGCACGTGGTTATAAGCTGACCCTTACCATGCCGGAGTCAATGAGCCTTGAGCGCCGTAAACTGCTTAAAGCCATGGGCGCAAAGCTGGTGCTCACCGAAGCGCCAAAAGGCATGAAAGGGGCGATTGCCAAAGCCGAAGAAATCATGGCAGCAGAGCCAGGCAAATACCTGATGCTGCAACAGTTTGATAACCCCGCCAACCCTGAGATCCATGAAAAAACCACAGGGCCTGAAATCTGGGAAGACACCGACGGTGAAATCGATGTATTTGTTGCCGGTGTTGGCACAGGTGGCACCCTAACCGGTGTTAGCCGCTACATCAAAAACACCAAAGGCAAAGCCATCACCACGGTCGCGGTCGAACCTGCTGAATCGCCAGTGATTGCACAAACGATCGCGGGCCAAGACGTGCAGCCTGCCCCTCACAAAATTCAAGGTATTGGCGCGGGCTTTGTGCCAAAAAACTTGGATGTCACGCTTGTTGACCAGGTGGTCTCTGTCAGCTCAGACGAAGCCATTGCGATGGCTCGCCGTTTGATGGAAGAAGAAGGCATCTTGGGCGGGATTTCTTCAGGTGCAGCCGYGGTTGCGGCAAACAAAATTGCTGAGCTTCCCGAGTTCGCAAATAAGAAGATCGTCACAATTTTGCCAAGTGCAGCAGAGCGTTATCTCAGCTCGCCACTGTTTGCTGGGATGTTCACCGAGCTGGAAACCGAGCAGTAACAGCAGGTTAGCCAACCAGCCTCCATAACCCCCTATTCGCAAAGGCCCAAATTGGGCCTTTTTTGTTTGATTTTTATATTAAGCTTTAGTAAAACACGTCTGCCTTTTTATTTTCCGCATCAAAATAAAAGCCCTCGCGCCTAATGAGTGGAAGGTCAAAAATGGCAAAAAGATGACACGAAATTGACATGGATTAAGCTATCGGGTCGATTTCTTGGTTAGGTTAGCGTCAACGGATAGCGAAGTCGCCCGTTAGCGGTTAAGCTAACCTTATATTTAATACATAGATTTAAAAAAATAGAGAAACGGGGTGAATCATGTATCAGAAGCAAGTTGAGATTACTGCAGAAAACGGCCTACACACTCGTCCAGCGGCGCAGTTCGTCAAAGAAGCGAAAAGCTACGACGCTGACATCACTGTTGAATCTAACGGTAAGAGCGCGAGCGCAAAAAGCCTATTTAAACTTCAAACCCTTGGCTTGACCAAAGGCACTAAGGTGACTATCTCTGCTGAAGGTGCGCAAGCACAACAGGCCGTTGATCACCTAGTAAAACTGATGGACGAGCTGGAGTAATCCGGCTCTTTTTCTATCGGTTTTAAGTTGGATAAACGTAAGGTAAAGCTATGATTTCAGGCATCCTGGCATCACCTGGTATTGCTTTTGGTAAAGCACTGCTGCTGCAAGAAGAAGACGTTGTCATCAATAAAGATAAGATTGCTGCGTCTCAAATCGACAAAGAAATTCAGCGCGTATTGGATGCTCGCGAACAGTCTAAGACGCAACTTGAAGCGATCAAAGACAAAGCAAGGGAGACCTTTGGCGAAGAGAAAGAAGCTATCTTCGAAGGTCACATCATGCTGCTTGAAGATGAAGAGCTCGAAGAAGAGATCGTCAGCTTCATTAAGTCAAACCTAGCAACCGCTGATCACGCAATCTACAGCGTTATCGAAGAACAAGCGGTGACGCTTGAGTCACTCGACGACGATTATCTGAAAGAGCGTGCCGCGGATATCCGTGATATCGGTTCACGCTTCGTCAAAAACGCACTTGGCATCAACATGGTGTCGTTGAGCGCTATCAACGAAGAAGTGATCCTGGTTGCAAACGATCTGACGCCTTCAGAAACAGCACAGGTTGACCTGAATTATGTGCTTGGTTTCATCACCGACATTGGTGGTCGCACTTCACACTCTTCAATCATGGCGCGCTCGCTTGAGCTACCAGCGATTGTAGGCACCAATGATGCAACCAGCAAAGTAAAAAACGGCGACATGCTGGTGCTTGATGCGATTAACAACCAAATCGTTATCAACCCATCAGACCAAGAGCTCAGCAAGTTCAAAGCGATTCGCGATCAACATATCGCCGAAAAAGCGGAACTGGCTAAGCTTAAAGATCTGCCAGCCATCACGCTGGACGGTCACCAAGTCGAAGTGTGCGGTAACGTGGGTACAGTCAAAGACTGTGACGGCGTGAACCGTAACGGCGGTGAAGGTGTCGGTCTTTATCGCACCGAGTTCCTGTTTATGGATCGCGACTCGCTTCCTACCGAAGAAGAGCAATACCAAGCTTATAAAGCGGTAGCGAAAGCGATTGATGGTCACCCAGTGATCATCCGCACCATGGATATCGGCGGTGACAAAGATCTGCCTTATATGGACTTGCCGGAAGAAATGAACCCATTCTTGGGTTGGCGTGCAGTCCGTATTAGCCTCGATCGTCGCGAAATTCTCCGCGATCAGCTTCGTGCCATTCTTCGCGCATCGGCACACGGTAAAATCCGTGTGATGTTCCCGATGATTATTTCTGTGGAAGAAATCCGAGAGCTGAAAGAAGCGATCGAGACCTATAAAGCAGAATTGCGCCAAGAAGGTCACGACTTCGACGCTGATCTGGAAATCGGTGTGATGGTTGAGACGCCAGCCGCGGCTGCGATCGCTCACCACCTCGCAAAAGAAGTGGAATTCTTCAGCATTGGCACCAACGATTTGACCCAGTACACCTTGGCGGTCGATCGTGGTAACGAGCTGATTTCGCACCTGTATAACCCACTGTCTCCTGCTGTATTGACGGTTATCAAGCAAGTGATTGATGCCTCACATGCGGAAGGTAAATGGACGGGTATGTGCGGAGAGCTTGCAGGTGACGAGAAAGCAACGTTACTATTGATGGGAATGGGTTTGGATGAGTTTAGTATGAGTGCCATCTCTATCCCTCGCATCAAGAAGATTATCCGTAATGCCAACTTTGCTGATGTGAAAGCGATGGCCGACAAAGCACTCACTCTGCCAACTGCGGCAGAAATCGAGGCCTATGTCGAAAAATTTATTGCGGAAAAAACCGCTTGCTAATATACAATCAGCAAAGAATCACTGCTTAGGAGCAACACTATGGGTCTGTTCGACAAACTGAAGAAGTTGGTGTCTGAAGACAGCAACGACGCTAGTGCCATTGAAATTATCGCCCCATTGTCGGGTGAGATCGTCAACATCGAAGACGTGCCTGACGTTGTGTTTGCTGAGAAAATCGTCGGTGATGGTGTTGCGATTAAACCATCGGGCGACAAGATGGTTGCGCCAGTAAACGGCACAATCGGTAAGATTTTCGAAACCAACCACGCTTTTTCAATTGAGTCTGATGACGGCGTAGAGCTGTTCGTGCACTTTGGCATCGACACTGTCGAGCTGAAAGGCGAAGGCTTTAAGCGCATTGCGGAAGAAGGTCAAACGGTGAAAGCCGGTGATACCGTGATCGAATTTGATTTAGGCATGCTCGAAGAGAAAGCCAAATCAACGCTAACGCCGGTTGTTATCTCTAACATGGACGAAATCAAAGAGCTGACTAAGCTCTCTGGTGCCGTCACTGTGGGTGAAACATCTGTATTGCGCGTTACTAAGTAATTAGGTTTACTTAGTGAGGAAAAAACGCAGCCTCGTGCTGCGTTTTTTTATGCCCGGCGTTGCCCAGTCTATGTGAACTGATAAAAAAAGCGCTTTACGCGCTGGCTTCTCAGCCAATAAAGGCTCGCCCACACTAACCAAAGCCCGTGCAAGGCAAGCAACCAATCAAACCGTCCCCCCGTCATCGTGAGCGTATGCACCACTTGATAGGCTTCCCACGTCCACAATAGCCACACCCACCAATAACCTAAATGCCAATGCTGTGTTAACCATTCAGGCGCCTTGTCGCAGTTCCCCACCAACAGTAATAGCCCAAGCGGCACCAGGCCAATCCCTAAACTGAGATAAAACGCAGCGGTGTCCGGATAAACCAGCGCAAGCAGCTCGCTGCCCTGCTCTCGGCTGACACCGGCCATCGCCAGTAGCCACCATGCGCGACTTAACAGTAGCAGGCACAGTACGGCGATCTGGGGGGCCTTGATATACCCTTTGTCGTCGAAATGATGAAACGTGTCCATAAGATTTTTGATTGAGAAGTCACGCATTTACCATGGCGACATGCGATAAAAACTGCAAGCGCAAAAGCAAAATTTGTTATCCTAGGGACGAGCCATTTATTTAGCGTTACATGGAGCCCTCATGGCCAAAACAAAAGCCAAAGCAACGATTTCGCCAGAGACGCAACAAGACGCCATGCGCGTTGCCAAAGCCACGCAAAAGCCTGGACAAACCAAGGCTCAGACGAAACTGATCGCTCAAGGGATTGAGAAAGGGATTGCGCAGTACAAAAAAGAACAAAAAGCAAAGGCGCGGGCGCAGGACAAAGCGCGCAAGAAACAGCAAAAACCGACACCGGCTGTCGACCAACTCAGCGAGCCTGCCTCTTCACCGCAGCCTACTGCACAAGATAAAGGGCACAGCCGTTTACCTTGGCTTTTACTCGTCGTAAGCTGGATAGGGTTTATTGGTTACACGCTCGTGGGGGCATAATGGGAAAAAATCTGCTCGGCCTCATTGTACTTTTTACACTGTTCGGCTGCTCGAAAGGAGGCCCCATGGCAAAACAACCGCCTGTCACTGCCTGTGGTGACAGCCCTAATTGTGTTTCAACAGAAGACACGCGCGCGACATTTCAGTTAGCGCCCTTACCGCTGGCTAACACCGATGTTGCCTTGGCGACCATTGTTGAGAAAATTGCCTCAATGCCAGGTGCTCAAGTGGTTTCAGCCCAAGAAAACTACGCACACTTACGCTTCACCACCCGGGTGCTGCGCTTTGTCGATGATGTTGAAGTCTCACTCAGTGATAACCAGCTCGCGCTTCGCTCTGCCTCTCGTATTGGCTATTACGACTTTGGCGCAAACCGTCGGCGTGCTGATGCCATTCGACGCACACTGGTCGAGGCGAAACTGGTCCGTCCCTTAGGCGATCACTAGTTGATATACGAGCGAATGTCTCGCTTTTTATCCTCGACCCAATCGCGACGAAACGGGCCCCAGTCTTTTAGCTGGTAATAACCATCGTTGTGGCGCTTGCCATCTTGGATAAATGTCATATCAATGCCTAGCCCTGACAAAGATTTGAGCACATCCTGGATAGTGCGACGCGGCCAGCCTGTTGCCTCAATCAAACGCGGAACATTTGGGCGCTCCATCTCTTCTACCAGTGCGGCGAGATACAAGCGCCGAGCGAATACCGGGTTGAGTTCCATACGAACCTCCAACAATTACGAATGATCCCATTATTCATGGCGCCTGCTAAGAGGTTTTGCGTTTGATCAAAACGCCATCAAATCGACGTGCTGCAGGCGCATTTACCCACGCATTTCACACGGTTTTGCGCCATCACATGGCGTACATCCCTGCCGCGCCAAGTATTGCGTTCATTAACCAGTGGTGTCACTCTTAAACCTTTGCCAACAATCACGATAAGACCATGACAACTGTATTTGGGATTAAAAACTGCGACACCCTAAAAAAAGCCCTAAAGTGGTTGGATAACCAAGGTATCGACTACCAATATCACGACTACCGGAAAGATGGCTTAGACGCACAAATGCTGCAAACTTTCGTTGCCGAACTGGGCTGGGAAGCGTTAATCAACAAACGTGGCACCACCTACCGCCAACTAAGCGATGAGCAAAAAGCCCATTTAGACCAAGCCAGCGCTATCGCAATCATGCTCGACAACCCAGCGATCATTAAACGCCCATTGCTCGTACACAAAGGTAGCTATTACCTCGGCTTTAAAGAGAACCAATACGCTGATATTTTCGCGTAATGTGATAGTCGATTCATTTTTGTTGTAAGGAAACCCCGATGACTGACTCTGCCACGCTGGCTTTAGCGAAAGATCTGATAAACCGAGAATCGGTCACGCCGGAAGATGCCGGCTGCCAAGATCAAATGATTGCGCGGTTAGAAGCCTTGGGCTTCACCATTGAGACCATGGTGTTTGAAGATACCACTAACCTTTGGGCCAGGCGGGGGACGGAAGGCCCTCTGTTTGCTTTTGCCGGCCACACTGACGTGGTTCCCTCAGGGCCGCGCGAACAATGGCATACACCGCCGTTTGAAGCGACAGTGATTGACGATCACCTCCATGGACGTGGCGCCGCGGATATGAAAGGCTCATTGGCCGCCATGGTTGTCGCGGTTGAGCGTTTTATTGCCCAGCACCCTGACCACTCTGGCTCTCTCGCGTTTTTAATCACCTCGGATGAAGAGGGCCCGTTTATTAATGGCACTACCCGCGTCGTCGATACCCTAATGGCGCGCGGCGAGAAGATAGATATGTGTATTGTTGGCGAGCCGTCTAGCACACACCATGTCGGTGATGTGGTGAAAAACGGCCGTCGCGGGTCAATCACCGGGGATCTCTACGTCAAAGGGACACAAGGCCATGTCGCCTATCCGCATCTTGCCAACAACCCAGTGCATCAGGCGATGCCAGCGCTCACCGAGCTTGCGCAAACACTCTGGGACAAAGGCAATGCGTTTTTCCCCCCCACAAGCTTCCAAATTCCCAATATCGAGGCTGGCACAGGCGCGGCCAATGTCATCCCAGGGGAATGCCATGCGCAGTTTAACTTCCGCTTCAGCACAGAGCTGGACAGTGAAACCATCAAAAAGCGGGTTTACTCGATTTTAGACGCCCATGGGCTCGACTATACCCTTGAGTGGACGCACAGTGGTGACCCTTTCTTAACCGATAAAGGTACGTTGCTGGACGCGGTGGTGGCGGCGGTGGAAGAGGTGAATCATCAAACACCGGAACTGCTGACCACTGGCGGCACCTCCGACGGACGTTTTATTGCGCAAATGGGTGCGCAAGTGATTGAGCTGGGCCCGGTGAATGCCACTATCCACAAGGTGAATGAATGTGTCAGTGTCCCGGATTTAGAAAAGCTGACGGACATGTATCAAAAGGTGTTGGAGAAAGCACTCCCTTGACCCCAACGTCCGCACAGCTCACTGGCCAAGACGGCTCAGTGCTCGCACCGATCAACAACCAACCTAATGCACCATGCTTGCATCAGGCTGTACTGGCTGATTTTGCCGCCTTACAACAGGCGGCATCACAAGCGGGCTTTACCCTAATGGTCGCCAGCGGCTATCGCTCGTTTGCCCGTCAGTTGGCTATCTGGAATGGTAAATTTAATGGCGAAAAACCGGTGCTAGATGCCGACAGCCAGCCACTGGATATCACGCAACTGTCTGATGATGCGCGCGTCAAGGCAATATTGCGTTGGTCAGCTTTGCCTGGGGCAAGCCGCCATCATTGGGGAACAGATTTAGACGTGTATGACAAGCGTGCACTGGCTCCACATCAAAGGTTGGCGCTCACCCCACCGGAATATGATGATGGCCCTCAGGCCGCGTTTTCTCAGTGGCTTAAAACCCACGCCCCGCAATGGGGGTTCTTCCTTCCTTATGCCGAGGATAAGGGCGGTGTTGCGAGGGAGCCTTGGCATATCAGCCATATCGCCACCAGCGCCACCCTTTTGTCAGCATTTAGCCAAGACATGCTTGCCAACGCGATCGGCAATGCGCCTATTTGTGGTAAACGTACTATTCTTGACCAATTGGATTGGATATATTCAACCTACGTCACCAATCTCTGCGAGGTGGAACAATGGAATGGCTAACCAACCCTTATGTCATTATTGCCATCGTGGTTGCCGTGGTGGTCAGTAATATCATGGCACTCAAGTACACCGCCAACGCAAAGTTTGGCCTTAAGTACAAAGATAAGCCGGATAAACAGTCGTCATCCAAAGAAAGCGATGCGGGGAATGATCAAGCGCAATCAGACGAGCATAAAGAGTAAATAGCGCCATATTGATGGCGCTATTTTTCGCGCGCAAAAAGCAAACGTTTGCTTTTTAACACCAAAAATTACAAGGTAAGGCCGATACGCTTTGCCACCTCGATGTAAGCATCCACAACACCACCTAGGCCTTGACGGAAACGGTCTTTATCCAGTTTTTCTCGGGTATTGGCATCCCACAATCGGCAACCGTCAGGACTAAACTCGTCACCCAGAACAATATTACCTTGATGATCAACACCAAACTCAAGTTTATAATCGACCAACAACAGCTCTCCTTCCGCAAACAGCGCTTTGAGGACATCGTTCACCTTGTAGGTCAGTGATTTCATCGTCGCCAATTGCGCTTGCGTGGCGTAGCCCAAAGACTCACACAAGGATTCATTGACCATGGGATCGTGCAGCGCGTCGTTTTTTAAAAACAACTCAAAGGTGGGCGGCGTCAGTGCCGTCCCTTCCTCGACGCCAAGGCGACGGCAAAGTGAACCGGCTGCAATATTGCGCACCACACACTCTACAGGGATCATATCTAGCTTTTTCACCACACACTCGGTATCGGACAACAATTGGTCCATTTGGGTGGGGATGCCCGCCTGCTCAAGCTTTTGCATGATGAAGTGATTAAATTTGTTATTCACTTCGCCTTTTCGCTCAAGCTGCTCAACACGCTCGCCATCAAAAGCCGACGTGTCATTGCGAAAGTGCAGAACAAAGCGGTGCTCATCATCTGTGGCATAGACAGATTTTGCCTTACCGCGATACAACTCAGCACGTTTTTCCATTACCTATACTCTCCATTAGGCGCTAAAAGTAAGGGACGCTCACCGCGTCCCTATAAAATTACTCTGATGCTTGGTTCACTTGGGCAATGACCGCTTTGAGCGCTGGGCTCAGCGCTTCTAACGTCGCCTCATCGACAGGCTTACCATCGCTGTTGGTCACGTTAAGTGACGTGCGGTTGCCTAGATCGCCCAGCAACAAGGTATAGCTGTTGTCCGGGAACGAAATCGGATCAACGCCAAGGGATTGCCAACGCTCATCATTTGGCGCGACGTGACGGGTTTTCACCGTGCCTTGCGACTGGTTACGACTTTCTACCGTGAACCCTAAAGGCTTGATGATAGCAGGCAGCTTTTCCCAAACCACGTCATATGGGGCGCGCGCGATGATGACCGGCAACCCACTGCGATCGGTACCAAAGCTAATCGGAATATCAGACTGGCGCTGCTCCGCCAAACGGCGCGCTTCGGCACGCAATGCCGCATCGTGACTCACCGTGATAAGGTTAGTCATCAGGGTGTTGTAGCGCTCACGCAACGCAGGGGTGAGCGGTTCATCGCTGGCTTTCGCACGCGAGTCAATCATATTCACCCCTAACGCAAAGCGGCGACCTTGCTCAAGGCGCGATAGACGGAAGCGTGCTTGATGGGCGCTGTCTTCTTTTTCCCAAGCAATCCAACCGGTTTCTACTTGGTCTGCCGTTTGCGACGACACTGGGATGGTCTGCTCGCTGACCAAACGCTCTACCGTTTGCCATACTTTATCGAGTTGCTTTTCATTGGCAACGGCAAGGGTGACGCCACGGCTATCACGTTGTATCCGTGCGCCCGGGATCAGATCCAGCACTTGGCGCGGCGGACGAATATCAACGTTCTGACCGACTTCACCATTAAAATCTTGTGTCGGGATCTGATAATTGGTGGAAAAATACGGCGCTTGATCCGGCAAGGTTTGCCATGGCGACAACGGGGTTGTTTGCAAATAGTCAAAGTCATCTTTGGCTTGACGGCGCTGCTCGACGCCACCACTGCAGGCCACCACACTGGTGGCCATGATGGCACATAGGCCGAGCTTAAATACTGGTTTCATTGACACTCCAACGGCTTAAACAGCACCTGCGACACGCAGTGCCTCACGAACATCTGGACGCAAGTGCTCGCTTAACTCAGTTAATGGCAGACGAAGGTGCCCATCCGCAATCAAGCCCATCTCGCGGACTGCCCACTTCACAGGGATCGGATTGGCTTCGTCAAACAGGTGACGATGTAGGGGGATCAAGGTTTCGTTAATGGCATGCGCTTGCTCTGCTTCACCTGCGCGCGCCAGTTTGATCATTTTAGCCATTTGCGCAGCCGCCACATTATTGGTTACAGAGATAACGCCGTGCCCCCCGGCCAAGACAAAATCCAAGCCCGTTAAATCATCGCCACTGAATAAGAGGAAATCGTCGCCACAAAGTTCCCGATGAATCGCCACTCGGCTTACATCAGCGGTGGCATCTTTCAGACCAATGATGTTGTCGAATGCCGCCAGTCGCGCCACTGTCTCAGGCTGAATATCGACCGCGGTACGACCGGGAACATTATATAAAATCTGTGGCAGGTCCGTGGCTTCAGCAATGGCTTTGTAATGCTGGAACAAACCTTCCTGGGTTGGTTTATTATAATAAGGGGTCACGCTTAGGCAGGCGGCCACACCTGAGCCAGCAAACATTTTGCTGAAAGTGATTGCTTCATGGGTGGCATTGGCGCCAGTTCCCGCAATAACCGGAATACGCCCGTTAGCAAATTCCAAGGTTTTCAGCACAACTTTAATGTGCTCATCCACGGTTACTGTCGACGACTCACCCGTCGTGCCCACTGCGACAATCGCATCAGTGCCCGATTGGATATGAAACTCGACCAGTTTTTCCAGGCTAACGTAATCAACTTCGCCGTGTGCATCCATTGGTGTGACGAGCGCCACAATGCTTCCAGAAACCATGTTCGTCTCCCTTATTAGTGATGCTTGCAATGTTACTTTTGGCGCTGGGCAAACACAAGAATAACCCTGCGTCTAGGCATGTCTTAATCGACATTTTTTCATCGATAGACAATGTGTCTTATCGTTATAATCGAGGAAGGGGTGAGTCTGCGTCAATGGGCAGTCAAATCCTGTCAAGTCAGTGATCCTATTATCAAAAACTTGCGTAATCGCGAACACCCTCTATCATCGTGAATTCGGTTTACCGACAAAAAGGAAACGCAGCGCATGCAAACAATCACCGAAGGCGCACAAGCGCCCGATTTTTCACTGCAAGATCAAAATGGCGACACCGTCACGCTTAGCCAATTCAAAGGCGACAAACGTGTTCTGGTTTATTTCTACCCAAAGGCGATGACACCGGGTTGTACAACGCAGGCCTGCTCGCTACGCGATACGAAAGCCGAGTTGGATGCACTTGACACCGTGGTGCTTGGCATAAGTCCAGATCCGGTGAAAAAACTGGCCCGTTTTGTTGAACGCGACGCACTTAACTTCACGCTGTTGAGCGATGAAGATCATGCCGTCGCCGATGCGTTCGGAGTCTGGGGACCGAAAAAATTCATGGGCAAAGAATACGATGGGATTCATCGTCTAAGCTTTTTGGTTGGCAAAGACGGTAAGATAGAACATGTGTTCAATAAGTTTAAAACCAAGGATCACCACCAAGTGGTGCTTGATTACTTAAACCAAGCGTAACGTCAGTCCACGTTAGCTTTGGCGACAAAGCAGCCTACATGCTGCTGACTAAAAGCGCACGTACACCGTGCGCTTTTTTGTATGATTAGCCGACAGGCTTTGCCAACGCCTCAGGGTATCCGCGGCGTGTCGCAAGCTCGCAAGCGGTATCGATTATCTTCGCGGTGTTGGGGCGAGACAATGGCTGATAAGAGGTAGGAGATATCCAACCTGAATCTTCAAATTGCGTCAGTACTTTATTGATGGCCGTCAGCGCCGACGATGCTTTGACAATTTCCAAACGCGCATAACGTTCACCATCAAACGACACATCCGAGGCACGTAACGAAGGATCATCCCCGGGGATTTGCTGTGCACCACACAAGGGTTTGCCACCTACTTCGGCCTGTTTAAATGCCGGTAACCACTGGCCAAAATGGTCAATCGCACGATCAGTGCGTTCACACACTTCTTGCCAGTCCCAGCCTTTATCGATGTTTTTCACATAACGTGCATCTACAGTCGGTTGCGCCGACTCCGCAGAGCTTTTCACTAAACCACGCTCAAACAAGGTGACGTCTTGAGTCATACCGTGCAGCTGGAAAAAACCATCCGGGTAAGGAGTCAACTGCGCCATTCCCTGTGGGGTGCCCCGTTGACCGTGGACAATGATTTCCGGCCACTGATACTCAGTCCGTGTCCAATGTGCGATATACGCGGCTTTGTATTCGACCAAACGCTCGCGACCAAACCCGGCCATATCATCGATTGTCCCCGTGCGGAATCCGGCCGCATTGATAAGATAGTCAACGTCGGTGGTCTGTATCTGGCCTGACTGGTCTTGATAGGTTACCCGCCACCCTGACGAGATGGGCTGAGTGTCCATCACTTTGTGATTGAAATTAAGCTGACAATGAGGCGCGTCGGCAAGGGTCAATTGCGCTTCCGCCGCCAAGCGAAACACGCTAAGCCCGTATTCTTGCACCAGGACCAGAGGGTATTTCATTGCACTTAAATCGAGCGATTGCGCCACGGGCCACATCCATCGATCGGCAGCATCGATCACGCTGTGGTAGTCTTGAGCGCGCAATGCTTCCAGTTCCTCTTGCTGATACAAACGGAAATAATCGCTCGGCTCACCCATGACTTTATTATCGCTATCGATCTCAACCAATTGCGCATAACGCTCACGCAGGGTTTCTAAACGTGCAATCACACTGTCTAATGAGCCTGGGTCTTGCTGAGGAACGGCAAGGACAGTCGGTCGACGATTGACCGAATGCGGATACATGCGCACCGTGGCCACCGACTGTTCGAGTAAGGTCAGGCATTGATCGAGTGAAATTTCACGATACAAATTGCCGCCCGCGTGCAGATGGCAAATTGGCGGCCCACTCACCAAGCCGGTGCCCGCCTCAAACACCTGGGTGTCCACCCCGCGCTCAGCCAATCGCATTGCCGCTGTGGTTCCCGCAACACCGCCACCTATCACCGCGACGCGAAACTTTTCTACTTGCGTTTGTTCTTGCCTGTGTTGTGCCATGCCAACCCTGTTTTCATTACTACTTCTGTGGGCCAAACTGATCACGACGTGTCGATGTTTACCTGCCGCTCAGCCCCTTTTATTAGGGGCGTGAAAACAAGATGGATCACTCAATATCTGTCTTGGGATCGTCATCCAGCTCAATCACTGGCAGCGCTTGCCACACCGCTTTCACTAAGGTCGCCAATGGAATAGCAAAAAATACCCCCCAAAAGCCCCAGAGTCCACCGAAAACCAGTACGGCTATTATGATGGCGACTGGATGTAAATTCACCGCTTCTGAAAAAAGTACGGGGACGAGCACATTGCCATCTAGCGCTTGGATAACGCCATAGGCGATCATTACATACCAAAAACCAGGCTCAAGCCCCCACTGGAACAAGGCAACAATGGCTATCGGGACGGTGACAATCGCCGCGCCAATATAAGGCACCAAAACAGAGAAGCCCGTCGCCACACTGAGTAGGACCGCATAGCGAAGGTCTAACAGGCTAAAGGTCAAATAACTGGTCACCCCGACGATAATGATTTCAGTCACTTTGCCCCGGATGTAGTTGGAGATCTGCTGATTCATCTCATGGCCGACTCGAGAGGCAAGACGACGGTTGCGTGGTAACAAGCCTTTGAACATCGCCAACATTTGTGCTTTGTCCTTGAGCAAAAAGAACACCAGCAGGGGCACTAAAATCAGGTATACCGCCACCGCGACTAAGTTCACCAAAGACGCCAATGAACCTTTTACCAATGTTTCGCCAAGGTTGAGCACTTTATTTTGCAAGGTATCGACAAAGGTATTGACCATATGGGGATTGATCAGCTCTGGGTAGCGTTCTGGCAAACTCAGCATCAGTGCTTGCATGTTATTAAACATATTTGGCACATCGGCCACCAAGCTGACCCCCTGGTTCCATATGGTCGGCACCAACCCGAATAACGCCATCAAGGTTAAGCTAACAAACACAGTCAGTACCACCAGCACTGACAAAATGCGGGGCAAACCCAGCCGGCAGAGACGATTTACCGGCCAATCAAGTAGATAGGCCATCACGATCGCGACCAATAATGGGGCGAGCAAATTGCCAAAAAAGTAGATGGTAATAAAACCAAAAAGAAGGATCGCCACCAGGCTCACGGCATGTGGGTCAGAAAAACGTCGCCGATACCAGCGATGTAACATATCAAACATAAAAAGCCCGCTATTTCTTTGTGATGAGTAGCCGCGAAGCTGGCGTGTCTAACCACCTCATGCTGAAGCCTTCGCGTTTAAAATACTTGGGGATATCGTCTTTCGCCCCTTGATCACCGAGTAAAATCACCAATTGCTCACCTGACTGCAATAACGCGGCGGCGCGCTTTGCCAGCAATAGCGCCATTGGACAAACATGTTCTCGCAAATCAAGTGTTTGAGATTCCATTCTGGCTCACCGGTCGGTATTATCGTCAGTATTGTAATGGACATTAGATAGAACGCCAACGAAACCCTAACGGGTTTTATCGGTCTGTACCTAAGTACACCCTGCATTTAAAGGTCATCATACTTATGTCATCTCGCGCACTTGGCTCTCACAAAGGCAACAACGCTCGCCGCCTGCTCTGTTATGCACTAGCGGGGGTTTTAGCGAGCGCACCTGTGTCGGCACGTGTTGAGTCATATCAAAGTGACTTACCTGATATCGGTACCGCCGCCGTCAGTACCTTATCAGTTGCCAAAGAGAAAGAGTTTGGTGATGCCTACATGCGGATGCTAAGAGCCAGCAAGCCCATCATCAGCGATCCTCTACTCAACGAGTATATTAATGGCTTGGGCCATCGACTGGTGGCGAATGCCAACGATGTTCGCACACCCTTTCGTTTTATTTTAATTGATAATCAGGCAATCAACGCCTTTGCCTTTTTCGGTGGCTACGTGGCCATGCACTCTGGGCTGTTCCTCCATGCAAAAACGGAAAGCGAATTGGCATCGGTGATGGCCCACGAAATCGCCCATGTCACCCAGCGTCATCTTGCAAGAAGCATGGAGGAGCAAGCGCAAACCTCGCCGCTGACCGTCGCCGCCTTAGTGGGATCGTTGATGCTCGCGATTGCCTCTCCCGAAGCCGGGATTGCAGCGGCACACGCCGCGACAGCGGGCAGTATGCAAAACCAAATAAACTTCACCCGTCGCAATGAAGAAGAAGCCGATCGGATCGGCATTGAAACCCTCGCACGTGCTGATTTTGACGTGCAAGCCATGCCGCGATTTTTCTCACGATTGGCGGATGAGTACCGTTACGCCAGCCAAATGCCCGAGTACTTCAGCACCCACCCTTTACCGGCTTCACGGATCACTGACTCTCGCGCTCGTGCCCGCCAATACCCACAAAAACGGGTACCTGTCTCGCCCGATTATCAACTCGCGCGCGCCCGTATCGTCGCGCGATATAGCGGCATCGCCAGCCGCTCGGCGATGGATTGGTTTGAACGGCGTCATAAAGAGGCCTCGCCGGCCGAAAAGCAAAGCCTCAACTACGGGATGGCGTTGCTTGATATTGATGCACGTCGTTTTGACGATGCGCGAGAAAAATTAACCCCACTTATCAAGGCGCAACCAAATAATCGATTTTTCCTTGATGCGATGACCGATTTAAACATCGGTGAGAAACAGTACGACAAGGCATTGACGCGCCTTGAAAACGCATTGAACCATCAACCTAATAACCGCGTATTATTGCTCAATCGTGCCTATACCCTCGTCAAAGCCAAGCGAGGAGGCGAGGCGATCTCCATGCTGGAGCGATATACACACCAGCATCCAGATGACAGCAACGGTTGGTTTTTGTTACAACAAGCGTACGAAAGTACCGGGACGCATCGAGACGGTGAGCTGGCCGCCCAAGGTGAGCGTTATGCCTTACGCGGACAATGGGACAAAGCCATTCGCAATTATACCCAAGCCGCCCAGATCGCAGAACTAGGTAGCTTGGCGCAGGCACGGTATGATGCGCGTCTTGATCAACTTCGTCGCCAACAAGCCCGCTTTAAAGCGCTTAGCGACCGTTAATTCACTCAAAAAGGATCATTGTTGTGACCGCTATAACCCTCTACCACAACCCCCGTTGTTCAAAAAGTCGTGAAACCCTCAAGTTGTTGGAGTCCAACGGTGTCACGCCGACCATCATCAAGTATCTCGACACCCCTTTGTCTGCTGAGGCGTTGACGATGTTAAAACAGCAACTCGGACTCAGCTCGTTTCGGGAGATGATGCGAACCAAAGAAGCAGACTATAAAGCGGCAAACTTGGGCGATGCCTCCGTGGACGAAGCGCAATTACTCGACGCCATGGTTAACAATCCCAAATTGATCGAACGTCCAATCGCCGTCAAGGGCGAAAAAGCGGTCATTGGTCGTCCACCTGAAAACGTCCTCGCGCTAATAAAATGACGAAAGTATTAGTGCTCTACTACAGCCGCTCGGGGAATACACGCAAACTCGCCCAGCAAATCGCCCGTGGTATCGAGGCGCAAGGCGCTGAAGCGGTATTGCGCACGGTGCCCGAGCTGCCCGCTTACCCTGATGGCCAAGTGCCAGACACAACCGCGAAAGACCCGTTTGTCACTCGGCAAGATTTGCTGGACTGTCATGGCCTAGCCCTCGGCAGTCCGGTGCGTTTTGGCAACATGGCCGCGCCTTTGAAGCAATTTATCGACAGTACCAGTGGGGAGTGGCTATCAGGCGCCCTGATTGATAAACCTGCAGCCGTGTTTGGCGCCGGATCAATGCTGCATGGCGGACAAGAAACCACCCTGCTCACCATGACAGTGCCACTGCTTCATCATGGTATGGTGTTGCTCGGTGTGCCACATAGCGAACGGGCGCTACATACCACGCAAGGTGGCGGCTCGCCTTATGGTGCGTCGAGTGTGGCAGAGCCGAACCTGCCTTTAATCGCAGACGAGAAACAAATCGCCAAAACCTTAGGTCAACGTCTTGCACGTTTTGCACAAACCTTTCACCACCACTTGGGACAATAGGATAGTACTGTGACTGACTCTCGGCTTGCATTAATGCGTAGGCTCTCGCTATTGAGTAACCTCGGCCTGATTGGTTGGGTAATAATCTGGCATGCGTCTTTATCGCCCCACCCACACCTCAATGCTTGGGCGGTAACGATCGGCTGGACCATCCCGCTGCTCCTTCCGCTACCGGGGATCTTGAAAGGAAAGGCCTTTACTCATGCGTGGGCGAACTTTATTTTGATGTTTTACTTTTTGCACGCATTGACCCTTATTTATGTCGATGAGGGGGAACGCTGGTTGGCCGCTATCGAGCTTGTCTTGGTCGCCTGTGCGTTCGCCAGCAATATCGTCTTCGCGCGTTGGATGGGAAAATCACAAGGGCTAAAACTGCCACGCCTGTCTCAAGTGGAACGCGAAGAGCGCCAACGCTTTGAGGGCAAAGATAACGCCTCGTCTGACTGATAACTGACCGTTATCCTCGCCCTTGGTATCTTAACCGCCTCGGCTAAGCCAAGCACCGTGCTTGGCTTACACCGGGTACGGGCGGCGAGAGAAATACCGGTGGCCACACTTGCTACAAGGCGCAATCACATCCACCCGGCTGTGGCGTGACTGGTGGTGGCACTGCTCACATTGCAATACGCCCAGCCCAACAATTTCACCCGCTTCATACACGCCATGGTGCTGAAGGTCGTCAAACACTTCACGCCACTCTAGCTGAGTGCGATCGGTGATTTCTGCCAGCTGTTCCCAAATAGAGTTGGCAATCAGATCGTTAAACACCTGACTGTCCATGTCTTCGCCTTGAGATTTGTCGTACTGCTCACCAAAGGCTTTCACATCGCGCTTGAAGTAAGCCTCAATCAGCGCCCACTCATCTTTGGTAAGATCCGCAGCTGCTTTGAGATATTGATCAGACAACTCGACCCAGCGAGACAAAGCCTCTGGACTGTTTTCCAGTGCCTCTTTTACCCGCTCAATGATACTTTGTTGCGGTTCTTTCTCTTTATTCATGGTTCTGTCCTGATTCAAGTGTTGTTGCGGTCTCTGCCTTTCGTTATTCTATGACGATATTTCTCTTTCAGGTTTTACCTTTCTCACAGAATCTCGGAAGCCATCGATGCAAGAACAATATAGCCCGCAAGATATTGAACAAAAAGTTCAAGCCCATTGGGACGACAATAAAACCTTTGTGGCTCATGAAGACCCTAACAAAGAAAAATTCTACTGTCTTTCTATGTTCCCTTACCCCAGTGGCCGACTTCACATGGGGCATGTCCGTAATTATACCATCGGTGATGTGATCTCGCGTTATCAGCGCCTGCAAGGCAAGAATGTGATGCAACCTATTGGTTGGGACGCATTTGGTTTGCCGGCCGAAGGGGCCGCTATCAAAAACAAAACCGCCCCTGCACCTTGGACATATGAAAACATTGATTACATGAAAGGCCAGCTGAAAATGCTGGGCTTTGGTTACGACTGGGATCGCGAAATCGCAACCTGTAGCCCTGATTACTACCGCTGGGAGCAAGAATTCTTTACCACGCTTTATAAAAAAGGCTTGGTATACAAAAAAACCTCGTCAGTGAATTGGTGTCCACACGATCAAACCGTGTTGGCGAACGAGCAGGTGCATGAAGGCTGCTGCTGGCGCTGCGATACCCCGGTTGAGCAAAAAGAAATTCCACAGTGGTTTATCAAAATCACCGATTATGCAGAAGAGCTGCTGCAAGACATCGACAAACTGGATGGTTGGCCAGAGATGGTAAAAACCATGCAGCGCAACTGGATTGGCCGTTCAGAAGGCGTTGAGCTGACCTTCGATGTTGAGGGCGATCACCCTGCGCTGGGCGTCTACACCACCCGCCCTGATACCCTGATGGGGGTGACTTATGTCGGTATTGCCGCCGGTCACCCACTGGCCGATGCCGCGGCCAAGAACAACCCAGCCTTGGCGGAGTTTGTGCAAGAGTGCCGTAACACCAAGGTAGCGGAAGCTGAGCTGGCCACCATGGAGAAAAAAGGCATGGCGACGGGCTTGTACGCCACGCACCCATTAAACGGCCGCCGCGTACCTATCTTTGTCGCCAACTTCGTGTTGATGGATTATGGGACGGGCGCGGTCATGGCCGTGCCTGCACACGACCAACGCGATTTTGAATTTGCCAGCAAATATGGCCTCGATATTGAGCCTGTGATCCTGGATGAAAATGGCAACGCACCTGATTTGTCTGAGCAAGCACATACCGAAAAAGGCAAGCTATTTAACTCTGGTGAATTCGATGGCTTAGACTTTGATGCCGCGTTTGGTGCGATTGCCGCTAAGCTTGAGTCTTTGGGTAAAGGGCAAAAAACGGTCAACTTCCGCTTACGTGACTGGGGCGTTTCTCGTCAGCGTTATTGGGGCGCACCTATCCCAATGCTGAACACCGAAGACGGTGACGTGGTCCCTGTTCCGACGGATGAGCTACCGGTTATCCTGCCAGAAGACGTGGTAATGGACGGGGTGCAAAGCCCGATTAAAGCCGACAAACAATGGGCACAAACCCAGTATCAAGGCAAGCCTGCGCTGCGTGAAACCGACACCTTCGATACCTTTATGGAATCGTCTTGGTACTATGCACGCTATTGCTCGCCGCAGGCCGATCAGATGCTCGACCCAAGCGCTGCCAACTATTGGCTGCCTGTCGATCAGTATATTGGTGGGATTGAGCACGCCTGTATGCACCTGCTTTACTCACGCTTCTTCCACAAGTTGCTGCGTGACGAAAACATGGTCGATAGCGATGAACCCTTCAAGCAACTGCTCTGTCAAGGCATGGTACTGGCTGATGCCTTCTACTATACCGATGACAAAGGCGTGCGCGTGTGGGTCTCGCCAACCGACGTCACCGTTGAGCGTGACAGCAAAGGACAAATTGTTAATGCGGTAGACAGCCAAGGCAATGCGGTGACCCATGCGGGCATGACCAAGATGTCGAAGTCTAAAAACAACGGCATTGATCCGCAGCTCATGGTCGAGAAGTACGGGGCTGATACGGTGCGCCTGTTCATGATGTTCGCCGCGCCTGCGGATATGACGCTGGAGTGGCAAGAATCAGGGGTTGAAGGGTCACACCGCTTCTTGCGTCGCGTCTGGAAACTGGTTTACGAGCATAGCCAACAAGGACCTGTCGTGGCACTGGATGCTAGCGCGCTCACCAATGAGCAAAAAGCGCTGCGCCGCGAGGTGCACAAAGCCATTGCGAAAGTCAGTGATGACATGGGGCGCCGTCAAACCTTTAACACCGCCATCGCGGCGATTATGGAGCTAATGAACCGATTGGTGAAAGCCCCACAACAAAGCGAACAAGACCGCGCGGTGCTCGACGAAGCCCTCAAAGCGGTGGTGCTAATGCTTTACCCCATTACCCCACATATCTGCTTTAGCCTGTGGAATGCATTGGGTGAGAGCCACATTGATGACGCAGCGTGGCCAGAGGCAGATAAAGAAGCCATGGTTGAGGACGAAAAGCTGATTATCGTCCAAGTCAACGGTAAGCTACGCGCCAAGATCACCGTCGCCGCAGATGCGGAGAAAGACGCAGTGGAAGCCCAAGCGATGGCAGATGAAAACGTGGTGAAATTTACCGAAGGCAAAACCGTGCGCAAGGTGATTTATGTACCTGGCAAGCTGGTTAACATTGTTGCCAACTAACAAGGAGCGATGGAGTGAATCTGTTTAAGACAATGCTTCGCTCCCTGCTTGTCGCGATGGTCTGTTTGACCATCGCGTCTTGCGGGTAATCTGTAAGCCCAAGCGATGGCAGATGAAAACGTGGTGAAATTTACCGAAGGCAAAACCGTGCGCAAGGTGATTTATGTACCTGGCAAGCTGGTTAACATTGTTGCCAACTAACAAGGAGCGATGGAGTGAATCTGTTTAAGTCAATGCTTCGCTCCCTGCTTGTCGCGATGGTCTGTTTGACCATCGCGTCTTGCGGGTTTGCCTTGCGTGGCAGCTACAACCTGCCCGATGAGGTTGATAAGGTGTCGTTAACGAGCTTTGACCCTTATGGTGAGCTCACCCGGCAAATGCGAAATGCCTTACGTCAACACAAGGTCGATCTTGTCTCCCCTTCCAAGGACGTGGCCAATATCCACTTGCTCGGCGAGAGCAATAGCGAACAGACGTTATCGCTTTATCAAAACAGCCGCGTGGCGGAGAAAGAGTTTCGCTATGTCGCGCGCTATCGCGTCACCGTGCCTGATAAAGGCAGTTATACCTACAACACCACCTTAAGCCGTAATTTCCTAGATAACCCGCTGACAGCGCTGGCAAAATCGGTGGAAGAAGATAAGTTAGTCGCTGAGATGCGTACAGAAGCCACTCGGCAAATTATGCGTCAACTTTCCCAATTAAAAGGCGATATCGCCGAGTTTGAACGCCAACAGGCCGAACAAGCGGCCATGGAGAAGCTCGAGCAAGGTGAAACGCCAACAGAGCCCAACGTGATCATCGAAACGCGACAAACCGAGACGAATACCGCGCAATGATGAGAACCTATCCCGACCAATTGGCGCAGCAGCTCAATCAACCGCTGCGCCAAACTTACTTGGTCTTTGGCTCCGACCCATTACTCAAACTCGAAGCGCGTGACGCCATTACAAGCGCGGCACGCACCCAAGGTTTTGAAGAGCATCATAAATTTGTCATCGATGGGCAACTAGATTGGCAAGAGGTTATCGACTGCTGTCAAGCGCTTAGCTTGTTTGCTTCTCGGCAAATTATTGAACTTTCCTGCCCTGATAATGGCCTCACCAGCACGCAAGCCAAGCAGCTTACCGAGCTGGCCGCTTATCTGCATCCTGATATCCTCCTATTGGTGCAAGGGGAAAGACTCAATAAGAAGCAAGAAAGCGCTAAATGGTTTTCAGCGCTCGCCCAACACGGCTTATACGTGGTGTGTAATACCCCGGATGCCCGTCAACTCCCGCGTTTTATTGAGCAACGGTGTCGCCAGTTAGGGCTAAAGCCAGACCAACCAGCGCTACAGTTGTTAGCACAATGGCATGAAGGAAACCTATTGGCATTGGTACAAAGCCTGCACATTCTACAACTGCTCTATCCGGATGGCGCCTTAACCCTGCCACGCATAGAGAGTGCCCTGTCACGCCACCATCACTTTACACCCTTTCAGCTCACCGATGCGCTGCTAGCAGGAAAGGCACAACGCGCGCAACGGATACTTGAGCAACTGCATGCTGAAGGTGAAGAGCCCACTCTCCTTTTACGACTGATCCAAAAGGAGCTCAAACAGTTGTATACCATTCACGAGCAGGGGCAACAAGGCAGGCCGCTGAATGCCATCTTTGACCAACTTCGTGTATGGCAAACACGTCGTCCCATGCTCACCGCCGCTCTCAATCGGCTCAACAAAGCCCGATTAACCGCACTGCTACGCCGCTTAGCACAGTTAGAGATCAGGCTAAAAACGGACTTTGGTAGCGACCCTTGGCCAGATCTGCATTATTTTTGTGCACTCATGTGCCAAGCGTCCGAACCACTCACGCCCTAGCGTGTCCAACGGGTTAGCAAATGGTATACTGGCCTAATAAGACCATCAGCAACACATAGAGGTTTTCTTTGCAAGCTAACGAGTTAAAACAGTTTGTGACCGATAAGGTCGATGAGTTAAAAGCCAGCGATATTGTGACTCTGGATGTACGCGACAAATCATGTATTACCGACTTTTTAGTGCTGTGCACCGGCAACTCTCGCCGTCATGTTGCCTCCATTGCCGAGCATGTGTGTGAACAGGCCCAAGCGGTCGATATCGACTCTCTCGGCACGGAAGGACAAGATGACAGCGAATGGGTTGTGGTCGATTTAGGTGACGTTATGGTGCATGTCATGCAAGAGGAGCAACGCCAACTCTACCAATTGGAAAAACTCTGGAACTAAACCATGAAAATCCAATTGATTGCGGTGGGTAATAAAATGCCCAAATGGGTGGAGCAAGGCTTTGAAGAATATCAACGCCGCTTTCCAAAAGACATGCCACTCGAGCTGGTAGAGGTACCTGCTGGCAAGCGGGGCAAAAATGCCGATATCACCCGTATCTTGCAAAAAGAAGGGGAAGCGATGTTGGCGGCCGTCAACCGTGGTAGCCGCATTGTGACACTCGATATTCCCGGCAAGCCTTGGGACACACCGCAATTGGCTAACCAGTTGGAAAAGTGGAAACTTGATGGCCGCGATGTCGCCATTTTGATCGGTGGGCCAGAGGGGCTAGCACCACAGTGTAAAGCGGCCGCGGAGCAAAGCTGGTCGCTATCGCCACTGACCCTCCCCCATCCGCTGGTACGCGTCATTATGGCCGAGAGCCTATATCGAGCGTGGAGCTTGACCACCAATCACCCGTATCATCGAGAATAAGCAAAGATGAAGCGCCAACGAGTTGAAATCCGAGACCACAGCGCCGAGGCGGCCTTGTTTGTGCGACGCGCTATCGTCTGCTTTGTCGGTATCATGGCGTTGGTTGGGGTGCTGCTAACCAACCTTTATCATATTCAGGTGACCGAACACCAAGACTACCAAACCCGCTCGAACGATAACCGCATTAAAGTCGTCCCGGTGGCGCCTAACCGTGGCCTCATTTATGACCGCAATGGGAAATTGCTGGCTGAAAACCGCCCCGTTTATCACTTAGAAGTGACGCCTGAGCAAGTCGATGATATGCCGGCAACCCTCGCCCAGCTAAAAGACTTACTCTCATTGACCGACAAAGACATTACGCGCTTTCAAAAAGAGCGTCGCCGCTCGCGACGTTTTAATGCCGTGGCATTGAAAACACAGCTCACCGATAAAGAAGTCGCGATTTTTTCCGCGCACCAGCATCAGTTTTCTGGGGTGGAAATCAAAGCCTACTTAAAGCGCCATTACCCTTACGGCGATGCACTGACCCATGTACTCGGGTATGTCGCCAAAATCAATGATCGCGATATTGCCAAACTCAGGCAAAAAGGGGTGCTCAATAACTACAAAGCAACCCGTGATATTGGCAAGCTGGGGATAGAGAAATACTACGAATCAACACTGCATGGTAAAGCGGGCTACCAAGAAGTTGAGGTGAACAGCCGTGGCCGTGTAATACGTACGCTTAAATATGTGCCGCCGCAACCGGGTAAGGATCTGATTCTTAATCTCGACATTGACCTGCAACTTTACGTGCGCGGCATCCTCGGTGACCGACGAGGTGCGGTGGTGGTGGTCGACCCTGACACCTCGGGCGTCCTGGCGATGGTGTCAACGCCCAGCTACGATCCTAACTTATTTGTACATGGTATTTCCGGTACCCAATATCGGCAGTTGCTCAATGATAAAGATCGTCCCTTGGTGAATCGCGCCACCCTAGGCATTTACCCGCCAGCTTCCACAGTGAAGCCTTTCATTGCTGTCGCCGCGCTAGAAGAAGGCGTTATCACCACCAAGACCACGCGTAACGACCCTGGTTATTGGCGGATCCCTAACTCGGATACGCGCCCTTTCCGTGACTGGCTCCCTTGGGGGCACGGACGGGTAAATATCGTGCAGTCGATCGAGGAGTCAGTCGATACCTTCTTCTATCAAATCGCTTATGACATGGGGATCGATAAACTCTCTATGTGGATGGAAAAATTTGGCTTTGGCCAATACACAGGCATCGACATTCAAGAAGAAAGCAGCGCTAATATGCCTAACCGTGAATGGAAAATGAGTCGCTACCGCCAACCCTGGTATAAAGGTGACACGATTCCCGTCGGAATTGGGCAAGGTTATTGGACTGCCACCCCGATGCAAATCGTCAAAGCCTTGACCGTGCTGCTCAACCGTGGCGAAGTCAAAGCCCCCAAACTGTTAAACAAAACACGTGATGAACACGGCACCCACAAACCCGACGCCGAGCCGTTTCCACCGATTAAAGGGGTCGACGATAAATATTGGGATGTCGGCCTCAAAGGTATGCAACTGGTTAACCACGGTCGCAAAGGGACCGCGCGTCGTTCATTCCGCTCGGCGGAGTATTTATCGGGCGGTAAGTCAGGCACCGCACAGGTTTTCGGGCTGGGTGAAGATGAAGAATATAACGCAGACGAAATTGCTGAACACCTGCGAGACCACGCACTTTTCATCGGCTTTGCCCCCTTTGAAAACCCGGAAGTCGCTGTCTCTATGGTACTGGAAAACGCAGGGGGGGGCTCGAGCAACGGGGGCCCCATTGCCCGCCGGATCTTCGACCATATCTTGTTAGAAGACAAAGAGACCAAAGAGGCCAAACAATGAGTTCACTTGCCCAAGTCAGCGCGAAACGCTCTTTGTTCGATCGCTTGCATCTCGACTTACCCATGCTCGTGGGAATTTTGTTACTGATGGGCTTCGGCCTAGTGGTGATGTATAGCGCCAGTGGCCAAAGCATGGTGATGATGGAGCGCCAGGCGATCCGAATGCTATTGGCACTCGCGGTCATGTTTGCCCTCGCCCAAGTGCCGCCGCGCCACTATGAGTTTTGGGCGCCCTATTTGTATGCCGTGGGGGTGGTGTTACTGGCAGCGGTTCTATTGGTTGGCGAAACCGCAAAGGGCGCGCAGCGCTGGCTTGATCTCGGAGTGGTCACCTTCCAACCCTCAGAGATCATTAAACTTGCGGTACCGCTCATGCTTGCCCGCTTTATTGGCAAAGATCCGCTCCCCCCCAAATTTACTCACTTGCTCATCGCCCTAGTGTTATTGTTTGTGCCCACCATTATGATTGCTAAGCAGCCAGATTTAGGCACCTCAATACTGATTGCCGCCTCTGGGGTGTTCGTGCTGTTTTTGGCCGGAATAAGCTGGAAAATTATCACAGCAGCGGTGATTGCGCTGGCCAGTTTTGTCCCTGTACTCTGGTTTTTCCTAATGCATGATTACCAGCGTACCCGCGTGCTGACCCTGTTTAACCCAGAGTCCGATCCCTTGGGCGCAGGCTATCACATCATTCAATCTAAAATTGCCATTGGCTCTGGTGGCTTAAGCGGCAAAGGCTGGCTACAAGGGACACAGTCTCAATTGGAGTTTCTCCCTGAGCGACACACAGACTTTATTTTCGCCGTTATCGCTGAAGAATGGGGGTTGATCGGTGTCTGTGTCTTGTTAGCCCTGTACCTCTTTTTGATCGGCCGAGGGCTAATGCTCGCCAGCCGCGCCCAAACGGCATTTGGCCGAATGATGGCTGGCAGTATCGTGTTAAGCTTTTTTGTTTATGTTTTTGTCAATATTGGCATGGTCAGCGGCATTCTTCCTGTGGTTGGGGTACCCTTACCACTTATCAGCTATGGCGGCACCTCAATGGTCACACTGATGGCCGGTTTTGGCATTCTGATGTCTATCCACACTCATCGTAAAATGTTATCCAGGGCATAAACATGCGAGCTATTATCGTTTCTAGCGCTATCGTCTTATTAAGTGCATGCAGCAGCCAGCAAGGTCGCTACGACATGCAAAGTGATAAAGCACCCGAGACGGTGCCACAAGTTATTCACGCAGAAAACGCCCAACCCAGGTATGAGCCTTACAGCCTCGCGGGTAACAAAGATTACACGTTAAATGGTCAGCGCTACCAAATCTTACGCGATCCAAAAGGCTACCAAGAGGCGGGCATTGCCTCCTGGTATGGGGAGAAGTTTCATGGCCATCGTACCTCCAATGGCGAGGTGTATGATATGTACTCCATGTCAGCCGCGCACAAAACCCTTCCTCTGCCCAGTTACGTGGAAGTCACCAACCAAAATAATGGTAAAAAGGCCATTGTGCGCGTCAATGACCGCGGGCCCTTTCACAATAAGCGCTTGATAGACCTGAGTTATGCCGCGGCCAAGAAGCTGGATGTATTAAAGACGGGGACAGCCCCCGTGTCACTGCGTCTACTCTCACCGAGTAAACCAGCGGATGACGAGTGGCATTCCGCTCGCCATCATGCCTATTATGTGCAATTGGCTGCCCTCTCTGATGGCCTAAAAGCCAATCAAAAAGCGGAACAATTGGCGAAGACCCATGGTCTACCTACACATATCGCCCGCCGTGATACCGTGTATCGTGTTCGCTTTGGTCCTTTTTATGATCGAGACCAAGCGCAACAAGCGATGCGCACGGCAAAGCAGCATCAGTTGCCGGGGGCATTTATCGTCACCGAAGCACTTGTTAATGGCGACACATCTGTCACAAGTGCTAAAACAAACAATCAATAAGTTAAAGAAATCGAGCCTGTCCCTCTATCCGCAATTTGGTATAGTGAGGGCACAGTATCGACATCGATAACCGACATAAGTACTAACAATGATGAATAAAACCGTTTTCCGCATGCGTACACTGCTTTCTGCAGCCTTATTCGCCTCTGCTACCGCTCAAGCCGCACCTGCTGTTGTCCCTGATGCGCCGCAAATTGCCGCCAAAGGCTACGTATTGATGGATTATCATTCTGGCGAGGTACTGGCTGAAAACAACGCCTATCAACGCCTTAATCCTGCCAGTTTGACGAAAATGATGACCAGTTACGTAATTGGTCAGGAAGTTGAGCGTGGCAATATCTCAATGGATGATGACGTCGTCATTAGTGAGAATGCGTGGGCCAAAAACTTTCCCGGCTCTTCGAAGATGTTCATCGAAGTGGGTACCACGGTGAAAGCGGCCGACCTCAATCGTGGCATTATCATCCAGTCAGGCAACGACGCCTGTGTAGCGATGGCTGAACATGTTGCGGGGTCAGAAGACGCCTTTGTCGACTTGATGAACCGCTGGGGCGAAACCCTAGGTATGGACAGTTCCCATTTTTCCAATGTTCACGGTTTGGACTCCAAAGATCTTTACACCACACCGTACGATATGGCGCTGCTCGGCCAAGCCCTGATTCGCGATGTGCCTGCGGAATATCGTATTTATAAAGAAAAAGCCTTCACTTACAACGGTATCACGCAATACAACCGCAACGGCTTGCTATGGGATAAAAGCTTGAACGTTGACGGTATCAAAACTGGCCACACCGACGGTGCAGGCTACAACTTGGTCACCTCAGCCACTGAAGGCGACATGCGTCTTATCTCGGTGGTGATGGGCACCAAGAGCGCCAACGCCCGCAAAGCAGAGAGCAAAAAACTACTCAACTATGGTTTCCGCTTCTTCGAGACCGTGGCCCCCCATAAAGCCAACGAAACCTTTGTGACTGAGAAGGTCTGGATGGGTGATACAGACGAAGTCGCGCTCGGCGTCACTGAAGATACCTTTGTCACGCTTCCCCGTGGCAAGGCGCAAGATCTGAAAGCCAGTTTTGTCCTCGACAACACATTGGAAGCCCCGATCAGTAAAGGTGATGTCGTCGGTAAACTCTTCTATCAAGTGGATGATGAAGATGTGGCGGAATACCCGCTTGTCGCCCTAAACGATGTTGAAAAAGGCGGGCTTTTTAGTCGCTTAATAGATTACATCGTGATGATGTTTAAAAACCTCGTCGGTTAATCCCTCTCTGTGCCGCCCACCAACTTGGTGGGCGGCTTGTTTTCTCGCGCTTGGCAGATTAGTATTTCGCGTTAATCGTGATCAATCGCACAAACGCGTGCCTCTATCAGCCTGCAGTTGGGAGTTAACATGCAAGAGCAACCGAAATTAAAAGATCTGTTGGAGTTTCCTTGCCAATTCACCTACAAGGTGGTGGGCCAGGCAAAACCTGAGCTACCCGATCATGTATTGACCGTGATCCAACGCCACGCGCCAGGCGACTATAGCCCAGCCGTCAAGCCCAGTGCCAAGGGTACCTATCACTCGGTGTCGATCACCATTAAGGCGACCTCCATTGAGCAAGTGGAAATCCTCTATAAAGAGCTGGGTGAAATTGACATCGTCCGCATGGTGCTCTAATTCGAATACCCACACGACTGGCGGCTTTAAATCGCGCTGCCAGCCTCTATAATATCGCCACTGACAACAACATGGGAAATGGGTTTGCAGCACCAACTCGTTGTAAGGCACCTTGGCCGTCAACCGTATCTCCGCGTCTGGGAACAGATGCGCCACTTCACCGATCGGCGTGACGACAATACGCGTGATGAAGTTTGGCTGGTTGAGCATGATCCGGTTTTTACCCAAGGACAAGCGGGAAAAACGGAACATGTGTTGGTCCCAGGCGACATCCCTGTCGTACAATCAGATCGCGGCGGACAGGTGACGTATCATGGGCCAGGGCAACTCGTCGCCTATTTCCTGATTAACCTCAAACGTAAAAAAGTCGGTGTGCGAGCGCTCGTGAGCCATATTGAAGATCTTGTGGTGAACACACTAGCACACTTCCACGTTGACGCTTACGCCCGCCCAGATGCGCCCGGTGTTTACGTTAACGACGCAAAAATATGTTCTCTTGGGCTCCGTATCCGTCGCGGGTGCTCATTCCATGGACTGGCACTCAACATCAATATGGACTTATCACCGTTTCAGCGTATTAACCCATGTGGTTACGCTGGTATGGCCATGACGCAACTGAGCGATCAGGTTGGCAAAGTCACGCTCGAGGACGTTCAACCTGTGCTGGTAGACACTTTAACTCAACAGCTGAGGTACTCTGAGGTTGAGTTTACAACGGAAAGCAGCGATTTATGAGCAAACCGATTCAGATGGAACGCGGTGTTAAGTACCGCGACGCCGACAAAATGGCGCTTATCCCGGTCAAAAATATGCCGACCGAGCAAAAAGAAGTGCTGCGCAAGCCTGATTGGATGAAGATCAAACTCCCAGCTGAGACTGCGCGTATTAAAGAAATTAAAGACGCGATGCGTAAAAACAATCTTCACTCCGTGTGTGAAGAGGCATCGTGTCCTAACTTGGCGGAGTGCTTTAGTCACGGCACGGCAACCTTTATGATTCTCGGGGCGATTTGTACCCGCCGTTGCCCTTTCTGTGATGTTGCCCACGGTCGCCCCGTCGCCCCTGATAGCGAAGAGCCAAAGCATCTGGCGCAAACCATCAAAGACATGAAACTGCGCTATGTGGTCATTACATCGGTTGATCGTGATGATTTACGTGACGGGGGCGCCCAACACTTTGTTGACTGTACCCGAGAAATCCGCGCGCTCAATCCAGAGATCCAAATTGAAACACTGGTTCCTGACTTCCGTGGCCGTATGGATCGCGCACTCGATATCTTGCAAAACAACCCACCCGATGTTTTCAACCATAATTTAGAAACAGCGCCACGGTTGTACCGAAAAGCGCGTCCTGGTGCCAACTATCAATGGTCGCTGGATCTGCTGAAAAAGTTCAAAGAGATGCATCCAGAGGTGCCGACCAAATCGGGCTTGATGATGGGCTTGGGTGAAACCAAAGAAGAGATCATCGAGGTTCTCAAGGACTTGCGTGCTCACGGCGTCACCATGCTCACGCTTGGCCAGTACTTGGCACCAAGCCGCCACCACTTGCCAGTAGAGCGTTACGTCCCGCCTGAAGAGTTTGACGAGCTGAAAGACATTGCTCTCGGTTTAGGCTTTACGCATGCCGCATGCGGCCCCTTTGTTCGCTCTTCCTACCATGCCGATCTACAGGCAAAAGGCGTGGAAATTAAATAAACGCCCAAGCTGTTGAGACAAAAAAACCGCTAGCCAGACTAGCGGTTTTTTATTATCGGTTACCTTGGGTACTCAGTGACGTGATAAATAGTCCGCACGCCCCACCCATTTATAGGTAGTCAGCTCCTCAAGCCCCATCGGGCCACGTGCATGCAGCTTTTGCGTCGAAACCGCCACTTCTGCCCCAAGCCCAAACTGCGCACCATCGGTGAAGCGCGTTGAGGCGTTGACGTACACTGCCGCCGAGCCGGCACCATTAATAAAGGTTTCTGCCGCCTGCAAGTCGTTGGTCAAAATGGCATCGGAATGGCTGGCATTGTGCGCGCGCATATGCGCGAGTGCCTCATCCACACTATCAACCACCACCACTCCAAGGGTTGGCCCGAGCCATTCCGTATCAAAGTCTCCTGATTGCGCCTCACGCAGTTGCGCCACGCCATCCAGATACGGTAACGCACTTGATCCGGCGACAATGTGCAGCCCATACTGATTAAACGCCGTCAGCAAGCGAGCGAATAATTGTGCTGCCACGTCTTTGTGAACCAGCAAGGTGTCTAGCGCGTTGCAGGCGGATGGGCGGTCTGTCTTAGCATTGAGGATCACATCGGGTGCTCTATCAAGATCGGCACTGTGATCGACATACAAGTGGCTAATGCCAAACCCCCCGATAATCACAGGGATGGTACTGTTTTGTTTGCACATTTTGTGCAGTCCGGCACCACCGCGTGGAATGATCATGTCGACATAATCATCAAGAGTCAGTAACTCAGAGACCAGCGCACGATCAGGTTTTTCAATATATTGCACCGAGGCATGCGGCAGCCCCGCTTTCTCTAACCCAGTTTGTATCACTTTCACTAGTACCTGGTTAGTCGCGAAGGTTTCTTTCCCTCCCCGCAGAATCGCGGCATTGCCCGTTTTTAAGCACAATGCCGCGATATCAATGGTGACATTCGGGCGCGCCTCATAAATGACCCCAATCACTCCTAGCGGTTCACGGCGCTTTGATAATGACATGCCGTTTTCAAGCAGCTTATGATCAAGCATTTGGCCCACAGGATCGGCCAGCGCAATCACTTGCCTCACATCGCTCGCCATATTGGTTAAACGGTCTGGGGTCAGGGTTAAACGGTCCAACATCGCAGGATCCATGTCTGCCTCACGAGCGGCGGCGAGATCGCTTTGGTTGGCGGCTAATATTGCACTTTGCTGTGCATCCAGCTCGTCAGCAATAATGGCGAGTGCTCGGTTCTTGTTGCTCGTCGATGTGACGGCCAGTTGGTACGCAGCGTCTTTGGCTGCTTTGCCCATGTTTTGTAAACTCATTGTGTCCCCGTCTTTGCTCTTTTAATTGTCTACTACGACTAGGTCATCACGGTGCATCGCGACAGGACCGTATTCATAACCAAGAATATCTGCGATTTGCTGGCTATGAGCGCCAGCGATACGGCGCAAATCACTGGCGGTATAGCGACAAATACCGCGCGCGACGCATTTTCCTTCAACCGAGAGAATACGCACCACTTCACCACGCGCAAACGCCCCTTTCACCGCAACAATCCCCTTACTTAACAGGCTGCTACCTTTTTGCGTCACGGCGGTAATGGCGCCCGCATCGACGACAATATCCCCCGCGGGTGGCGGTCCGGCAAGGATCCAGCGTTTACGGCTTTCTAAGGGGCTTTCTAAGGGCAAAAAGCGCGTGCCTGCGTTATCCCCAGCGGTGACTTTTTGAATCACTTCAGGCTTACTCCCCGCGGCGATGGTCACCTCTACACCCGCTCGACGGCCAATATCAGCCGCTTGAAGCTTGGTCGCCATACCACCTGTGCCCAGGCCCCCTACGCTACCACCTGCTAATTTGCGTAAGGTTTCATCAATGGTATGGACTTCACGAATCAGCTCGGCATCCGGGTTTGAACGCGGATCGGCCGTGAACAAGCCGGGTTGGTCAGTTAAAAGGAGGAGTTTGTCTGCATCGGCGAGGATGGCCACCAAGGCAGATAAGTTATCATTATCGCCCACCTTGATTTCGGACGTTGCAACCGCATCGTTCTCATTCACAATCGGCACAATACCATTATCCAGTAAGGCCTGAAGCATATCACGCGCGTTGAGAAAGCGTTCACGGTGCTCTAGATCGGCCCGGGTAAGCAGCATCTGTCCGACTTGAAAGCCGTACAAACCAAATAAATGCTCCCAGGTTTGTATTAAACGGCACTGACCCACCGCAGCCAGCATTTGCTTGTTGGCAACCGTGTCAGCGAGTACTGGATAGCCGAGGTGCTCTCTGCCCGCGGCAATCGCAGCTGATGATACGATGATCACCTGATGACCTTGCTGCCGCAAACGGGCACATTGACGCACCAGCTCAACCATGTGTGCCTGATCTAAGCGCGCAGAACCGCCCGTCAACACACTGGTGCCGAGTTTTACCACAAGCGTTTGGGGAGAGACGCTGGCCGCGAGGTCACCGTCTTGAAATACATCTTGAATTGTCATGGTTGCCTGATCCACAAAAGCGTATGTCTCTCTTTTATCAATCCCTCACCTATTTAACAAGGGGTGGGATCAGGCAAATGGCGGGTTATTCAGAGCAGGCCAGTTCCGGCTCAGTCAGTGCTTGGCTTGGTGAAAGAGACAGGCCTAGCTCATCGTCCAGCAACGCACTCAATTTGGCATAAAAGTTAGTCAAGGTTTTATCCACGGCCGCTTGCGCTTCACGCGGAATCGACTTGGCGACCCATTCCCCTTTTTTATCAAATAAACCAAACCCATAACGATAGGTAAACCCTTCCCCCTCCGGGGTCATTTCAAACCACCAGCCCCAGAACTCACGTGCGTCAGGATCTTTTTTAGCATCCACACAGACAGAAAGGCTATCGAAAAAGTAGCGCTCGGTGTCTGACTTTCCTTCTCGAAAGTACGGGCCCAATGCAGTAAAGCGTGTTTTTAATCGTCCATGTGAAAGCGGTAATTTATCGCTCATCGTGTCCTCCAATGGCACTGTGACGTCCTTGTTCATGGTATATCATGGGCTTAGCCATCAGGTGAACGACAATATCCCGCTTTCAGCGGTGGATCACATCTTCATTTTTATCCCTCTCACGGATAGCGCCTATGCTATCCGTGCCGCGGTATCCCGATTAGAGCACATCCTCGAACCACTTAACGGTTTCGGTCAAGGCACGGTGATAACCATCGTGCAGTGGGGTATTGGGTAACGTCATGGCTTTGCCACCACGGCTGTACCTAGCGATCATTTGATTGTCTGACTCCGGACAAACGGGATCATCTTTTAGACTAAGCGCTAAGATCGGCACCTCAGTGCGTCGGCCAGTAAGCAACCCTTGATTTTTTAGCGACCAAGCCTGTAAGCGCGTTTTTAATGTGTCGATAGGAATACGACGCCCCAAGCGTGATCCGAGGGTATCCAAGTACATAGGCGGCATTTTTTTCATTAAAGAGGCGTCTGTCAGTAACGCATGAACAATGCCACCGAGTGACGCACTGGCTTTCACGCGATGCGGCTCGAGAAACGCCATTCTCACTGCCGGATTGGCACCAAAGCGAATGCCCATGGTGCCCACACGGTGATGATCCACCCAAGGGACATCGACCAACTTATCCAACATCGCGGTGTGCAAACGGCTGGTATCTTCATTGAGATGCCAATGGCAGCTATGCCCCACGGAGGGCATATCTAGGGTCAACACCGCAATGTCGGCGGGGGCAAAATAGTCAACAAACAAGCGCCACAAGTCAGTTTGTAAGCTATCTAAGCTGCCGCTTAAGATAACCACCGGTAGCGTAGCGTCGGTGCGGGGTAAATAGAGATACCCTTTCAGTGATTTCCCATCTAGCCGCGTCTCCACCGTTTTCACTGTGAACGGCAGTTGTGCAATCGCACTCTCGAACGCCTTAAATGCCAAGGTTTCCGACTGTAGCGCCAAGCTGTCCCCTTTCAAGTGTGGGTAAGCGGCAATACCAAAATATGTGCAAGCTTGTAGCCATTGCTCCCCTGCTTGTTTGGCTTTTCCCTCATCCATCAAGGCTTGGGCGGCTTTTTGATGCTGCATGCCAACCGCTGTCCATTCATAATTCCAGTTTCCCGAGCGGTAGCCTTCAACGGTATCGAGCAATGTTTCTACCGAGCGCGAGTTGTCTGAGTGAGCGATACGGGCAAAGATGGCCTCCATTTCCAATGGCTCAACCCCTTGCCACGTCCACTGACCACGACGGCGCATTCGATACCAACTCGACTCACTGTCACCATCAAATGCCGAGTAATCTGACTGTTGGGTTTGCTGAACGGCACCGAATAGGGTCGATGTCTCGGTGGCATGCTTGTGTTTAGCAAACAGTTTGACCGATAGGTTTTGTGATTCGTTGTCCGACACACCCGCTCCTAGGCTTTTTATGTAACGTGCTGTTAGTTTAAACCATACACATATCAAGGCCATGATTTTCCGCACTAATCAGCCATACCAGCCAAAAGCGTCACCCCAGAAACCAAAAACGCCGCGTAACAACGCGACGTTTTTTGAGGTGGGAGTATGAATGGCTTACTTGGCGATGGGATCAATATAACTGACCGCCATATCCCAAGGCTGTTCAATCCAGGTGTCTTGGGCAATATCGACCACATAGTCATCTACCAAAGGTTTCCCTGCCGGCTTGGCACTGACAGTGACGAAGCGCGCTTTCGGGTATAGCTGGCGGACCATTTCTGCGGTACCCCCGGTATCGACCAGATCATCCACCACGATAAAGCCTTCACCATCACCTGGGGCTTGCTTCACCACTCGCATATCGCGTTGATGGTCATGGTCATAGCTTGAAATACACACAGTATCGACATGACGAATACCCAATTCACGAGCCAGTATGGCTGCGGGTACGAGGCCTCCGCGGCTTACGGCAATAATCCCCTTCCATTGCTCTGCGGGCAGCAATTTCTCCGCCAACTGACGGGTGTACATCTGCATATTGTCCCAAGTGATAATAAACTTATTGCTCATGGTGAAAACCTCGTGGCGACTCTCGCCTTGTTATAACATCAATGTGGGCAGCTGTTTTACACCAAGAAAACGAACTTGAGTAAGAACAACCCCGCCAAAATCCAAATACTGACAGGGACTTCTCGCCCTTTGCCCGCAAAGGTTTTTACGGCACAAAACGCAATAAAGCCAAGCCCGATACCGCTTGCAATCGAATACGTCAGCGGCATCAGCAAACAGACAACCACCACAGGGGCCGCTTCTGTGAGATCTCGCCAATTGATACCGACTAAGCCAGACATCATCAAGATCGCCACATAAAACAATGCGCCGGCGGTCGCATAAGCTGGCACCATCCCCGCGAGCGGCGCAAAAAAGAGCGCGAGCAAAAACAAGATGCCGACAACGACCGCCGTTAGGCCTGTGCGCCCGCCCGCGGCGACCCCGGAGACACTCTCAATGTAAGAAGTCGTGTTTGACGTGCCTAAAAGCGCCCCGACGGAGGTCGCGGTACTGTCTGCCAGTAAAGCACGATTTAAACGCGGTAGTTTACCATCTTTGTCGAGAAGTTCCGCGCGCTGTGCCACACCCACTAAGGTTCCTGCGGTATCAAAAAGGTCAACAAACAAAAATGCGAACACAATCGACACCAACCCCACTTCCAATGCGCCAGAAAAATCTAGCTGCATAAACGTCGGTGCTAAGCTCGGTGGTGCTGACATCACGCCCCCATAAGCCACATCTCCGGCAATCACACCAATCACGGTGACCGCTAAAATGGCAATCATGACCGCCCCTTTCAAACCACGATGCACAAGGCCAATGGTCAGGAAGAACCCGAGTGCCGCCATCGCGGGGGCGAACGCGGTCACATCGCCCAGTGCCACCATGGTGGCTGGATGATCAACCACAATCCCCGCATTTTGTAAGGCAATCAGTGCCAAGAAAAGACCAATACCAGCGGAGATCCCCGTCCTCAATGACATGGGAATGGAGTTAATAATCCACTCTCGCACGCGCAATACACTCAGCAAGATAAAACATAGGCCCGAGATAAAGACCGCCGCTAGCGCAACTTGCCACGAGTGTCCCATTTGCAATACCACCGTGTAGGTGAAGAAAGCATTCAAGCCCATCCCCGGCGCCTGCCCCACCGGATAGTTGGCAACAATCCCCATCACCAAACAACCAATTGCGGCAGCGAGACAGGTGGCGACAAAGACAGCGCCTTTGTCCATGCCCGTTTCGGCTAAAATCGATGGGTTGACGAATATGATGTACGCCATGGTTAAGAAAGTGGTAAACCCAGCAATCACTTCCGTGCGAAGATCTGTGCCATGGGCCTTGAGTTTAAATAAACGCTCTAACATCGGTTATGTCCCAAACTAAAAGTGGTGTATCGCTAGATACCAAAAGGAAAACGTTTGCGTGGTAAAATTTGGCGCAAATCTTACCGATCGATGGCGGAAATTTCCAGCGTAAAAAGACCGGAACAAGGGTAAATATCGCCGACTCGAACAGATAACTGTCAAAATCGTCATTATTCGGTAGCAAACAGGCAAAAAAAAACGCCACACATTGTGCGGCGCCAGAATTAAAGCGTTTGCTTCTGGATCAGAAATGTCTCTGTAAGAGCGGGGGAATCGTAAAACTTACTTGCTATACCCGAACGGTGCCGGATACGTAAAACCTTGTGTATAGACTGACTGCTGGTTCCAGTAGTAGCTTGATACCATGCCTTCCATTTTTAACCTCTCTCAAGTTTAAACCAATGTTGTTCACATTTATCTCGGTTCCTTGGAGGCGAATACTCGGGTTCACTCCATGAACAACTGGCAAGCTTGGTTGCCAATGTCTAGATAATACCCCAATGGTAATTTATTTACAAGCATAATGGTGACCATAGTCACAAAAAGTTCATATGTGTAATTTAATTACAGTAAAAACGCCTAGTAATGCTGGCATAAGTGGTTTCTCTCCGTGACTGTTGTCGACATAGAGACAGTGATATCCTTGGGTTTGTTTTTCCATTCCAGAGAGGCCTGCTACGAAAAAGGCCATAGATAAAATAAAATGGAGTCTACCGTGTCTGAAATCAGCCAATTATCACCCCGCCCCGTTTGGGCATTCTTCGACCAGATCTGTGCTATTCCTCATCCCTCTTATCATGAGTCGCAACTTGCTCAATTTATTATCGACTGGGCTAAAGGGCGCGGCCTAGACGTCCGTCAGGATCAAACGGGGAACGTATTTATTCGTAAACCGGCAACGCCCGGAATGGAAAACCGTAAAGGGGTCGTACTCCAAGCCCACTTGGATATGGTGCCGCAGAAAAACGAGCATACCGATCACGATTTCACTCGCGATCCTATTCGTCCTTATGTCGATGGTGACTGGGTGACCGCTGATGGCACGACATTAGGCGCGGACAATGGCATTGGCATGGCTTCATGCCTTGCGGTACTAGACGCTGATGACATTGAGCATGGCCCGCTAGAGGTGCTACTTACCACCAATGAAGAAGCCGGAATGGATGGCGCATTTGGCTTGGAAGCAGGATGGCTAGAAGGCGACGTTTTGCTCAACACGGATTCGGAGCAAGAAGGCGAAGTCTATATGGGGTGTGCCGGTGGCGTCGATGCCAGCATGCATTTTCCGATTGAGCGACAAATCAACGACGAGGGGCTTGCGCGCTTTACCGTGGGGATCAAAGGGCTAAAAGGTGGTCACTCAGGAGTCGACATCCACACCGGACGCGCCAATGCCAATAAATTACTGGCCCGTTTGCTCAGTCATCATCTTGGAGAAACGGATACACGCCTACTCGCATTGCGGGGCGGCACCTTGCGTAATGCCATCCCGCGAGAGGCGTTTGCCGATATCGCCATCCCTAAAGGCCAGCAGCAAGCGCTGGCGGCGGCTGTCGATGATTTTGCCATGCTGATGAAAGACGAACTTGGCCAGCTTGAACAGCAAGTCACTGTCATTCTAGAGCCGTGTGATAACCCCATTGCACCGCTGACACGCGCCGTGCAATCCCGTTTATTGGCGGCCTTGAATGCCGCACCAAACGGCGTTGTCAGAATGAGTGATGATGTTCCGGGCGTGGTCGAAACGTCACTGAATTTAGGGGTTATCAACACCGAAGAGGATCGCATTACTGTGCTATTTCTGATCCGCTCGTTAATCGATTCAGGCAGAGAAATGATGCAGGGGATGCTGCAATCTTTGGCAAGCCTCGCCAATGTCACGGTCGAGTTCTCAGGCGCATATCCAGGCTGGAAGCCCGATCCTGACTCACAAATCATGCATATTTTCCGTGACACCTATGAAGGTATTTATCAGCGTAAGCCTGACATTATGGTGATTCATGCTGGCCTTGAATGTGGCTTGTTTAAGAAGCCGTATCCAACGATGGATATGATCTCCTTCGGCCCGACCATCAAGTTCCCACATTCACCCGATGAAAAAGTGCATATCGACAGTGTGGGCCATTACTGGCAGCAAATGCAGGCGATTTTAARGGCGATCCCCACTAAATCAGCCTAACCCAGTAAGCTAAGTTGGGGGGCATTATCGTCCCCCAATCCCACCGATAGCCCAATCAGTCGTATGTGTCGTCCCTCGCCACGATAAAACGCCTCATGCAGCAAGGTATCAAACAACGCGCGGTCAAGTGACTCGCATCGATGCGCCACCGTGGTGGTTTGAAAATCATTGAACTTGATTTTTATCCCCTGCCGACAAATTCGGCCACTAGCATCGGCTTTTTCTAAGCGAACCAATAACGCTTGATAGAGGTGATCTATCCAGGGTAGACAGGCCTCGAGCTGGTCAATATCCTCGGAGAGGGTCCGCTCTACACCCACGGATTTGCGAACTCGCTCAACTTCAACCTCTCGTGGGTCAATACCGTGCGCCCGCTGCCATAGCACGGCACCAAATTTCCCCATCCGCTGTATCAAACCGGTTTGATCGCAGGCCTGGATATCTGCGCAGGTAAAAAGGTTCCATTCATGTAGTTTCGTCAATGTGACTCGACCCACACCAGGAATTGACTGCAAAGGGAGGTCACGGACAAAGTCATCCACCTGCTCAGGCCCCACCACACAAATGCCATCCGGTTTGTTTTTGTCAGAGGCGACTTTAGCGACAAACTTCACCGGTGCTACACCGGCTGATGCGGTAAGACCAAGCTCTTTATAAATATCGCGCCGAATCGCTTGAGCTATCCGCGTCGCAGAGTTTTGTAGACAAACAGTGTCGGTGACATCGAGGTAAGCTTCATCCAAAGATAACGGCTCGATGAGATCGGTGTAGCGATGAAAGATAGCATGAAGCTGCTGAGACACTCGGCGGTATTTGCCCATATCGCCGCGCATCACGGTTAACCCAGGGCACAGTTTAAGAGCTTGGGCGGTCGCCATTGCCGAGCGGATCCCAAATCGGCGCGCCGGATAATTACAGGTCGCTATCACACCTCGCCCATCCGCAGACCCACCAATCGCTAAGGGAATGGTTTGTAACGCAGGATTATCCCGCATTTCGACGGCCGCATAAAAACAGTCCATGTCGATATGGATAATTTTCTTGCTCGCTCGGCGGGTTTTTGAGCTCGTCATTATGCTGCGTCGCTAACAGCCCAACCGTGGCGGTCACCACGGTGGGCATTCTCTTTAGATGATTTGGTTTTTCTTCCATTCACGCGTTTTTTCCGCGCGATCTTCTCGCTTTTTCCGCGCATCACATGGCTCTGGGCAGTCGCACTCTTTTTCGATACCGACGGCCCCTAAGCCACCACAGCTACCACTGATCGTTTTCTGCTGCACGATGTAACCAATTGCCATGCCGGCAATGACGAGTACAAAGACAGCAAAGGTGATAAGAAAAACTGACATAATTGCTCACCTACTTTTAGTCGTCACGCTCAGCAACATAACGCTGAACGCTAGTTCCACGCCTAATGCGTGTAATAGTAGCCGCCAGTGCGCGTGACGCACTAACGGTTTAGGTACGGTTTAAAGGCCTCTGACGCCATTTCTGTAAACCCGTCATCGGTTTTGACCACCATAAACGCGGGAATATCCGCTTGGTTGGCCAGCGCCATGGCCTTTTCCGGCCCCAACACCATAAAGCCCGTCGCTAAACCATCGGCGGTCATGCAAGACGGATCAAGCACAGTGACGGACACGAGGTGATGATTAATGGGTCGTCCTGTTTTGGGGTCAATAATGTGCGAATAACGTACACCATCTTGCTCAAAATAGTTACGGTAATCGCCAGACGTAGCGACGGCCATATCACCGGGCTGAATGATCTCTTGCACAGATTGCGCGCCAGCACTGGGTTTTTCGATGGCAATCCGCCACGGGTTTTGATCTTGGTTGACACCCTTTAATTGTAACTCACCGCCAATCTCAACCAAATAATTATCGAGACCAAGCGTGGCGAGATAATTGGCGACCACATCTACCCCATACCCTTTGGCAATCGTCGACAAATCGACATACAAGTCAGGATGGGTTTTGGTGAGGGTGTTGCCTTCAACCTGTAAATGCTCCAACCCAATCCTTTCCATGCGTGAGGCGATGTCTTTGTCGCTCGGAATATTCTCTGGGCGTTTCTCGGGGCCAAAGCTCCATAAGTTCACCAACGGGCCTACAGTGACATCGAGCGCCCCTTGAGTGAACTCATTCAGCCGAATCGCTTCTTTCACCACGGTCGCGGTTGCTGGCGATACGTCCATTGGTGTATCCGCTTTCCGCTGATTGAACTGGCTGAGTTCAGAATCGGTACGATACGTCGACATCTGATCGTTGACTCGTTCCAAGCGCTTATCAATTTCAGCTTGAATCACATCCTGTGATGGCGCGTTGTCGGTGGCGATATATTTCACCGAGTAGTATGTTCCCATGGTCTCACCGGTCAGATGCACCAGCTCAGGAGCACGGTCGCAACCGAGCAATCCGACAGCTAGCGCAAATACCCATGCACAGCGTAACCATAACGTCTTCATAGTGGTGTCCTTCGACATCAGTTTCATACGTAAAATGGCTGACCCATAGGCCAGCCATTAAGCGGTAAGACAGACTGTCGGTGTTTACCCGCCGAAATCATCCAGAAGAATGTTTTCGTCTTCGACACCCAGGTCTTTAAGCAAACCAATCACGGCGGCGTTCATCATCGGCGGCCCACACATGTAATATTCACAATCTTCTGGCGCTTCATGATCTTTCAAGTAGTTTTCATAAAGGACATTGTGAATAAAGCCCGTGTCCCCTTCCCAGTTATCCTCTGGAAGCGGATCCGATAGCGCACAATACCACTCGAAGTTATCGTTTTGCTCTTGGAGCATATCGAAGTCTTCGACATAGAACATTTCTCGCTTAGAGCGCGCACCATACCAGAAGGTGATCTTACGATCGGTGTTCAGACGCTTAAGCTGGTCAAAGATGTGTGAGCGCATTGGCGCCATACCGGCACCACCACCCACAAATACCATCTCCGCATCGGTGTCTTTAGCAAAGAACTCACCGAATGGCCCAGAGATTGTACACTTGTCACCTGGCTTGAGTGACCAAATATAGGACGACATCTGACCTGGTGGCACATCAGGATTACGTGGTGGTGGCGTTGCCACACGCACGTTCAGCATGATAATGCCTTCCTCTTCTGGGTAGTTTGCCATCGAGTACGCACGGATGATCTCTTCATCCACCTTCGACTCATAGCGGAAAAGATTAAACTTCTCCCAGTCTTCAAGATATTCCTCTGGAATATCAAAGTCTGAGTATTTGATGTGGTGCGGTGGCGCTTCAATTTGAATATAACCGCCAGCTCGGAAGGGAACCGACTCGCCATCAGGGATACGTAGTTTAAGCTCTTTGATGAAGGTGGCTTTGTTATCGTTGGAGATAACTTCACATTCCCACTTCTTCACCCCAAAGATTTCTTCGGGAAGCTCAATTTTCATGTCTTGCTTGACTGCAACCTGACATGAAAGACGCTCACCTTCACGTGCTTCACCTTTGGTGATGTGGTCAAGCTCGGTCGGCAGAATATCACCACCACCTTCTTTGATCTTCACGCGGCACTGACCACATGAACCACCGCCACCACAGGCAGACGATACAAACACACCAGCACCGGCCAGTGCGCCAAGCAGTTTACCGCCTGGCTGAGTAACGATCGCTTTTTCAGGATCGTCATTGATATCAATTGTGACGTCTCCGGTTGGTACCAGCTTGGATTTGGCGAACAAGATCACCAATACCAATGCCAGCACAATCAGAGTAAACATCACTACACCAAGAATAATGTCCATTGACTATTCCTTTTCTCGCAGTTTACCCGGCTTACAGTTGCACACCAGAGAAAGACATAAAGCCCAATGCCATCAGGCCAACAGAGATAAAGGTGATTCCCAATCCCCGCAGTGCTGGCGGCACGTCTGAATACTTCATTTTCTCACGGATACCCGCAAGGGCGACGATGGCTAACATCCAGCCCACCCCAGAGCCGAAGCCATATACGACTGACTCTGCGAAGTTGTAATCACGCTGTACCATGAATGATACGCCACCAAAGATGGCGCAGTTCACCGTAATCAACGGCAGGAAGATACCTAACGCGTTGTAAAGTGGCGGGAAGAAGCGATCTAATACCATTTCCAAGATCTGGACCAATGCGGCGATAACACCGATAAAGGTCACAAAGTTTAGAAAGCTTAGATCGATCCCCTTCACCAACGCGTCTTCACGCAGGATCAGGTTGTAGACCAAATTGTTAACCGGTACTGCGATAGTCAATACCACCACCACGGCGACACCAAGGCCAAACGCCGTTTTTACTTTCTTAGATACCGCCAAGAACGTACACATGCCGAGGAAGAATGCCAGCGCCATGTTCTCAATAAAGATTGAGCGCACCAGCAGGCTCAAATAATGTTCCATGTGCTGTTACTCCTTCGCTTCAACTTGTTCTGGTTTGAAGGTACGCACAATCCAAATCAAAAAGCCGATTAGGAAGAATGCAGATGGGGCCAATAGCATCATGCCGTTTGGCTGATACCAACCCCCTTCACTGACTACAGGCAGGATAGACACGCCAAAGACAGAGCCTGAGCCCAGAAGCTCGCGGAAGAAGGCAACCGTCATCAGAACGAAACCATAACCTAATGCGTTACCCAAACCATCGATAAATGACGGCAGCGGCGACGATTTCATCGCATACGCTTCCGCGCGCCCCATCACGATACAGTTGGTAATGATAAGGCCAACAAATACCGATAGCTGCTTGGAAATATCGTAGACAAAGGCTTTAAGTGTCTGGTCAACCACGATAACCAATGACGCGATGATCGCCATTTGCACGATGATACGTACACTGTTAGGAATGTGATTGCGGATGAGCGATACGAACAAGTTAGACATGGCAGTCACGAACATCACCGCCAAGGTCATAACAAAGGCCGTTTGCATCTGCGTCGTCACCGCCAGTGCCGAACATACACCGAGAACCTGAAGGGCAATCGGGTTATTGTCTAACACCGGCGATAGCAGATTTTTCTTCAGTTCTTTCGCTTCAGCCATTGGTCAGGCCTCCCTCACGAACTTTTGCTAGGAATGGACCAAAGCCCAAATCACCTAGCCAGAAATCAAATTGTTTCTCCACACCGTTACTGGTCAGGGTTGCACCCGATAGCGCATCAATACCGTGCTCACTATCACTCGGTGCACCGCCTTTAACCACCTTGATAGCAGGCTCGCCTTGGTCGTTAAACAGCTTTTTGCCATCCCACTTCGCGCGCCATTTCGGGTTTTCAACTTCGCCACCCAAGCCCGGGGTTTCCCCTTGCTCATAATAGACGATGTCTGCCACCGTATTGCCATCGGGCTCGACCGCAACAAACGCATACATCATGCTCCAAAGACCCGAGCCTTTAACTGGCAAGATGAGACGTTGCAAATCACCTGCGTCGTTTTTCACTAAGTAGATCTTTGCGATATCAGCACGACGGCCAAAACCCGCAATGTTTTCCTCACCACTCAGTTTTCTTGACAATTCAGGGTCTTTGGCGGCTTCACGCTGATCATAGTCAGCGACTTCCTCAACATTCACCGCATCAGCGCTAACAAAGTCGCCTTTTTCTAGGCTAACTAGACGCGGCTCAATGTACTTGTTGTACGCATCGTTGATCGCACTCTTACCGCCCGACACCTCAATGCCGGCGACTGAAAGAATGTTCTTTTGTACGTCTAGCTTTGCGTTCATCTGCTGCAAAGGACGTAGCGCTACCGCTGCACCGGACACCACGATTGAGCACACCAAGCTCAACGCGATAACAACGATCAGCGTTTTCTTAATACTATCGTTACTACTTGCCATTACGAGCCAGTCTCCGTTTGATGTTGCCCTGAATCACCAAGTTATCGAACAAGGGTGCAAACAGGTTAGCGAACAGGATCGCCAGCATCATGCCTTCAGGGTATGCTGGGTTGACCACGCGAATGATCACAGCCATGGCACCGATCAATGCGCCGTACCACCACTTCGCTTTGTTAGTAAACGCGGCTGAAACGGGATCCGTTGCCATAAACATCATGCCGAATGCAAAGCCACCAAGTACCAAGTGCCAGTAAAAAGGCATGCTAAACATCGGGTTAGTGTCGGAACCAATCAGGTTAAACAGGGTTGCCGCAACGGCCATACCCAAGAAGGTACCTAAGATGATGCGCCATGAGGCAATGCGCATATATACCAAGGCCGCACCACCAATCAAGATAGCCAAGGTTGACACTTCACCGATAGAGCCTGGGATATTACCGATAAAGGCATCCATCCAAGACATCGTTTGTCCAGTGACATTGTGTTGCAGTGCTTCTTCACCACCTGAATACCATTGGCTCAGTGCCGTTGCGCCTGAGTAGCCGTCTGCAGCTGTCCACACCAAATCGCCAGAGATCTGCGCGGGATAAGCAAAGAACAAGAACGCTCGTCCGGCAAGCGCCGGGTTCAAGAAGTTACGCCCAGTTCCCCCGAAGATTTCTTTTGCAACCACGACACCAAAGGTAATACCCAGTGCAGCCTGCCACAATGGCAAGGTTGGCGGCACGATTAGCGCAAAGAGAATCGAGGTAACGAAGAAACCTTCGTTGACTTCATGCTTACGCACGATGCAGAACAGGACTTCCCAAAAACCACCCACAATAAATACGGTGGCATAAATAGGCAGGAAGTAGGTGGCGCCTAGAATGGTTTTGGTTCCCCATCCCGCGGCGGTTAGCGGCCCCGCAATCGCCTCAGTCAGCCAATAGTGCCAATTCCCTTCAATGATTTGCGCAAGCTGCGCGCCTTCATACAAATGGTTCAGGCCCATAATGGCTTGGTTACCTGTATTGTACATACCCCAGAACATTGCGGGGAACACAGCAAACCACACCATGATCATGATGCGTTTCAAATCGATGCTGTCACGCACGTGCGCGCCGGCTTTAGTCACCATACCCGGGGTGTACAAAATGGTGGCAACCGCTTCGTACAGGGCAAACCATTTTTCATGTTTGCCACCTGGCTCAAAGTGTGGCTCGATTTGCTCTAGAAAATTTTTAAGGCTCATCAGTTACCCTTCCTTCTCAATCTTTTCTAGGCTTTCGCGGAGCATTGGTCCGTATTCGTACTTGCCTGGACAGACAAAGGTACATAGGGCCAAATCCTCAGGATCTAACTCCAGCGCGCCCAGCTGTTGCATGCTATCTGTATCGCCAGCACAGATATCACGCAGCAGCATTGTTGGCTCGATATCTAGTGGCATTACTCGCTCATAATTACCGATTGGTACCATGGAACGATCACTGCCATTGGTCGAGGTGRTCAAATTGAAAAGTTGGCCTTTGAATAGGTGACCAAGGTAAGCACGCGTCACTGAGAAACGGTTTTTACCTGGCGACAACCAACCAAACAGCTCTTTCTCATTGCCTTCGCGCAATACAGAGACTTGCAAGTGGAAACGACCCAAATAAGCATGTGGGCCAGACGCTTTTGTCCCCGACAGCACAGAGCCAGAGATAACACGGCTTTCACCCGCCATTAGCTCGCCTTCAGTCAGCTCATCAAGGTTCGCGCCTAACTGCGTGCGCACCAAGCGTGGCTTGTTAACCATCGGGCCAGCCAATGACACCACACGGTCAGTGTTGATTTCACCGGTAAGGAACAAGTGGCCAAACGCAATCGCATCTTGATAGTTCAGATGCCACACCTTTTTCTCCATGCTTGCTGAGCGCAAGTGGTGGATATGGGTGCCAACTAAGCCTGCTGGGTGAGGACCAGCGAAGACATGTTGTTCAACGTTAGGTTGCTGACTGGTGGGTAACTCAACATCCGCTTTACAGACAAACACTTTTTTGTCAGTTAAGCAGGAGAGTACATCAAGACCTGCAACGAATGCCTCTTTTTGCTCATCAATGATCACCTTCGGATCCGCGGCGAGCGGATTAGTGTCCATCGCATTAACAAAAATGGCTTCCGGCACCGCATCAATAGCGGGTGAACGGCTGAACGGACGTGTACGGAGCGCGGTCCACATGCCCGACTCAACTAATTGATCAACCACCGCTTGGCGCTCAATGGAGGCCAATTGCGAGGCTTCGTACTTGTTGAATGTCACTTGCTCGTTGCCATCGACTTCAATGACGACAGACTGAAGAACACGTTTGGCACCGCGGTTGACTTCAACCACTTTACCGGCTGCGGGAGCAGTAAATACCACACCTGGGTTTTTCTTATCTTCGAAAAGACCCTGGCCTTTTTTCACCACATCACCCACTCGCACATGCATCGTGGGGCGCATTCCAACGTACTCTTCGCCAAGCAAGGCGACTTTCTTGACAGCTGGGCCATCATTTATCACCTGAGCAGGAGTCCCAGCAATGGGGATATCCAAACCCTTTTTTATTGTAATCATACGCACTTGCACTACATTAACGGGAAAAAGAATTCTGTTATTGCGCAGTTAAAGACACGACTTTCGACTGTATGGTGGCCTGAGGGCGCACCGTCGCAACATCCTGCTAACCATGACGTTACACAAAGGTAGCCTAGGTTAGTCTTTAAGCACGGCATTCTATCACTAACCCCAGTATTGATTCTATGGGTATTGTCACCAGGGCGTGGCAATTATGCATACCTGTACAAACAATGCTCGTTGTAAGCTCACAGTTTTACTGTTGTTTTTTTGCTCGCTTTAAGGTTAGGGTACCCAACCTCAAGCCCTTGGCGTTGTGTGCCAAGCGACGCATTGATAGGCACGCCAACGACGACTTTATGTAAGAATTTGTTGCCATAACGTGAAGAATCAACACGCCTAAGCACATTGGCTAACTCTTATTTCAAACCACCACCGCGACATGCGGGTGAGTCTGGCGCATGTGCTTGCTCTTGCCACTCTTCTGGGGTGTAAGTGTGAATGGCCAATGCATGAATATCATCAGCGAGCTCGTCCGCCAAAGTGGTATTGATAGCACGATGACGCTGTATTAAACGCTTACCTTCAAACTCATCTGATACCACGACAACCTTAAAGTGGCTCTCTGCCCCTTCAGGTACGTTATGCATGTAGCTTTCATTGCGGACATCAAGATGAACAGGCGCAAAAGCCTGGGTCAGTTTCTCTGTAATTTGCGTTTGAATTTTCATGGCTTCCCCAACCGATTAAGGGCAAGTTGCCCAGATCTTAGTCGTTATCTATAAAATTGCGAATTCAATAGCCTGATCACGCCATCATTAATGGCATACGCACCGAGTTTGAATTGCAGTTGTGGTGTGAGTGCGACAATATACGCAGTCTGTGACCTCCGACGCAAACGCTCCCATGAAAACAGAACTTGCAACCCCAAGCGGCGAATCTCCCCTGACACTACACCGCTACCCGCGCCGAAAAAATGAAACGCTCCAGGCCTTTGATGCGGCAGATGAATATATCATTGAGCACGCTAGCACCTGGCAACTTGAGGCCGGCGATCGGGTTTTAATTCTCAATGATCAATTTGGCGCGTTGAGTTGTTGGGCAAGCGCGCTGGGTTGTGACGTGGTCTCCGTCAGCGACTCCGTGGTGTCACAACAAGCAACCCTCGAGAATCTTCGCCAAAACCAGCTTCCAGACATTGAGCTGGTAAAGAGTACGGAACCACTGCCTAAACGGTTTGATGCGGTGCTCATGCGGGTGCCTAAAAGCAGTAAAATGTTGGCATGGCAACTTCAGCAACTGGCTTCTGTGACGACACCGGCCACACGCATCCTCGCCGGTGCCAAGGCAAAAGAGATCCATACCTCTACGCTGAATCAGTTTGAGCACTGGCTTGGGGCAACCACCACCTCGTTGGCAAAGAAAAAAGCGCGCTTGATTTTTGTTACCGCTAACGCCCAGACTCAAAAGCCAACCGAGCCACTTAGCTATGTCGATGTGCCTGAGTTTTCGATGCGCTTGGCTAATTGGCCCAATGTTTTTTCCGCCAAAAAGCTGGATATCGCGGCTTACTTAATGCTTCCGCAAATCCCAAGTTCGCGCGACGAAAGAAAAATAGTGGATTTAGGCTGTGGTAATGGTGTGCTTGCCCTGCAGGCGGCACGTACCAACCCACAGGCATACATTTATGCGGTCGATGAAAGCCATATGGCCGTCGCCAGCGCAAAACACAACCTTGAAAGCCATGGTATTGACGCGCGCCGTTTCCAATGTGAAGCACGAGATTGCCTTACCGGTTTTGAACCCACAGATATTGACCTAGTGTTATGTAACCCACCCTTTCACCAGCAACAAACCATCACTGATCACATTGCTTGGCAAATGTTTTGTGACGCAAAACGTGTTCTGACCACGAATGGTGCGCTTTTAGTCATTGGCAATCGTCATCTTGGCTATCATACTAAGCTAAAACGTCTTTTTGGTAACGTGACTGTCGTTGCGTCAAATAAAAAATTCGTTATTCTCAAGGCAGTCAACGCCCAATTTTAACAAAAGGATGCTGAACCCCATGAAGAAACTGATTATTGCCGCCGCTGTGCTAGTCCTAGCGGGCTGCTCAACACCTCGCGAGCCACAACTAACGATTGCACCGTCTCCAGCGTCATCCAATCAGCAACAGGTCAACAATCTTCCTGTGGTGGTAAAGAGTAAGGACTTACGGACGGCTCAATTCGTCGCGGTGATTGATAGCGGTCGCTCCAATGTCAAACCTTTACATGCCAGCCAAAACTTGCGCGTGGTTCTTGAAGACACACTTTCACGCCAGCTTTCTGCACAAGGGTTCCGCGTCGTGGCGAACGGCCCTGGCATGCTACGTTTAGATATTCTCGACGCGTTAGTTCGTGTAAAACACACGGTGTTTAAGCACGATATGGAAGCGTCCGTACAGCTGCAACTGGTCGCTGAATCGCCCGATGGCCGCTTTGTAAAACGTTATACCGGCAAATCAACCCAAAGCGGCGTTAGCAGCGCCTCGCCTGATGATATCGAAATGGCATTAAACAACCTGCTGGAAGCTGTCTTACAAGACATCGCCAATGATGAGCAACTGCTTGATCACATGAAAGCGCACTTTTAATCATGAAGGTACGCGCACTTTTATGGGTACTTGCACTGGCGGTTGCGCCAGTGCACGCCAATGTGATGGTGGCCGTTGAAACAACCCAAGGAGACTTTGTCTTGCAACTTAATGAGGACAAAGCCCCCAAGACGGTCAGCAACTTTTTACGCTATGTCGAGGATGGCAGTTACATCGGCACCCAATTTCATCGGGTGATCCCACGTTTTGTCGTACAAGGAGGCGGATTTGATAAAGACCTCAATCGCCGTCCATCCTATGAGCCAGTCGATAATGAGTCGCGTAATGGCCTGCGTAACCGTCGCGCGACTATCGCGATGGCCAGAACCCAAGATCCGGACTCTGCCACCCGCCAGTTTTACATCAATGTCAGTGATAATGGCTTTTTAGATGCAACCCCCAACAAGCTGGGGTATGCCGTGTTTGGCCGCGTGGTGGAAGGATTTAACACTATCTTGACCATGACCGAGCAGCCAACCGTTACTATCCCCAGCAAACGGATGCAGGACGTCCCTCAACAACCGATTATTATTACCGCTATCGACCGTGTGTCGTCACCCTAGTATTCATGTAGGCCCTTTGCTATGCAGTCATCCAAGCTAAAAACGACCTTGGCGGCCTACGCCGACCGTCGCCTGCTCTTTGTTTTTTTAATGGGGTGCTGCAGTGGTTTCCCTTGGGTATTAATTGGCTCCAACTTAAATGGTTGGCTCGCCGATGAGGGGTTATCGCGCACGGCCATTGGCCTTTTTGGCTCTGTGTTTGTCCTTTACGCCGTCAACTTTTTGTGGGCCCCCCTGCTCGATAGGCTTAAGATCCCGGTATTGAATGAGAAGCTCGGCCATCGCCGCAGCTGGATTGTGGTGACACAATCATTGATGCTTTTAGCCACCTTGGCCTTGTCTCGCGTTAACATGCAAGGCCTGCAAGCGATCGACCCATGGGTCACCACTCTGGTTCTTTCGTCATTGATTTTTTCTATCGCCCTCGCATCAGCCACGCAAGATATCGCCATTGATGCCTTCCGTATCGATAACTTCGCCGAGCACGAAACCGAGAAGTTTCCGCTCGCCTCGGCCATGTCGGTCATTGGTTGGTGGACAGGTTATTCCGTGCCTGGCTATATCGGTTTTATTAATGCCGATGCCATAGGGTGGAGCCAAGTTTATGTGATTATGGCCGGCTTTGTCGGCTTAATGATCTTGGCTACCCTGTATGTCAAAGAGCCTGTCAGTGATCGCGAACAGCGCCAAGACAAGGCCACCAAACATTACCTCAATCAAGGCTATAGTGGCTTCCAAGCTTGGTTTGCCGTCACCGTCGTGGAACCTTTTGCCGAGTTCTTTCGTCGCAACGGTATCAATGTAGCCCTCACGCTGTTGTTGTTTGTGTTTTTGTTCAAATTGGGCGAAGCCTTTCTCGGTCGCATGTCGATCGTGTTTTACAAAGATGTCGGCTTTACCAATGAGCAAATTGGCTATTACTCCAAGCTGGTCGGCTGGGGACTCACCGTGGTCTACACCCTGATTGGCAGCTACATTAATCTGCGCTTTGGCGTGATTAAAGGCCTATTTATTGGCGGTGTCGCCATGGCATCCAGCAACTTAATGTTCGCGTGGATTGCGATGGTCGGCCCCAACGAGCATCTGCTACTGGGTGCCATCTTGGTAGACAACTTTACCTCAGCGTTTGCCACCATTGCGTTTGTCTCCTTTTTAACCTTCTTAACCGGTCGCGCGTTCTCAGCTACCCAATATGCGCTGCTCGCGTCCTTGGGGAACTTAGGTCGCACCACAGTCGCGTCATTCAGTGGCATGATGGTCGACTGGCTCGATAGCTGGTCAACATTTTTCGTAATAACTGCGTTAATGGTGATCCCGGGACTGGTCATGCTGATCTATATTGGCAGGCACTTTCGCCAACCTCCGTCACAAAATGATAAGCGTGCTGGACACTGCCTAGATTCCCGTCGCGACTAACCCTGACATATCACAGTGGAGTGCAAAATTTTGTGCGACGCTGTGATTGTTTTAGTAACAAARATCACATAAAACTGTCATGCAACGCTTTACAACTTGCCGCGGATCACAGCCTTTTTTTGTGTCTATGTTTATTACATTCTTTATAGTGAACTTAATCAATATACTGCCTCTGTCCAATGCGCACTGCGCAACAACAAGACCCAGCAGAGGCAGTCACTATGAAAAAATCCCTACTCGCACTCGCCGTTATCGCCGCCAGCGGTGTATCCGTTGCCAACGCCGCCGATTACTCGGATGACATTTACAAAAATGATCATAAATGGCTTCAGTTTAATGCCATGTATGCCATTAACGAAAAGCCGCAATTTGGTGATGACACCGATAAAGACCACAACTATCTAGAAATGGAGTTTGGCGGCCGTAAAGGCGTGGTCGATCTCTATGGTTATGTGGATATTTTTGACTTGGCAGAAAGCGACAGCGACAACAACAATAAGAAAGACGCCGCTAAGTCCTTCATGAAATTGGCGCCACGCTTCTCGATTGATGGCATCACCGGACAAGACTTGTCGTTTGGCCCTGTACAAGAAGTCTACTTCTCGACCTTGTTTAACTGGGGGGGCGGTAAGTCAGACACAAATAATTCATTCTGGGGTATCGGTGCCGATGTTGAGCTACCTTGGTTTGGCAAAGTGGGCATGAACCTTTATGGCTTGTATGACATCAATAAAAAAGATTGGAATGGCTATCAGTTCTCGACTAACTGGTTTAAACCTTTCCACTTTTTCGACAATGGCAGCTTCCTGTCGTACCAAGGTTATATCGATTACCAATTCGGTGCTGACGATACCTTTAAAGGCAGCAGTCAGGCGACCCATGGCGGTGCGATGTTTAACGGCCTGTACTGGCACTCAGATAACTACGCCCTCGGCTATGGCCTAAAAGCATACAATGACGTCTACTTAATTGAAGATGCCGGTACAACTGAAAGCTCGGGTATTTCTCACTACCTTAGCGCGACCTACAAGTTCTAATCTATCCAGCGCCGGTCCCTGCCGGCGCTTTGCTCCCTGCTCTATATTGTCTGTGATACACTGGCCTTTTCATCGATAGGCAAGTGTCATGCGGATCACCTTGATAGGCGCGGGTGCGATCGGCACCTTATGGGCGGTAAAATTAAGCCAAGCGGGTCATCACGTTCATCTTATCACCCGCGATAGCGCTCATCAGCGAGAGCTCAACCTGGACGGCGCCTCCCTTACCTTGCCCGCCAATCAACCAGACGTACTTCGATACAGTGATCTTTGGCTGGTATGCACAAAAGCCTATGACGTGCAAGCAGCCTTAACCCCGTGCTTTACTCATCTTGAGCCGGAGACCATGGTGATGTTGATGCATAACGGCATGGGGCCGCATCAATGGCTCATTAATTCTCTACCAGCCAGCCAACCGCTGCTACTCGCAACCACCTCGCAAGGTGTATTTCGTGCTGAAACAGGCGAGTATCAACATACGGGCAATGGCCCCACGGCGCTCGGGGCAGGTAACAAAGCCGGTGAAGCCTGCCAGTTTCTCGCCGATGTGTTGGATCATGCCTTGCCGACAGCAACCTGGCAGACCAATATCATTGAATCGCTATGGTATAAACTGGCAGTCAATAGCGTCATCAACCCGCTCACCGCTTTACACAGGATAAAAAATGGTGAGTTGCTCAAGCTTGATTATGAGCCAATCATTGATGCGCTGTGCCAAGAGTTGGCCACGGTAATGCGAGCAGAGCGGATCCTTGCCTCTGCCACCGAAGTGCGTCAACGCGTGGAAACGGTCGCCAAGGCAACCGCAGACAACTACTCTTCAATGAATCGGGATGTGTTTTATCAGCGCTCCACAGAGCTGGAATACATTACAGGCTATGTGTTACAACGCGCACAGGCACACCAGATCTCAACCCCACATCACCAGCAGCTTTATCAAGCCATGCAACAAGCACAAAGGAATAAGGAATCATCATGAGTGACAAACGCATCCTGATTTGTATTGCTAACGGCACTGAAGAAATGGAAGCCGTGACCGCCATTGATGTCATGAAGCGCGCCGGCTTTAACGTCACTGTCGCCAGTGCTGATCCGGATGGCGCGCTGACGCTAACCTGCTCGCGTGGCGTGAAGCTAGTTTGCGACGCGGCGCTGGCGATGGTGGCCGATCAACCGTTTGACTGTGTGATCTTACCCGGAGGGATTGAAGGCGCGCAGTGTTTGGGGAACAGCAACCTTGTGACTGAAATGGTTAAACAACAACAGAGCGACAATGCGTGGGTCGCTGCGATTTGTGCCGCACCGGCGCTGGTGCTACAACGCCACCAGCTATTCCCACAGTCACACATGAGTTGTCACCCGAGCGTTAGCGATCAGATCCCAGAGCAATGGCTAAGCCGCCGCCGCGTGATGACCGATTATGACCACCGTTTAATTACCAGTCAGGGGCCAGGCTCGGCAATGGAGTTCGCGATTGAAATCGTTCACGTGCTCGGCGGCAAAGCCTTGGCATGGCAAGTCGCGGAGCCGATGATGCCTCTGCCTCAACTGCATTATGAGAAAAAGTTTACAGAAGGCTAGGCTCATGCAAGGCTCAAACGTAAACAGGCAGCCAAATGGCTGCCTGTTTTTATTGCGGCAAAACTGCGTTACACCCGATACACTTTAACATTCTCAAAGCCCATATCTTTAAGATACAGCGCCTGCAAGCGACTCATCACGCCTCGCTCGCAATAGAGCAAATAGGTTTTCGTTTGGTCAAGGTCGCCAAACTGGGTCGCCAGTTTAAAGAAGGGAATATGCACGATATCGACGCCCTCAATCTCAAGAGGCTTATCTTCTTGCTCTTCACGGCTGCGAATATCAAGCACGACCGCGCCGTTCTCTACCTCATTAACCAGCTCCGCTTCCGGCGCTTTTTCTTGGCTCAATGCTTCGATATCACGGATATCCATCACAGTGGCGTTATCAACCACTTGTTCTAGCAAGCTAAAATCAAATTTGGTTTCTTCGTGTTCCAGCTTAGCTTTTTCGGCTTTCACCGTTGGCTTTTTGGAAATCACGCCACAATACTCAGGCATGGTCTTGGCGAAATCTTCCGTACCAATTTTACGCGCCGTTTGAATAATGTCTTCTTTGTCCCAATTAATCAGTGGACGCAAAATCAAGCTATCGGTGACATTATCAATCATGCGAAGGTTGGTCAGTGTTTGGCTCGACACCTGTCCTAACGCCTCACCGGTCACCAGTGCCTGAATACCAAACCGTTTGGCCACCATGGCCGCCGCACGCATAAACATACGCTTAAGCACCACGCCCATTTGCGCGTTATCGATATTTTCCAGGATGTTGTTAACAACTGGCTCAAAATCAATCGAAATAAACTTCACTTTGGCCGACGAACCAAATTTATTCCATAGGTAATGAGACACCTGCTGCACACCCGTTTCATGCGATTTTCCGCCTAGATTAAAGAAACAGTAGTGCACTTTACTGCCGCGTTTAATGTGCAAATAACTGGAAACGCCTGAATCGAACCCGCCAGAGATCAAGCTCAATACATCTTCCTGTGTACCGAGCGGAAAGCCCCCTAAGCCTGCGTGACGATGTTTCACCACGTTGAGCTTGTCGTGGTCCACTTCCATCATCACGGTGACATCCGGTTTTTTCAGTTGCACGCTGGCCGACGGGACGGCTTGGTTTAATCCGCCACCGACATAGCGCTCAAGATCGATAGAGGTAAAGTCATGCTGCCCACGACGCTTAGCGCGCACACAAAAGGTTTTGCCTTCGATTTGATGACGTACGTCCGCCAAAGTGAGCTCATAGATATGATGTAAATCGTTAAACAGGGTTTGCTCAACCTCAAGCACAGTTTGCACGCCTGGTGTGTTGGTCAGCACATCCAAAACCAATTGGCGCTCGTTAGGTTGTTTTAACGTCACCTCAATGTGATCCCGACGGTTATATACCGCCGTATTATCAGTCCGACGCTTTAAAATATTACGAATATTGCACTCGAGGATTTTTGTAAAACGCTTTCTGACTGACTCACTTTTGACGATCACCTCAGGGTGAATTTTAACGATAAACTTCATAACCGGTTCGATACAGCTGGAAACAAGGCCGCGGATTATACAATAACCAGGCTGCCGCTGAAACCGGGTATTTTTGCGTCGCTAAAAAGTGGGAGTGACCGGTGATAACTTGCCTTATCAGACAGTCAGTTATCACCGGGATAGGCCGCTAGGGGGCATTGGGGGCCGCGTTCTCGGTAGAGATTTCATCCGAATAGGTGGGTTTTCCTTGGATCACAGCAATTTCCACGCGTCGGTTAGATGCACGGTTTTCCGGTGAGTTGTTCGGGGCACGCGGCTTGGTATCCGCCAGGCCTTCCACTTTCATCCTTAAATGGTTAAAACCAGGCACTTTCTCCATCTCTTGTGCCACTGACACCGCACGCTGTGCGGAGAGATCCCAATTGGATCGGTACAGCTCTGACTCCAAAGGTGTGCTGTCGGTATGTCCTGAGACTTTTATTTCCCCCGGCACGTCTTTTACCAGTTGCGCGATTTGACGCACCATTGGGCGGAACTTAGGCTGCAGAAACGCCGAGTTTTGTGGAAACGCTCCTCTTTCGCGGATCCTTATCACCAACTGTTGCCCTAAATTCTCTACTTCAACCGCGCCTTCATCGATTTCGCGTTGTAACGCCTGCATCAACGCCTTTTGCAGCTGCTCAAGTTGCTGCTGCATTCGCTGCTGCTCCAGTTGCGACGCCACTTGGGCGCTGGTGCCGCCTTCCTTATCTGATGTATTGCGTTGGGAGCCGCCCGACCGATCATCTTCGCCCTCTTGAAAGTCCAAGGTGCGCTGCGTCATATCAATGGTTTGCTGCATGATGACTTCAATCGGTGTCGGCTCTGGGCGTCCCGGACGGAACTCCTGGGCAATCACACTGGTCCCTTTGGGAATGTCTTTCACCTCAAGGACATTTTGTACCCCGAAAGCGAACTTCATCGAACCGGCAATTTGCTTAAACTTAAGCACATCCATCTCTGAAAATGACAACAGAAGGACGAAAAAGCACATAAGAAGCGACATCAAGTCCGCAAACGTCCCCATCCACGGCGGTAAGCCGGGAGGCGGACATTTGCATTCCTCTTCTTCTTGTTGTTGTGCCATGAAGACTCCTTAATTGGCGCTCGCTGAAGCCAAAACCTCAGTCCGATTAATTATCGACATCAACCTCACGCTTACCCTCATTGAGATAGTTTTTCAAAAAGCCATCAATGACACGCGGGTTTTGTCCATCTTGAATCGCAAGTAAGCCGTCCATAATCAAGCGTCGATTCAGTTTCTCTTGCTCCTTGCGCAAGGCAAGTTTATTGGCGATGGGGGTCGCCACCATGTTGGCCAACATCGCACCGTACATGGTGGTCAACAAAGCAACCGCCATTGCAGGGCCAATCGCCTTCGGATCATCCATGTTCGATAGCATGGCCACCAGCCCTATCAAGGTCCCTATCATCCCCATCGCGGGGGCCACATCAGCCAAGGCACTGTAAAAACCGATGCCATGATCGTGGCGCTCCTCGGTAAGGTTAATATCTTTGTGAAGCGTGGCGCGAACCACGTCGGCATCATGACCATCGACGAGCAAGTCCACGCCTTTTTGCATAAACGAGTTACTGACCTCCATCTCTTCGAGCGCGAGGAAGCCACCCTTACGGGCGGCGTCAGCCATCTCAATGATTTTGGCAATCAGATCCTCGGGGTCATCAGATTTGAACATGAACGCCTTGCCTGCAATTTTAAAACAGGCAAAAAACTGTCCTACGGTGTATTTGGTGAGAACAACAAATAAACTCCCGCCAATGACGATAAGCACCGATGGCACATCAAAATACATGTTCATGGTGCCGCCCAACAGCATCGCCATTATTACGAATGCGAACGAGCCGATAATGCCGATGAGCGTCGCTATATCCACGTCAGTCTCCCTTAAATTACATCAAGTCATTGTTTTTCATTTTTTAGGGTATTGATTATATCGGCAACCAACCCTATAGGTTTAGCGTAAATACGCCGACACCAACAAGGATAACATGCCTTTTACTACGGTGGCGCCAAGCACACAAAAACACGCCGAGTGGTTTGACCGCCCTTAACCACTGAGTTACCGTCTAGCCTCTCTTTTCTAATTTTATGGCATCATGGCTGTGAAGAAACCAGAAAATATGACCTTTGAGGACACGCTCAAAGAGTTAGATAGCATTGTCGGTGCGCTAGAGTCCGGCGAACTCCCCCTCGATACCGCGATGAAACGTTTTGAACGCGGCATTGCACTCACGCGTCAAGGACAAAAAACCCTTGCAGACGCAGAGCAACGCGTCGAGATCTTGCTTTCGCAAGAAGATGATGGGCCACTGACTGAGTTTTCTCCTCAAGACGATGATTAACACTGTTGTACACGATGCGCTGCGCGAAACGCAAACCCGAAGTAATCAACAACTCGAAGCGTGGCTTGATACCTTATCCTCTCAAGATCAACCGCTTATCCAGGCAATGCGCCACGGTTTGCTCTTGGGTGGTAAACGTATTCGCCCCTTTCTAACCTATGCCACAGGGCAGTTGTTTGGTGTGCCACTTGCGCAAATTGATACACCGGCTGTCGCCGTGGAGTGTATTCACGCCTACTCGTTGATTCATGATGATTTGCCTGCCATGGATAACGACAGCTTGCGACGCGGGCAGCCAACCTGTCATGTCGCCTTTGATGAAGCGACCGCGATTTTGGCCGGTGACGCGTTACAAACACTGGCCTTTACCGTGCTGGCTGAAGGCGAACTCAATCCAGCGGCCGAACCTTACCGTATACATATGGTGAAAACCTTGGCTACGGCCAGCGGTGCGGCGGGTATGTGCCTAGGACAATCATTGGATTTAGCCGCGGAGGGACGTGCTGTTGATCTTGAAGCACTCAAACGCATTCACCACAATAAAACCGGTGCATTGATCAAAGGGGCGGTGAGGCTCGGCGCTTATGCCGCTGGCGAGTCCGGCGTGCGCCATTTAAGTGCGCTTGATCGCTTTGCTGACGCCATCGGTCTCGCGTTTCAAGTTCAAGACGACATTTTGGACATTACCAGCGATACCCAAACACTGGGTAAGCCACAAGGGTCAGACGTAAACGCAGATAAAAGTACCTACCCGGCATTGCTGGGGCTGGCCGGTGCACAAGAAAAAGCCGAACAACTTTACCGAGAGGCACTACACGCCTTGGAGGCAATCCCCTACAATACCGAACAATTGGAAGTTTTTGCCCGATATATCATCGAGCGCAACAACTAGCATGATTAATAAAAGCGCCGAACCATTATGACACTGGATATATCAAAATACCCCACTCTCGCTCTTGCTGATACGCCGGAAGAGTTGCGTACCTTACCACGCGGTCACCTGCCGCAGCTTTGTGAAGAGTTACGTACCTATTTACTCAACACGGTCAGTCACTCAAGTGGCCACTTTGCCTCTGGGCTAGGTACCGTGGAGCTGACTGTGGCGCTGCACTATGTGTATAACACGCCCTTCGATCACCTCGTTTGGGACGTAGGGCACCAAGCCTATCCGCACAAGATCCTGACTGGACGACGTGAGCGCATGCAAACTATCCGGAAAAAAGACGGTTTGCACCCCTTTCCGTGGCGCGGAGAAAGCCCCTACGATGTGCTGTCGGTTGGTCATTCCTCAACGTCCATCAGCGCCGCGCTCGGTATGGCCATTAGTGCGCAAAAAGAGGGGCAGAATCGACGTGTAGTCAGTGTGATAGGCGATGGCGCAATCACCGCTGGGATGGCATTTGAAGCCATGAACCATGCCGGTGATATCAAACCCGATATGCTCGTGGTACTCAACGACAACGAGATGTCCATTTCTGAAAACGTCGGCGCGCTGAATAATCATTTTGCCCAACTCCTCTCTGGCAATGTCTACACCAGTATTCGTGAAGGCGGTAAGAAAGTATTGTCGGGCGCGCCACCAATTAAAGAGTTAGTGCGCCGCGCGGAAGAGCACCTTAAAGGCATGGTTGTCCCAGGCACCATGTTTGAAGAGCTGGGCTTTAACTACATTGGCCCAATTGATGGCCACGATGTCGAAGAGTTAGTCAAAACCCTCAAAAACATGCGCCATTTAAAAGGGCCGCAGTTTTTGCACGTCATGACCAAAAAAGGCAAAGGGTACGAGCCGGCGGAAAAAGATCCGATTGGGTACCATGCCGTGCCTAAGTTTGACCCCAGTGTACACACGCTGCCTAAATCCAAGCCAGCGAGCCCAACGTTTTCTAATGTGTTCGGCGACTGGCTATGTGATATGGCGGCGCAAGATGACAAGCTACTCGCGATTACGCCAGCCATGCGCGAAGGCTCCGGCATGGTGCGGTTTTCTAAAACGCACCCAGACAAATATTTTGATGTCGCCATTGCTGAGCAGCACTCAGTGACGCTGGCTGCAGGCATGGCAATCGGTACCTACCACCCTGTGGTGGCCATTTATTCGACCTTCCTACAGCGCGCCTATGATCAAGTCATTCACGATGTCGCGATCATGAATTTACCCGTGCTGTTTGCCATTGACCGTGGCGGGATTGTTGGCGCAGATGGCCAAACCCACCAAGGCGCTTTTGATTTAAGCTATTTACGCTGTGTCCCCAACTTGGTGGTGATGACGCCAAGTGATGAAAACGAGTGTCGCCAAATGCTGTATACCGGCCATATTCATAATGGGCCAGCGGCGGTGCGCTATCCTCGCGGCAGTGGTATCGGTGCAGAGATTGAACAGAAGATGCAAGCGATGCCGATTGGCAAAGGCGTGATCAAACGTCGGGGAACACGGTTAGCCATCCTCAACTTTGGTACTTTATTGCCGCATGCTCAGGAAGCAGCAGACGAGCTGGATGCCACCTTGGTTGATATGCGCTTTGCCAAACCTTTAGATGAAGCGCTGCTACTCGACATGGCCAAGACGCATGACTGCCTGGTCACCGTGGAAGAAAATGCGATCGCAGGTGGTGCAGGCTCCGGGGTGATTGAAGCGATGATGCGCCATGGGGTTATCAAGCCTGTACGGCAAATCGGTTTACCCGATCGCTTTATCTCTCAAGGCACCCAACAAGAAGTGCACGCCGAGCTTGAGCTCGATGGCCCCGGCATTAAGGCTCAAATTCAGCGTTACTTGGCCACGTTGGCTGAATAGGGGCGTTGACTGCGTAGAGGCGTCGTTTTTGCACCACGAGTCAGGCGCTATCTTCTGGTATGAAAAAACCCGCTACCAATGAGCGGGTTTTTTTATGCTTCAGCGGACATTGACGCAGTGGCTTAGCCCGCTCACGCACGCTTACTTGGTACCAAAAATCTTATCACCGGCATCACCAAGCCCAGGTACAATGTACCCTTTGTCATCCAGCTTTTCATCGATAGCCGCCGTATAAAGCTCAATATCAGGATGCGCTTTTTTCAATGCCTCAATCCCTTCTGGGGCAGAGACCAATACCAAGACTTTGATCTGCTGACAGCCCTGCTCTTTGAGCAAGTCGATAGTCGCAATCATCGACCCCCCCGTGGCCAACATCGGATCCACAACCAAGGCCATGCGCTCGTCGATATTACTGGCTAGTTTATGAAAGTAAGGGACAGGCTCTAGGGTTTCTTCATCGCGATACACACCGACGACACTGATGCGCGCACCTGGGACATGCTCAAGCACCCCATCCATCATGCCCAAGCCTGCACGCAAAATAGGCACCACGGTGACTTTTTTGCCTTTGATTTGATCGACATTAACTGGGCCATCCCAGCCATCAATCGTTACTGTTTCTGTATCGAAGTCAGACGTCGCTTCATAAGTCAGCAGACTGCCCACTTCGGTCGCAAGCTCGCGAAACCGTTTGGTGCTAATATCTCGCTCGCGCATCAAGCCGATTTTATGTTTGACTAACGGGTGCCTTACTTCCACGACCTTCATCTTAGACTCCTTACAAAAAACAAATTCTCGGTAGTATACATGAAAGGTTTTTGCTAGCGTAGGCTTAGGGCTTGACATATCGCCCAGATTCTCGCCAAACAGCCTACGCAAACGTTTTCCTTTCTCTAAATCCACTGATAGAATAGCGCCGACTTTTGACTTCCAACTCCGGCGAGGAATTGCAGTGAGCGGTAAACAATCATCTCTTAGCTATAAGGACGCTGGTGTCGATATTGACGCTGGTAACGCACTAGTCGACCGCATTAAAGGGGTAGTAAAACAAACGCACCGGCCCGAAGTCATGGGAGGCCTAGGAGGCTTTGGCGCGCTTTGTTCATTGCCAACCAAATACAAAGAACCGGTATTGGTCTCTGGTACAGACGGCGTAGGTACCAAGCTGCGCTTAGCGCTGGATGCGAATAAACACGATACTATCGGCATCGATCTGGTTGCAATGTGCGTTAACGATCTGATCGTGCAAGGTGCTGAGCCTCTCTTTTTCCTCGACTACTATGCAACAGGCAAGTTGGATGTTGACGTCGCGGCGGACGTTGTGACGGGTATCGCCCAAGGCTGTCAGCAAGCAGGTTGCGCCCTTATCGGCGGCGAGACCGCGGAAATGCCTGGCATGTACAGCGGCGATGATTACGATGTGGCTGGTTTTTGTGTCGGTGTTGCCGAGAAGTCTGCCATCATTGATGGGAGCCAAGTCAGCGATGGCGACGCCTTGATTGGCCTTGCGTCTAGTGGCCCGCATTCAAACGGCTACTCGCTGATCCGAAAGATCCTCGAAGTCAGTCAAGCAAACCTGAGTGACGACCTAGAAGGCCAACCACTCATCGATCACTTGCTAGCCCCGACCCGCATTTACGTCAAATCGGTATTAGCCCTGCTTGAGCAAATGCCCATCCATGCGATTTCTCATATCACAGGTGGCGGCTTTTGGGAGAACATCCCCCGCGTATTGCCCGCTGGAACCAAGGCGGTGATCGACAACACCAGTTGGCAATGGCCGCCTGTATTTAACTGGTTGCAAGAAAAAGGCAACGTCAGTGACTATGAAATGCTACGCACCTTTAACTGTGGTGTGGGACTTGTGATTGCACTCCCTCAGGCTGAAGCTGACAAAGCGATTACCCTGTTAAATCAAGCGGGCGAAACCGCCTGGCAACTGGGCCATATTGCTCACGCGACGGGCGACGACGCACAGGTGGAGCTGAAAGCATGAAGCGCATTGTCGTCTTGATTTCCGGCAGCGGTTCCAATTTGCAAGCATTGATTGATAACATTCACGCGCAGCACGCGAACATTGTCGCCGTGATTGCCAATAAAGCTGACGCCTATGGGCTCACGCGTGCCAAGCACGCGGGGATACCGGCTCAAGTGGTTGCCAACACCGATTATGCTAGCCGGGAAGAGTATGATGCGGCGCTTATTCGAGCGCTAGATGCCTATCAGCCCGACCTCGTCGTACTGGCGGGTTTTATGCGTATTTTAACCCCAGGTTTCGTTGCCCACTATGCGGGGCGAATGCTCAACATTCACCCCTCCCTGCTCCCCAAGTACACAGGACTGCATACCCACCAGCGTGCGATTGATGCTGGCGATACCGAGCATGGTACATCGGTGCATTTTGTCACTGAAGAGCTCGACGGTGGCCCCGTGATACTCCAAGCTCGTGTACCTATTTTTGAGGACGACGACGCAGAGTCTGTCGCCGCGCGCGTCCAACAACAAGAGCACAGGATCTACCCACTGGTGGTCAAGTGGTTTGTCGATGGCCGCCTGAAGATGATGGAAGATCACGCTTGGCTTGATGGTCAGGCACTCGGCCACGCCGGCTATGCCGCAGACGCGTAGCTCGTATAGACCCTGACAACATAAAATAAGGCGCATTAGCGCCTTTTTTATTCGCTAAGATACCGATGTGTGATTGGCGCAATACACCTCGCCAAAGTGAAACACACAATATTCCCCTTCAGCCATTTTATGCCAGCGCTCGTTGTTGGTAAGGGGTTGCGTGGCAATCACGGTCACCACATCGTTAGGCGTGGTTTGCTCATGAAAATCGACCGTCATCTCTTGGTCGATCAGGCTAGCTTTTCCAAACGGAGCGCGACGCGTGATCCAATGGAGATTATTGGTACAATACGCCATGACATAGTCGCCATCGCTAAACAGCATGTTGTAAACACCCAACGCGCGCAGGCGATCACAGCGTGAAGCGATAAAGTCAAACACCTCACACATATTGTCTGGCTGTTGCGGATAGTGCTTAAACAACTCATTCAATAACCAACAAAACGCTTTCTCACTGTCTGTTTCCCCGACAGGCTTAAAGTGGCCAGTATCCAGGCTCTCAAACCCAGATAACTGCCCATTGTGAGCAAACGTCCAATAACGCCCCCAGATCTCACGAGTGAAAGGATGTGTGTTTTCTAAGCTGATCCCACCTCGATTTGCTTGGCGAATATGGCTAACCACCGCACAGCTTTTTATCGGATAACTGGTGACCAGCTCTGCGACCTTGGATTGGCTACTGGGTGCCGGATCTTTAAAGGTGCGAAACCCTTTGCCTTCATAAAAGGTGATCCCCCAGCCATCGCGATGCGGGCCCGTTTTACCGCCGCGCTGAATCAAGCCAGTAAAGCTAAAACAAATATCGGTTGGGACGTTGGCACTCATGCCAAGCAGCTCGCACATTCTTTCATCTACCTCCGAGGGGTTACGCTGCCATTTCCTTTTCCACTAGCTGGATAAGAATATGGATAATTTTGATATGGACTTCCTGAATACGATCCGCATAACCAAAGTGAGGCACACGGATTTCAATATCAGCGAGACCTGCCATTTTGCCGCCGTCTTTTCCCGTAAGCATAATGGTCTTCATGCCTTTTTGTTTGGCGACATCAATGGCATTGAGGATATTCCCCGAATTGCCCGATGTAGATAGCCCAAACAACACGTCGCCTTTCATGCCCACCGCCTCAAGATAACGCGAGAAAACATACTCGTAGCCAAAGTCATTCGACACGCACGAAATATGGCTTGGATCTGAAATGGCAATCGCGGGATAACCAGGACGGTTTTCTCGGTAGCGCCCGGTCAATTCTTCAGCAAAATGCATGGCATCACAATGCGAGCCGCCATTGCCACAAGAGAGCACCTTGCCACTGGCCTTAAAACTATCGGCCAACAGTTTCGCGGCTTTCTCGATTTGCTGAATGTTATTGTCATCACTTAAAAACGCTGTTAACACATCGGCAGCTTCTGTCAGCTCACCGCGAATAATATCTTGGTACATGGCACCTTCCCACTGTTAACAAATATCTGACGTTCTCGCCTGACAGGCATAACGTCACATGACTGCCAGTGTACCCGCATCGTTTTACGGCTGTCGACTGCCGCGCCCTTCCGACAAGCGAGCCAGGTCACGTTTGCTTGAATGGCAACCTATCTTGCCAGTTGTCCTCATCCTCAAGTGGTGATTTTCTCACCTTGCAAGCTAGGTCACACCGTATCATTTTACAATTCGTTAATTATTTGCTTACATTGAGTGGTACGACCTCTTACCACGACAGTAAGGGCTAACCAAAACCTAAGGAGATGACGTGATGGCAACAGGGTTATATATCGCCGCCATGCTAATACTGGCCGGTGTACTCGCATACCATCGTGCTAAGCTGCTGGTATCGACTGCCGTGCTCGCAGCCGGACTAGTTGTAGGGACAATCATGGGCAGCGTCGGGGAGATCACTTGGTTGATCTTTGCCGTGATCGCGTTGCCCCTCAATATCGTGACGTTTCGTCGCAACTGGCTCAGCAAGCCCGCTTTCAAAGCATTTAAATCCGTGATGCCAGAAATGTCAGCGACGGAAAAAGAAGCGATTGATGCGGGAACAGTCTGGTGGGAAGCCGACCTATTCCGCGGCGCGCCGGATTGGAACAAACTGCATGACATTCCCGCCCCGACGCTGAGTGCGGAAGAGCAAGCATTTTTAGATGGACCGGTCAACGAAGTCTGCCGCATGGTCGATGACTACCAAGTCACGCATGAACTCGCTGACCTGCCCGAGGATGTTTGGCAATATTTGAAAGACAACAAATTCTTCGCCATGATCATCAAAAAGCAATATGGTGGCTTGGAATTTTCTGCCTACGCACAATCCTTGGTGCTGCAAAAACTGTCAGGCGTCTCTGGTGTGCTGTCATCCACCGTGGGGGTCCCTAACTCACTAGGCCCAGGTGAATTGCTCCAGCATTACGGCACCACAGAGCAAAAAGACCATTACCTCCCTCGTTTGGCCCAAGGTAAAGAAATCCCTTGTTTTGCGTTGACCAGCCCAGAGGCAGGCTCTGATGCAGGCTCGATTCCTGATTATGGTGTGGTCACCAAAGGTATGTGGCAAGGTGAAGAAGTGCTGGGGATGAAAATCACCTGGAACAAACGTTATATTACCCTCGCCCCGGTTGCCACTGTGTTGGGTCTGGCGTTTAAGCTACGCGATCCTGAACACCTGTTAGGCGATCAGGATGAACTTGGTATTACCTGTGCGTTGATCCCAACAGACCTCGAAGGGGTTGAAATTGGCCGTCGCCATTTCCCGCTTAACGTGCCTTTCCAAAACGGTCCAACTCAAGGCAACGACGTCTTCGTACCGATGGACTTTATTATTGGTGGCCAGAAAATGGCAGGCCAAGGCTGGCGTATGCTGATGGAATGCCTGTCAATTGGTCGCGGCATTACCCTACCCTCCAATACCACGGGAGGACTAAAGTCAGCCGCCCTAGCAACAGGGGCTTACGCACGCATTCGCCGTCAGTTCAAACTCCCCATTGGTAAAATGGAAGGGATTGAAGAGCCTCTCGCGCGTATTGCTGGCAACGCCTACGTGATGGATGCCGCCAGCGCGCTGACGGTGACGGGTATCGATATCGGCGAGAAGCCCTCGGTCATTTCTGCCATCGTTAAATATCACTGTACCCACCGCAGTCAACAAGGTGTGATTGATGCGATGGATGTGGTAGGCGGTAAAGGCATCTGCCTGGGACCAAAAAACTTCCTGGGACGCAACTATCAAGGTTCGCCGATCGCCATCACGGTGGAAGGCGCTAACATCCTGACGCGTTCAATGATCATCTTCGGTCAAGGTGCGATTCGTTGCCATCCATTCGTGTTGGATGAGATTCGTGCCAGCGAAAATAGCGATCAGCAAGCCGCCCTCGCAGCGTTTGATAAGGCCTTATTTGGTCATGTTGGCTTTGTGTTTAGCAATGTTGCACGTGCTTTCTGGCTTGGTCTTACCGATGGTCGTTTGTCTAAAGCTCCCCGCAAAGACGCGACACGTCGTTATTACCAGCAGATGAATCGCTACAGTGCCGCGCTCGCGCTACTCGCCGATGTCTCTATGGCAGTATTAGGCGGCAACCTCAAGCGTAAAGAGCGCTTGTCAGCGCGCCTTGGCGATGTGCTGAGCCAGCTTTATCTTGCGTCAGCCACCATGAAACGCTATGCCGATGAAGGCTATCAGAAAGAGGATCTCCCTCTGGTGCATTGGGGCATGCAAGACGCCATGTACCAAGCTGAACAAGCACTGGATGGCTTTATCGCTAACTTCCCGAATCGAGTGGTTGCTGGCTTGGTACGCGTACTGGTATTCCCGCTGGGTAAAGGACGCCGTCAGCCTGGCGATCGCCTCGATGGCAAACTGGCTGTCATTTTACAATCACCCAGTGCAACGCGTGATCGCCTCGGCCGAGGTCAGTACTTCGAGCCAGGTAATGCAATTGGTAATATTGAAAAGGCACTGCATGACATTTTGAATGCCGAGCCTATTCATAAAAAAGTGTGTGATGGCATCGGTGAGAAGCTGCCGTTTATGTTCCTCGACCAAGTCGCGGATAAAGGCTTGAGCGCCGGCGTGATTACCGAGCAAGAAGCTGCACTGTTGCGAGAAGCCGAGCAAGGCCGCCTTGAAACGATCAATGTGGATGACTTTGACCCGTCAGAGCTGCCCGCCGCGTCGGTCAAGGAGAGCAAGATGCATAACGCGGCTTAACCGTATTTTCCTGCATCAATGGCGTAACGAAAAAAGAGAGGGCTTCCCTCTCTTTTTTATTGCCCGTATAGATGGGCTTACTCGCACCACAGTGCTAGTCGTTTTTATCCGGCCTATCCATGTCAAGCTCACTGGCTTGGTCGTCGCCGTCGCTGTCCAGTGGAGGGGCTTCCAGCTCTTGCGCCGCTTCAGCCAATTTGCGTGCTTTGCGTTTTCGCAAGACAAACCAAGTGGCGGCACCTATCAGCATCACCAATAAGTTACCTAATCCAATGATCAACAGGGAAGTGGTTCGTGCTGCTTCTCGCTCTCGTTGTTGGCGGCGCGCCTCCGCCGCTTCCATCATGGCTTTTTCACGCGCTTCACGCTCTGCTTCGGCTTCTTCCAGCGCCGCGTAATCGGTAACCGCAAAGGTTTGTTCTGGAAGAGGAAAAACCAAGGGTCGTCCCGATAACTGATCCGTCGCATACAAGGTTGTCCGCCATTTGTATTGTCCAGGTGTACTGGCATAAGGAATATCGAGCGTAATCGTTTGCTGCTCTTCCTCAGCGGTTGTTTGGTAGACCGTCGTTTTTCCTTCGGTATCGGTGAATTTGGCGTGAACAGACACGCTACCTGGCTCAATACTGGCCTGCTCGGACTCAACAACCAATTGATGCGGTTCGCCCTCTCCTTGGCTTTGTTTAAACGTGGCCATTAACGGTGTCGGGTAAACTAAGACTTGTTGCTCTAAAGTACGGAAAAAAATACCGTTACCCGAGGTCACGCGTGCGCGGTATTTTCCTGGCATGACGTTAATCGGCAAAGACACGGTGAAAACGCCGTCATTGGGTGCTTCATCAAGCCCCGAGCCGTCGTCACTAAATTGCCCTAATGCTTTGGGCTGTGGCCGCTGATCGGGATTAAGCGACTCCGGATCTTCGATGAACTCAGTAAAGTGTACGGTCAAATCGACACGCTCAATGAAGTCACGCAAGTTAAGGGGCTTATCGCCCAGCATGAGCTGTGCGGTAAACTTCACCGCCTCGCCTTGATAAAGACGACTGGGTAAGTCTTCAACCTGCATACGCAAGTCACTTAAAACACGGACTTTGTTGTCAGGGCTCACTCGGCCAATCGCTTGCCATGGTCCTGGCATGGGGTCGGTAATCGACACGATGTCCATGTCTGATTCTTGATGCCAGGATACTTTGTCTGGGTGGCGCCATGCATAATATTTGGTGCCGTCCGGGCGTACCAATACCACTGGCATGCTTGGCTTTTCTCGATAAATCACGAAGGCCGCACGTTCAATGGTTGGATCAACACGGAAGCGATTTTCCAGCAGACGAATTTCTTGCTCGTTAGCGTGTGCCAACAAGGGAAAACAAACACACACCGCCCACCATCGCTTCTTCATGCCTTCTCCTACTGCCGCCAAAGACAGCTACCGTTTTGCTCAATAAAGTCTAAACGCGCTTCGTGCGCACTCATTTCATCGGCCGATGCGGGAATAACCTTTAGCGATTTCTGACGCTTAACGGTTCTTGGTGCCATTGGACTCGCATTATCCGTCTCAGTACCCGCATTAAATGACAAGTTAGTTTGTCCCCCGGTCATTAATAGGTATACGTCAGCAAGGATCTCCGCATCCAACAAAGCGCCGTGAAGCGTTCGCCGAGAGTTATCAATACCGTAGCGATCGCACAACACATCAAGGTTGTTACGCTTTCCAGGGAAGATTTTCTTCGCCATCGCTAAGGTGTCTGTGATGGTGCAAAGCTCAGTGGTTTGCAGCGAGACACCTAGGTTTTTGAATTCATAATCCATAAACCCCACATCAAAGGGCGCGTTATGGGCGATCAGCTCCGCCCCTTGAATAAAATCAACAAAGGCTTGATGGATTTGCGCGTATCGCGGCTTGTCGGCCAAAAAGGCATCGGTGATACCGTGTACCGAAATCGCCTCAGGATCGATCGCGCGTGTAGGCTGAATGTAGGCATGAAAGTGCCGCCCCGTCAGCTTACGATTGATAATCTCAACCGCACCGATTTCAATAATATTGTGGCCTTGATAATGTGGCCCCCCTTCGCGGTTCATACCGGTGGTTTCGGTATCAAGCACAACGAGGCGATCGTAATTCGCTTTCATGGCAATAACTGTGTCAAACTTGGCTCAGATGAATAGCCAATAGTATCAAAGATGACCAAGCAGGTAGAAATTTTCACAGACGGTTCTTGTCTCGGCAACCCGGGGCCGGGCGGGTATGGTGTGGTGATGCGCTACAAACAACATGAAAAAACCTTGAGTGCCGGTTTCACCCTCACCACCAACAATCGCATGGAACTAATGGCGGCAATTGTCGGCTTAAATGCGCTTAATACAAGCTGTAACGTGGTTCTCACTACAGACAGCCAGTACGTTCGACAAGGGATCACCCAATGGATCCATAATTGGAAAAAACGCCAATGGAAGACGGCGGATAAGAAACCGGTGAAAAATGCCGATTTATGGCAACAGCTTGATCAAGCGGCATCTAAGCACCAAATCACCTGGAACTGGGTGAAAGGCCACGCTGGACACCCGGAAAATGAGCGTTGTGACGAGCTCGCGCGCGACGCTGCCAACCACCCTACCGAGATCGATGAAGGCTATCAGCCTGCAGACTAATCCTATTTCTAGCCGCCGTTGGGAACAACGCCGCCCAGCGGTGAGACCGCTTGCTTGAGTTTCCAACGAGGCTTAATGGGTTTTAGTGGGTAGCTACGCTTACGCGCAATGATCAAATAAATGGACCCAAGCGCAGGTGTCACCATACTGGCGCTACTCTCTACCCAAGCATGGCGGGCACTGGGTCGATGAGTCGGCCACAGTCCCATCTGGTGCGCCTCAACCACCTCATAGTTCATGACACTCAACCAATCTTTAACGCGAAGAGGTGAAAACATCCGTCCCCCCCACGGAAGCCGTTGATGCCTGCCACGTAGCACTTTTTTTACGCCCAAAAAGCTTGCGGGGTTAACACCCGATATGATCAAGCAACCGTCATCAATCATCACACGATCAACCTCTCTTAATAAACGGTGCGGATCATCGCTATAATCAAGTTGGTGCGCTAATACACACGCATCAAAAGATTTCTCGATAAATGGCAAGGCATAATGTGTCGCGGTCACATTGCGCATTGGGTTATGTTGGTCGACACAGACTTGGTGTTGAATGTTACACTGTTCACTGACTAGCTCGCAGCTTAAGCCGCCCAATTTCAGCAAATGGTAGCCAAATAAGGTCGGCAACCATTCATCCAGCCGAGTTTGCAATTGGGTGCGCGCCCAATCACCGTAAGCAACTTGGTCCCACGTATAGGGATAGTCAAACTGATGTTCTATGCGCGCTGGTTTCATTGATTAAGGCTCATTCTATCGCTGGAGAACCCAATGCTTCATGTAAAAAGCATACCTGCATTTAACGATAATTACATATGGCTCATTATTAGTGAAGATAATCGCTGCGCCGTGGTCGATCCGGGTGAGGCAAGTCAGGTTATTGACTACCTCAAAGCGAATTCATTGACTTTATCGTGCATTCTTATCACACACCACCATTGGGATCACACCAATGGCATTGACGATCTTGTACGCTATGCGCCAAGCGCCAAAGTGATCGGCCCAGATGTTCACCCGATACCTCAACGTTCAATGGCGGTTGGTGACGGTGACCAAATTGATGTCTTTGACCATCGCTTTTTGGTCGTCGGTGTCGAAGGCCACACCGACGATCACATTGCATTTGTCGGCGATGGTAAGCTGTTCTGTGGCGATGCATTGTTTTCAGCCGGTTGTGGCCGTTTACTCGGTGGCACCGCTGAACAATCACTCAACTCATTGAAAAAACTGGCATCGCTCCCCATCGAAACCCAAGTGTATTGTGCCCATGAGTATACCGCCGCCAATGTCGCGTTTGCGCTGACTGTGGAGCCTGAAAACGATGCATTACATCTATACCGGGAAGAAGTGAACCGCTTACGCGCCCAAGGAAAGCAAACGCTCCCCAGTACCATAGAGCGAGAAAAGCGCATTAATCCATTTTTGCGCACTCAAGAGCCGACGGTCATTCAAGCGGTCGTAGGTCGCACCACTGCCGACGATGAGCTTGCCGTTTTCCGTGCGCTGCGTCAGTGGAAGGACGAATTTTGAGCTGAGTCTCTTGTCATCAATGAGGCCAGCCCCTATCATCATCGGCTATTTTGGACGAAGGTTTTATGCAATGAAGTACCGTTTTATTATATTGAGCACGCTGTTGCTGAGCGGCTGTCAGTCTATCGGCGACGCTCAAAATACGGATATCGCCTCCGAGGCACCGCCCGTTGTCGCAAAAAAAACAACGCGCTCGCCTGATAAAGCCACAGAGACGCCCAAGAAAGCCACCCCCGCGACGCCTACGGTACTTTCCCCGCAAAAACAGAGTGATGTGTGGCAACGCATCAGTATGCAGCTTTCGCTTCCAGTACCTGATAACGCCTCGGTGCGCCGTTATCGTAATTGGTACTTAAAGTACCCTAATCACCTTGCCACGGTAACTGAGCGCGCCACGCCATTTTTGCACCTGATCGTAGAGAAAGTCGAAGCACGCAACATGCCACTCGAGCTGGCATTGCTTCCAGTCGTAGAAAGCTCGTTTGATCAATTTGCTTACTCGCATGGCCGGGCTGCTGGCCTTTGGCAATTTGTCCCAGCAACCGGCCGCCGTTTTGGCCTGGAACAAAATTGGTGGTACGACGGCCGACGTGATGTGGTGCAATCAACCGATGCAGCGCTCGATTACCTCGAGTACTTGCATGGCATGTTTGATGGTAATTGGTTACACGCTATCGCTGCATATAACTCCGGCGAGGGACGCGTGGCTCGTGCTATTCGTCGCAACAAGCAACGCGGCCAACCCACCGATTTTTGGCATTTGGATCTCCCCAAAGAAACCAGCAGTTATGTGCCTAAGCTGATTGCACTTGGCGATGTACTACGCCATCAAGATCAATATGGCTTAGAGGTCCCTGCGATCCCTAACCAGCCAGCACTGACCTTGGTCGATCCTAAGATGCAAATGGATCTCGCTCTCGCGGCTAACTATGCCGGTTTAAGTGTTTCTGAGCTGCAAAGCCTTAACCCTGCGTATAACCATTGGGCAACGTCACCATCAGGCCCCACCCACTTATTGTTGCCCAACGAAAATGTGGAACGCTTTAATACTGAGTTGGCTAAAAATGACAACCAAGGGCTTCGTGTGGAACGTTATGCGGTGAAGTCAGGTGATAGCCTGAGTGAAATCGCGGCTGAGTACAACACCACCGTCAAAGTATTAAAACGTGCTAACCAACTCCACTCCTCACGTATTCGCGTGGGTCAGCGCCTGATGATCCCTGTTTCGCTGAAAGATGAATCACAATATACGCTAAGCGCACCACAGCGCCTCGCAGCATTGCAAGCGGCGGAGCGAGACGGCCACAAGCGCACCCACACAGTTCGCCAAGGCGACAGCTTTTGGACAATCGCCCGTCGTTATGACGTTGATTATCGTCAGCTCGCTAAGTGGAACGGCATGAGTCCTCGCGACACCCTCAGCATTGGCCAGAAGTTGGTCGTTTGGGATAAAGAGGGGGATGCACGTCGCATCCGCACGATTACCTACCGAATTCGACAAGGTGATTCGTTGAGCAGTATTGCACAACGCTACAATGTATCAGTCGCCGAGCTGGTTAAATGGAACCAGTTACGCCAAAACGCGTATATCCAACCAGGTCAAAAGCTAACACTGCATATCGACATTTCTCGGAGTAGCGGCTCATGATGCAAGCTTCAGCCAATCCATTGTTCGCCTTAAGAGACATCGTCCTTCGTCCCAGTGCGTGCTTTGCTGCATTAAGCCAGCGCCCGGTATGGGGTTGGTTGGCTTATTTGCTTATGTGCCTAAGCGCTATTGCATTTTGGAGTGCTTATTTTGATCACACCAACCTTGCCACGCTTCAGCAAGCACTCGCGCAACAATTATCGATGCCACCTGCAGACGCTGAAAAGTGGTTACAACGTGAAACACTTCTTGCCTCTGAAGTGCTCGGAGATTGGTTTGGCCGAGCGGCGGTCATTTTTGCCTTGGCACTGTGGTTTCGGTTAGCCACCAAACAAGAAGCCCCTAACTTTGGCTATCGTCACTGGCTCGCGGCCTCTTGCTTTATCTTTTTGCCCGCCGTCGTAGGCGATTTAGCAAGCTATACCAATATGACTTTATCATCCGGTTTTATTTTGCCGGCTCATGCGGACTTAAATAGTCTTAATGGCTTGCTAAAATTGCCGCTCGCCTCCTCATGGAGTGCATGGGCAGCAAGCTTACCACTACTGCTCCCGTGGTACTGGGTATTAAGCATTACGGTTATCGGCACTTGGACACCTCTCAATCATGGCAAAGCGATTGTCGTCGCTACCCTGCCTTGGGTTGCCGTTTTTGCCAGTTGGGCCATCGTTATAGCACTAAGCTAGGAAAGTTCAGCGAGGGGGCTCCCCTCGTTGCCTCTATCCTGTCACTTTCAGTTGTGCCTCTATCGCTGCGTGATCGGAGGCACCATTATCTATCGCACTCGCCTTTTCTACCGATAACCCACGGTAGAAAACATGATCCAACGGCAACCCAAATTTAGTCATTCGCTCATCGGGGTGATAACTCATTTCTTGTAATGACAAGCGCGTAACCATCGCTCTCACCGCGTCTAACCGCCGTTGAGACCAAGTATTAAAATCACCGGCTAAAATAATAGGCCCTTCGACACGCGCCAAAGCTTGCTCCAATGCCGCCAACTGTTTCTTATAAGCGGCCATTGCATAAGTAAAGTTAATGCTATGAATATTCACCACCGCAAGGCGCTGTCCATTGGAGAGCTGGTACTCACTATACAAAGCACTTTTAGGAAGGCGCAGGTAAGGCTCGACCGCAGTATACGCACAACTGTGCAAAGGGTTCACTTTGGAAAGGTTCATCACCCCTGCAACAGCATCTTGCATCGCAAACGCATAAGCTTGGTCATAGTGCAATGATGCTTGCGTGATCCAACGCGCCAATTGTGGACCAAAGCTTGCCTCTTGCAACAACATCAAACGGTGAGGTTGATGATACTGGTTTAACGCCGTGTCCCACTGAGGGCGCTGCTGTTTATAGATATTCCACACCAACAAAGAAAAACGGCCTTGTTCGTCAAGCGGCGAAGAATGTGTGTAATCAACGCACTGGCGATGTATACCAGACACTGTATGGAGCTGGGTGCTGTCAGGCACGGTGAAGTAGCCATTGACACCAATCACCGCAGCAGGGACAAAAATAGCACTGCCCCATGCCACTACCTTGCCAATACGTTTTTTCATTGCTTGATCACCACCATAACGCTTGCCAGTGTGAGTATAGGTTGTTACTAGAATGGGCGCCGATTTTGCGATCATGAAGGCTGAAATACAAGTGGTTGCACTGACTTATTACTTGCTGCTTGCTTCAACTCAGAGATAGGATAGAAAAGAAATAATAACAAAGTGCATTCATGGAGCGACGCCTATGCTTAACAACCTCTTCGTATACGGAACCCTGTGTCCAGAAGGCACAAATCACCATGTGCTCGCGGAAGTCCATGGTCAGTGGTTCCCTGCGAGTATACAAGCAATACGCACCGACCGTGGTTGGGGATCGGCCTCAGGTTATCCCGGCATTGAGCTCAGCGATTCTGTCAATGATCGCGTTGAGGGTTGGCTTTTAAAAGCAGAGGACTTATCCCATTTTCTACCTAAACTTGATGCATTTGAGGGGTCGGGGTATCAGAGAGTGATTGTGGAAGTCGAATATCACAGTGAGAGCCGAACAGAGCCAATGCATACCACGGCATTTGCCTATGAGCTTTGTTTCAGTCACCAGCCCGATGCAATAGGCCCAAGCCAATTTGTGGCCAAAAACTATTAGAAGACTTGTTGAATAGATCAAAAAAAGCACTGACGGATGTCAGTGCTTTTCGAGTGGCAGGAGTAGAGGGATTCGATCGGACTGGCGACCCAGCGGACTGGCGCCCCAGCCCCCAACACGCAGACTTCGGTGTCACACCAAAAACCATCCATAAGTTAGTCTATCGGTAAGATTGAAATAAAAAAAAGCACTGACGGATGTCAGTGCTTTTCAAGTGGCAGGGGTAGAGGGATTCGAACCCCCAACACGCGGATTTGGAATCCGCTGCTCTGCCAATTGGAGCTATACCCCTATAAATAGTGGCGGAGTGGACGGGACTCGAACCCGCGACCCCCGGCGTGACAGGCCGGTATTCTAACCAACTGAACTACCACTCCGCACCAATTCTGWATGACTAAAGACTTATATCTCTTGGCTTTAATCAATTGTAWTCAAAGCYTGGCGATGTCCTACTCTCACATGGGGAGACCCCACACTACCATCGGCGCTGCTTCGTTTCACTACTGAGTTCGGCATGGAGTCAGGTGGGTCCAAAGCGCTATGGTCGCCAAGCAAAATTGGGTGTGTCTTCACTTTTCAGTCAAAACACGTAATCTAGAAAGCTGTTCGTTCTCGCCACAATCAACTGGCTTWWTTCRAGTCCAACCCAAAACCTCTTGGGTGTTGTATGGTTAAGCCTCACGGGCAATTAGTACAGGTTAGCTCAACGCCTCACAGCGCTTACACACCCTGCCTATCAACGTYSTAGTCTASRACAACCCTTTAGAGAGCTCGAAGCTCTAGGGATGACTCATCTCGGGGCCAGCTTCGCGCTTAGATGCTTTCAGCGCTTATCTGTGCCGAACTTAGCTACCGGGCAATGCGTCTGGCGACACAACCCGAACACCAGCGGTTCGTCCACTCCGGTCCTCTCGTACTAGGAGCAGCTCCCCTCAATCATCCAACGCCCACGGCAGATAGGGACCGAACTGTCTCACGACGTTCTAAACCCAGCTCGCGTACCACTTTAAATGGCGAACAGCCATACCCTTGGGACCGACTTCAGCCCCAGGATGTGATGAGCCGACATCGAGGTGCCAAACACCGCCGTCGATATGAACTCTTGGGCGGTATCAGCCTGTTATCCCCGGAGTACCTTTTATCCGTTGAGCGATGGCCCTTCCATTCAGAACCACCGGATCACTATGACCTACTTTCGTACCTGCTCGAGCCGTCACTCTCGCAGTTAAGCGGGCTTATGCCATTGCACTAACCTCACGATGTCCGACCGTGATTAGCCCACCTTCGTGCTCCTCCGTTACRCTTTGGGAGGAGACCGCCCCAGTCAAACTACCCACCAGGCACTGTCCTCACCCCSGATAASGGGGCTAAGTTAGAACATCAAACATACAAGGGTGGTATTTCAAGGATGGCTCCACAGCAACTGGCGTCGCCGCTTCAAAGCCTCCCACCTATCCTACACATGTAGGCTCAATGTTCAGTGCCAAGCTGTAGTAAAGGTTCACGGGGTCTTTCCGTCTAGCCGCGGGTACACAGCATCTTCACTGCGATTTCAATTTCACTGAGTCTCGGGTGGAGACAGCGTGGCCATCATTACGCCATTCGTGCAGGTCGGAACTTACCCGACAAGGAATTTCGCTACCTTAGGACCGTTATAGTTACGGCCGCCGTTTACCGGGGCTTCAATCAATGGCTTCTCTTGCGATAACCACATCAATTAACCTTCCGGCACCGGGCAGGCGTCACACCGTATACGTCATCTTTCGATTTTGCACAGTGCTGTGTTTTTAATAAACAGTTGCAGCCACCTGGTATCTGCGACTGCCCATAGCTCCATCCGCAAGGGACTTCACCGCGGGCAGCGTACCTTCTCCCGAAGTTACGGTACCATTTTGCCTAGTTCCTTCACCCGAGTTCTCTCAAGCGCCTTGGTATTCTCTACCCGACCACCTGTGTCGGTTTGGAGTACGGTTGCTACTTACCTGAAGCTTAGAGGCTTTTCCCGGAAGCATGGCATCAATGACTTCACCACCTTGGTGGCTCGACATCGTGTCTCGGCCTTGATTTCCCGGATTTGCCTAAGAAATCAGCCTACGCACTTGAACCTGGACAACCATCGCCAGGCCCACCTAGCCTTCTCCGTCCCCCCATCGCAGTAAGCAGCAGTACGGGAATATTAACCCGTTTCCCATCGACTACGCCTTTCGGCCTCGCCTTAGGGGCCGACTTACCCTGCCCCGATTAACGTTGGACAGGAACCCTTGGTCTTCCGGCGAGGAGGTTTTTCACCCCCTTTATCGTTACTCATGTCAGCATTCGCACTTGTGATACCTCCAGCATGCCTCTCAGCACACCTTCAACRGCTTACACAACGCTCCCCTACCCAATATCCATAAGGACATTGCCGCAGCTTCGGTGTATCGCTTAGCCCCGTTACATCTTCCGCGCAGGCCGACTCGACCAGTGAGCTATTACGCTTTCTTTAAATGATGGCTGCTTCTAAGCCAACATCCTGGCTGTCTGAGCCTTCCCACATCGTTTCCCACTTAGCGATAACTTKGGGACCTTAGCTGGCGGTCTGGGTTGTTTCCCTCTCCACGACGGACGTTAGCACCCGCCGTGTGTCTCCCGGATAGTACTTACTGGTATTCGGAGTTTGCAAAGGGTTGGTAAGTCGGGATGACCCCCTAGCCTTAACAGTGCTCTACCCCCAGTAGTATTCGTCCGAGGCGCTACCTAAATAGCTTTCGGGGAGAACCAGCTATCTCCGAGTTTGATTGGCCTTTCACCCCTAGCCACAGGTCATCTCCTAACTTTTCAACGTTAGTGAGTTCGGTCCTTTAGTGAGTTCGGTCCTCCAGTTGATGTTACTCAACCTTCAACCTGCCCATGGCTAGATCACTCGGTTTCGGGTCTAATGCTAGCAACTRYWCGCCCAGTTAAGACTCGGTTTCCCTACGGCTCCCCTATGCGGTTAACCTTGCTACTAACATTAAGTCGCTGACCCATTATACAAAAGGTACGCGGTCACCCCACAAGGAGGCTCCCACTGCTTGTACGTAGACGGTTTCAGGTTCTATTTCACTCCCCTCACAGGGGTTCTTTTCGCCTTTCCCTCACGGTACTGGTTCACTATCGGTCAGTCAGGAGTATTTAGCCTTGGAGGATGGTCCCCCCATGTTCAGACAAGATATCACGTGTCCCGTCCTACTCGWTTTCACGSCTAAGGCGCCGTCGGTTACGGGGCTATCACCCTTTATTGCCAGGTTTTCCAACCTGTTCACCTAACGCCTAAGCCGCTTAAGGGCTGCTCCGGGTTCGCTCGCCGCTACTGCCGGAATCTCAATTGATTTCTTTTCCTTCGGGTACTTAGATGTTTCAGTTCCCCGAGTTCGCCTCTTAGCGCTATGTATTCACRCTAAGATACCTAGTCACTTAACCATACAACCCCAAAAGGTCTTGCATGAAAACAACTAAGGTTTTGTTTTTGCCGGACTCAAAATAGAGACTTTGCTTATCAAATAAGACAAAGCCCAAGCACACTTGATTGTGTGAGTGACATTACATGTCACTGATTGAGAACTTTACTGTCATTCTTTAAGAATGACTTGTCAGCTTTCCAGATTGTTAAAGAGCATGTGWKTYTATCAATACGATAAACCACTTTTTAAAGACACTTATCATCATAAATGCGCTTAAAAAGTGGTGGAGCTAAGCAGGATCGAACTGCTGACCTCCTGCGTGCAAGGCAGGCGCTCTCCCAGCTGAGCTATAGCCCCATCATAATTCCTTAGATGCTGGTGCCAATTTCTTTTGAGGCAAGGCAGTGTATTTCGACGTTTAGTTCGCTAAACGAGGAATGCACTAACGCAGYATCAGRAGAAATTGGTGGGTCTGAGTGGACTTGAACCACCGACCTCACCCTTATCAGGGGTGCGCTCTAACCACCTGAGCTACAGACCCATCTAAGGTACGAGCCTTTCACTAAGGCATTCGTATCTCTTTGACTTTCAACCTATACAATCTGTGTGAACACTCGCAAAAATAGCGTCAGTAAGGAGGTGATCCAGCCCCAGGTTCCCGATTACTAGCGATTCCGACTTCATGGAGTCGAGTTGCAGACTCCAATCCGGACTACGACAAACTTTAAGGGATTCGCTCCACTTCGCAGCTTCGCTGCCCTCTGTATCTGCCATTGTAGCACGTGTGTAGCCCTACTCGTAAGGGCCATGATGACTTGACGTCGTCCCCACCTTCCTCCGGTTTATCACCGGCAGTCTCCCTGGAGTTCCCACCTTTACGTGCTGGCAAACAAGGATAAGGGTTGCGCTCGTTGCGGGACTTAACCCAACATTTCACAACACGAGCTGACGACAGCCATGCAGCACCTGTCTCAGAGYTCCCGAAGGCACCAATCCATCTCTGGAAAGTTCTCTGGATGTCAAGAGTAGGTAAGGTTCTTCGCGTTGCATCGAATTAAACCACATGCTCCACCGCTTGTGCGGGCCCCCGTCAATTCATTTGAGTTTTAACCTTGCGGCCGTACTCCCCAGGCGGTCTACTTAATGCGTTAGCGCCGAAAGCCAAAGTCTAAACCTCAACCTCCAAGTAGACAGCGTTTACGGCGTGGACTACCAGGGTATCTAATCCTGTTTGCTACCCACGCTTTCGCATCTGAGCGTCAGTCTTTGTCCAGGGGGCCGCCTTCGCCACTGGTATTCCTTCAGATCTCTACGCATTTCACCGCTACACCTGAAATTCTACCCCCCTCTACAAGACTCTAGCCTGCCAGTTTCAAATGCGGTTCCGAGGTTGAGCCCCGGGCTTTCACATCTGACTTAACAAACCGCCTGCATGCGCTTTACGCCCAGTAATTCCGATTAACGCTCGCACCCTCCGTATTACCGCGGCTGCTGGCACGGAGTTAGCCGGTGCTTCTTCTGCAGCTAACGTCAAGCCATGCACYTATTAAGTACACCACCTTCCTCACTGCTGAAAGTGCTTTACAACCCGAAGGCCTTCTTCACACACGCGGCATGGCTGCATCAGGGTCTCCCCCATTGTGCAATATTCCCCACTGCTGCCTCCCGTAGGAGTCTGGGCCGTGTCTCAGTCCCAGTGTGGCTGATCATCCTCTCAAACCAGCTAAGGATCGTCGCCTTGGTAAGCCATTACCTTACCAACTAGCTAATCCTAACTGGGCCCATCCCAACGCGATAGCTTACATGTAGAGGCCACCTTTGGTCCGTAGACATTATGCGGTATTAGCCGTCGTTTCCAACGGTTATCCCCCTCGTCAGGGCAGGTTCCCAGCCGTTACTCACCCGTCCGCCGCTCGACGTCCAGTAAATCCACCATCCCCCTCGTCAGGGCAGGTTCCCAGCCGTTACTCACCCGTCCGCCGCTCGACGTCCAGTAAATCCACC